>CAYJAE010000001.1:0-37578 GCA_964368105.1 uncultured Staphylococcaceae bacterium
TTATAAAGTAGGAGGTTCCTATTTTATCTTTAAAAAACATAAATAAATCTTTCGGTGAAATTATAGTTTTAAAAGATGTTAATTACATTTTTAAGACTGGTTTTCTCTATCTTTTAAGTGGACCGTCCGGCAGTGGTAAATCGACTTTACTCCATATTATTGCAGGTGTTATTCCTGTGACTGAGGGCGAGATAATTTATAAGAAGAAAAAACTAAAAAGTAATGCGGTTAGTTTGATCTTGCAGCAACCGACCTTTTACGGAGCAATTTCGCTTTACGAAAATATTCGGATTGTCCAGTTTTATAACAAGACGAAACGGAAGAAAGAAGTAGTTCGTATAGCAAAACTATTGCAAATTAATAAGATTTTGCACCGTAAAGCCTCGCTTTGTAGTGGCGGAGAGAAAGCACGTGCGAGTATTCTTCGTGGTCTTTATATGAATAAACCCGTTACCCTCGTGGACGAACCAACGGCGCATCTTGATTACGAAAATAGTCTTTTAGTCGCAGATGTTTTAAGTAAATTAGCGAAAACACAACTCCTGATTGTTGCAACGCACCAAGCGTATTTATTTACTGCGAGAAATGTCGTTAAAATAAAAATGGAGCAAGGAAAGATCGTGGAAGATGTTTAGGAAGTTTAAAATCTTAAACATTTTTTACAAACGTAATTTATCAAAAAATATTTTGTTAGTGTTCTTTTTAAACATTACTAACTTGTTTTTAGTGCTCTTTGTCCTTGTCTTTACGGAAGGACCGATGATTGTTACGGTTTTTAGCGAAAGCTACTTTGAACATTTAAGTGTTGATATCTCGCTTTATCAAAGTGTCGAAACCAATAACGATTTAATTAATGTTAAGTCTTACGCTCGACCTAGTTTAAGTTATATCCAGACTTATATGGCGCATACTGGACAATTTAGTATTCGACCCGATTATTCGTACTTTTGGCAAAATAGCGAAGTATCAATTTTCGGAGAAGTGCTTGATCTACCGCAGATTATTACATACGCAGAACCTCGTCAAGGAATCGGGATTAACGAAGCTTATTTAAAAGTATTAGCGGATAACACTAATGTTAATAAAGACGACATTACATTAAAACTTGATATTAATTCTTCTTTTACCGTTAACGAAAAAGTGCTTGAGGTGAAGGTAAGTGAAGAACTTGATGTAAATTTTATCTATAGTGAACCAAATTACTTTTCAACCCCCAAACTTTATCTCCCCCAAGGAGTGGTCGATAAAATATTAGGTTCAGTTATGATTAACCCCGGGTTAACCTTAAATAACTTCTTACTTAACGTTAACGCGAGTAATGAACTCTTAAGTCAAAAACTAAGATGTCACTTTAAAGACCGGGACCAACTAGAAAAATTCACTAAAATAACCGAAGACATTAAAGGAGAAAATCACGGATTAGAAATAAGTGGGGATCATATTGGAAAGGTTGAAAGCTTTAAAGCGTTATACGAATACTTAAATATATTAATCATTATGCTCCTTGTCTTTGTAGTTATTGCCAGTTTAGTGATTTACTTTGTTGTGGCCTATACTTCACTTATGTCAATTCTTCCCCAAGCTGCATTATTAAAATTATTGGGTGCCAAAAAGGGTGAAATATACTTTATTTTTCTCTCAATTATCACTTTTAATTTTTTACTTGGTTTAGGTGGAGTAATGCTTATTCCCCGCATTTTGCCGCTAATTAGTGCATTAATTCACAAAATACTTGTCTTAAATTTAACCTTTGGTCTTAACTTTAATTTAATCTTAACAATAGTAAGTGGCAATTATATTTTGTTACTTTTAACGATAACTATTATTTTTCTTGTGAATATGCGGCGGCCATTGTTGTATTTATTATTAGATGCTTAACTTGGAAAATATCGAATGTGTTTTAGGCGGAGAGAAGATTCTTGATATCAAGAAACTAAATCTTTCGCGTCCTGGTCTTTATGTCTTTCTTGGCCCCTCCGGCTGCGGGAAGACTACCCTTTTAAACATCATTGCGGGATTAAACAAACAGTATACCGGCAGTGTTACTCTCTTTAACAAGGATTACAAAGCGATGAAAGAGGCTGAAATTTGTGAATTAAGATCTTCGCACCTCAGTATTTACTTCCAACACTCAGTTTTTCTAGAAGAATTAACGCTTGAAGATAACATTTTATTAACTGCAATAAACACCAATCAAGAACTTGTTAATTTTAATAGTGAAAAAGTGTCACTTTTAGCGCGAAAGTTAAATATTGAACATCGCTTAAGTCAAAAAGTAAAGAAGTTATCAGGCGGTGAGAAAACAAGAGCAGCGCTTGCCCGCACTCTTGCAAAAGAAGTGCCTCTTTATCTATTTGATGAACCAACCGCAGCGCTTGATTCCAAAAACGCCCACATTGCAATGAAGTTAATTGCGGAAAAAGCTAAAAGAAGTATCGTGATTTTAGTGAGTCATGACCAACAGTTAATTGAGGAATATGCTGATGTTATTCTCTTTTTACAGTACGGAGAAATTGTTAAAGTAAAAGAAATAAATAATAAAAAAACAAAGGCAGTGAAGACCAAGGAATTTCAAGGAGATTATGGGGACAACAGTGATTACATAGCAAAAGCGCTGTTAAAAGCGAAGAAAAGGCAAAATCTTTTCACAGGAACCAGTATTAATATAGGGATTGTTAGTCTTGGGCTTTCACTCCTTTTAGTTTCCGCAATTAATACAAAGATGACTTCAGCGTTTCAAGGTTCATTTACGGAAGACACTAGATTCGTCGAAGCGGATGCGATCCCTCCTCCAAGTGTTGTTAAAAGCGCAAAGCGCGAAGATATTGTTTCTTCCTTTCCAGGCACTTACAAAGTTGGCGCGGTTTACACAAATGATATGTTTACTCATTTTCCCTCAGTCAATAAGCTTTCTCTTACTTTTCAAAACTTTGATTTCCCACTTCCTTCCTTCCACGTTGGTCTTTTTAACGAACCACTTTTTATAAATGAAGTAAAAGAAGAAACATTCCCTTATATAAGTAGCTTAGAAATGGGTGAAATTGCGCTTGTCTTACCTTTTGATGATTATAAAGTGCTCCAAAATGTTTTGCGGCTTCCTTTTCGTAATTCACCAGTTGATTTAGGCGCATACTTGAAACAAAACGAGGTTGTACTGAAGTTAAATGTCGGGAATAATTTATGGGACTATTTTGTTGAAGAAAGCTTTGTCCTTAAGAGTGTCCTCTTAGGACTTGAACCTTATGTAATTATGGGGGAACCAAATGATGTTGTCCGCCTTTTTGAAGATAAGATGGGATTACCTTCTTCGCTTAATTTAACAAAAGAAGAAGAATATCCGTGGACTTTAAAGCGGATTAATTACTTGTATTCTCTTAACGCCGAGCCGCTTCTTTGGCAAACGTCAAAAAGTGAAAAATATGTTGTTACACTTGCAAATCGTCACTATTTTCGCCATATATTCAGCAAAAGCGCACTATTAAATAGGATTGTAATCTTTGAAGCTCCGCCGCGTTTTAATGAAGTTTTAAGTGT
Source organism: uncultured Staphylococcaceae bacterium (assembly GCA_964368105.1). Lineage (GTDB taxonomy): Bacteria > Bacillota_I > Bacilli_A > RFN20 > CAG-826 > UBA1361. The sequence continues at coordinate 3,535 of CAYJAE010000001.1, forward strand.
CAGTAATAGTTCATCCTTTTTCACGTTTGACGGCGGGTTAACTTTTATTCCACAAATGATGATGGTTGGTTACCTATATAATTTTTTTCTCTCTCCCAACCCCTCATTAGTGGATGACGTTATTAATCTTGATAAAAGTGAAAGAGAAAAAAGTCGGCCGAACTTTGAACTACCAGCGGGAATCATTAACTTAGCAATTCAATATAACGGACTTGGTAGTTTTCGCTTTGCAAAAGCTCAAAAAGAATACGCACTAAATGAAATCGGGATTTCAAGTGGCTTAGCGGAACAGCTTTTTAATAAAACGGACGTAGTGGGCCAAAGTCTTCATATAGGAGCGTTAACAGCAATTAGTGAAATAAATAAGGAGTATCAAAAAGAGTATCAAGAAACTAGCCTGGTTATAAAAGACGTAATTGATGAAGACCAAAGTATTCTCTATCACCAACCACTGTGGAGTTATTTACTCTTTAAAGATGTTTTTGGCGTTGATGTTTTTTCGTTACGTCTTAACGGTGTAATTGTTGAAGAAGAAATAGCGGACACTAACCTGAAAGTCACTTATCCTTTTAAAGAATTTAAAACCTCCCTTGATCAGTCGCTCAGTGAATTACAAAATTACACTCTTGTGATTGCTGTTGCGGCTTTTGCTCTTAGCACTATTATTATTTTTATGGTTATCTATCTTTTAGTTTCGGAGTTAAACGAAGAATTCAGCGGTCTACATTTAATTGGTTACGCGAAGAAGACGCTCCAAAAAATAATTAACAACTATATTAAAAGATTCCTTGGACTAAATATTTTACTTTCTTTAGGACAAATGTTTTTGTTTTCTTTTTTAATTGAATATATCTTAAGTGACACCTTCTTAACCCCGTTTAAATATCACTTTGAAGTTCTACCTTATTTTGTGGTCGTGGCTTTCTCGCTTAGTCTATTATTTGTTTTACTTACCTTTTTTAAAGGACGGGTTAAGAAGAAAGATTTGCTCGTTTTCTCAAAGCGGGACTTATGAGGCTAAAAGAGTGCTAAGTTTATTACGTATGTTGTGTGACCAAGAAGGATAAGTTTTATGATTAAGGCAACACCGACGATAATTCCAAAGGGAATAAGAATTCTTTTTGTTAAAGTGATTTTACGAGCATTAACAAACATCGCAACAAAATAAGCCGTGAAAATAAAGGCGGCGAAGACAATTGATTCAACTTGTTCAAGTTCAATAAACGCTAAAATGGCGAGGAAAGCGACAATGATAATTCCGTAATAAGTAAGATGAGGTGCAGTTTCTTTAGTTCCGGCATATTCCGCCTTGTCGGTGACAATCCGGCGGATTGTTAAGTAAGAGAGACCTCCACCAAGCAGCGCATAGATAATTAACATAATGGTGTTGTTTAACTCCCAAGCTTTGCCTGTGAGATAGGTATAATATTTTGCTTCCGCACAACCAAGCGCGGCTAAGTGGGCGATTTTATCCATTACTTCCGCGGGTTGATTAATGAGTGATATAGTGAAATATTGTTGAACCTCATTTGCTAACCCTATCGGATTAAAGAGAAGTAAAAACTCCTCAAGCCTATAAGCAAAAGTGTTTGAGCCAAAAGTAAAGTTCATGCTAACGACCCCGCTCATAAAAATAGGTAAGAGGAGAATTAAGCCTAAAAGCATCGCGCCGTCGATGGTTGTATGGACAAAGGAGAGTGCAAAGTAAACGAGAATATACATAAATAAGGCGACGACAATAATGACTAAGAAGTAGAGAATTAACATTCCAAAACGAAGCGGCAAACCTTTAATTGCGTATATTGTAAAGCCTAAAGTAAATGAAAATAGACTAATTGCAATTAAGGCAAGTACCCCAAAAATAAAATTAGTGGTCGCCATTTTCCACTTTTTAATCGGCAGGGCTAAATCAGCATCTAATTGATTACGATTATAAAATGAATTATGTAAGAAAAAAGGAATAATGGTTGCAAAAATCATCGTCGCTACGGTATGAAGACCAAACGAATAGTCGTTAGCGAAGTAAGCAAGAACCTCAATCGGCGGAAGGGTCATTGAACAAGAATAAATTTCAGTTTTTAGCAGATGAACTCTCGTGGTCAGCGCTGCAAGCGGGAGAAAGAAGAGCGAAATAATGCCCATCAGTAAAATCATCTTATAATTCTTTTTAAGTAAATATTTTAAATATGTTTTACTCATGTTTAACGCCTCCTTCGCTAATAAATAATTGTTCGAAGGTTAAATTAAGTTTTTCACAAACAACAGGATGCAGTTTATTAATATAAGCTTCAACTTCTTTTTGGCTTCCTTTTAAAACGAGGGTGTAGATTTTTTCTCTACCACTGAAGGAGAGAAGAAGGGAACTACTAAATAAGCTTGTATCCACCGCGTCTTTAAAAGCGAGCATATAACTATGGTAATCTTCTTTAATTTTACTTAACTGCCCGTAACGGGTTGTTACGCCTTTTTTCAAAATTAAGTAACTGTCCGCAATATCTTCAACGTCACGCAGTGACTGAGTCGCAATAATGAGCGCAATCGGCTTTGCTTCACTAATTTTAATGAATTCTTGTTTAAAAAGCATCTTACCCCGTGGATCAAGACCGTCAAAAGCTTCGTCTAAAAGAAGAAAAGAAGGGGCAATTGTTAAAGCAATACATAAATAAACCCGGCGGCGCATCCCTTTAGAAAATTTTGAAAGTAATTTATTCTCATTTACTTTAAATTTAATTAAATATTCTTTGAATAAGACTTTATCAAACGGATAGAAAGAAGAGTAATAGAGAACTAAGTCATCAATTGTGGTCATTGGTCCGCTGAAGGGTGAATCACTAATGTATAACATCTTTTGTTTAACGTTTGGATTATCGTAAATTAATTCACTGTTGAAGGTGATGACCCCGGCGTCTTCTTTGTAAACTCCAGCAAGAAGGCGAAGAAGGGTTGATTTACCGCTGCCGTTTTCACCAACAAGGGCAAGAATTTCATTTTCTTCCAAGGTAAAGGAAACATTATCAAGCGCCAGTTTTCCATCATATTTTTTTGAAACATTTCTTATATCAATCATTATCGTTATCCCCATAATTCTTTTCAATCATCGCTTTTAGTGTTTCCACTGTGAGGCCATTATCTTTAGCAAGCGCCACTAACTCGTGGATTTTCTGACTAACTATATCCTCAACGACACTCTCACGTGTTTTTACATAGTAGCCCCGTTTTGGTGAAGCAGTAATGTAGCCACGTTTTTCTAACTCTAAATAACTACGTAAAACAGTATTTGGATTAATTCCGAGTTCAATTGCAAGTTCGCGGACGGAGGGCATCTTTTCTTCCGCACTTAAAACACCAGCTTCAATAAGTAAAGAAAACTGGTTAATAATTTGCTCGTAAATTGGTGCGTTGTTACTTAGTGTGATCATTTAATCTGTCCTAACTGTCTTAATTCTACCCTCAAAAACAAATAATATCAACGATAACTATAAGTAGTTTATGAAATTATTGATAGGCTATTATTAATAAGCCAATAATGGAAGAATTTATATAATAAACGGAATTTTAGGCGCTTTCACTTGTTATTAAATTTTTAATTGTTATAATCATACTTGTGTTTACACAAATTAGACGGCAAGTCGATTAGACTAGAAGTCAGGGAAGGATTATTGATGAAGGGCACTATTAAAATGTTCAACAAGGAAAAAGGTTTCGGCTTTATTCACAGCGAAGACGGCAGTGACGTCTTTTTCCATTACTCATCGCTTGAAATGGAAGGCTTTAAAACCATTTCCGCTGGGCAAGAAGTAGAATTTGAATTAGAACAATCAGATCGCGGCGCGAGAGCTTCGCACATTGTTAAAATTTAACTCCACGAGTAATTAACAAGAAAGAAAAGACCTATCCGTCGTGGAGGGTCTTTTTTCTTGCTTTTTTTATTGCTTCTTAAGAAGAAGCGCGCTATAATACAACGACGAAAAAAGGAGAACTTATGGCACTTAGTGTTGGAATTGTTGGATTACCTAATGTCGGAAAGTCGACTTTATTTAATGCACTGACGGCAAGTAATGTTGAAGCCGCTAATTATCCGTTTGCGACGATTAATCCAAATAAAGGAATTGTCCGTGTTTTAGACGCACGTGTTACGGCCTTAAGTGAATATTATCATCCCGAAAGAACAATCTATGCGACCATTGAATTTAATGATATCGCGGGATTAGTTAGAGGCGCAAATAAGGGAGAAGGACTAGGCAACCAATTCTTAGCCCATATTCGTGAATGTGACGTTATTATTGAAGTTGTTCGCTGTTTTAGTGAGTCTGACATCATTCACGTTGAAGAAAGCGTTAATGCCGCGCGCGACATTGCAACGATTAATCTTGAACTAATTATGAAAGACTTAGACACTCTTTATAAGCGAATTGGGAAAGTGGAAACTAAAGCCCGCGTTAATAAAGAAAAAGAAGCTATTTTAGAAATGGCAATCATTAATAAATTAATTCCTTCTTTAGAAAACGAAATTCCCGCGCGCCTCGTTGATTCTTTAAGTGAACAAGAAATCAAATATATTAAAGAGAACTATGGGCTACTAACCATTAAACCCATTATTTACCTTGCTAATATTAGTGATTCTGAATATACGACATACGAAAAGAATAGTGATTACCAAGCTGTTGCGGCAATTGCTAAAGCAGAAAACGCTGAAGTCGTTGTTGTAAGTGCAGCGCTTGAAGCTGAACTATCAAGAATGGCCGCGGACGACCAAGAACAATATTTTAAAGAACTCGGCATTGCTAAGTCGGGCTTACATAAAATTAGTGACGTTGCTTATAAGACATTAGGACTCTCTTCCTTCTTTACAGTTGGTAAAGATGAAGTCCGGGCTTGGACCTTTGTTAAAGGGATGAAAGCACCCGAATGCGCAGGTGTAATTCACACTGACTTTGAAAAAGGTTTTATTCGCGCTGATGTCTATCATTATGAAGATTTTGTGAAGTATCAAGACGAAACACTCATAAAAGAAGCAGGAAAACTCCGGAGTGAAGGTAAACAATACACGATGGAAGACGGTGATATTGTCTTTTTCCGCTTTAATGTACGAAAATAAAAGAAAAACGCTTTAATATATACTTTATATAAAGTATACTAATATGACCGAGGACAGGGAATGATTGAAAAATATTTAAAAGCATTAATCGCCAAAGCAAGCCTTGAATTAGGCTATGAAGTTAGCATTGACCAAATCGTTATTGAAACGAGTAAAGATGAAAAGCACGGTGATTTTGCCACAAACATTGCGATGCAACTTGCTCGTACTGTCCGCAAGAATCCCCGAGAAGTAGCAACCCTTTTAGTTAGCAAAATTAATGATAGCGATATTGAAAAAATAGAAATAGCTGGCCCTGGTTTTATTAATTTCTTTTTAAAGCCCACTGCTCTTACTAAATATATCCAAACAGTAATTGACGAAGAAGAAACTTTCGGCAATGGGGAAGCAAAAAACGAAACAATTAATATTGAATTCGTGAGCGCAAACCCGACTGGTAAACTTCACTTAGGCCACGCTCGCGGTGCAGCGGTTGGCGACACGATGGCGCGACTTTTTAAAAAGTCAGGTTATAACGTCATTAAAGAATTTTATGTAAATGACGCGGGTGTTCAAATTAATAATTTAGGAAAATCCTTATATGTTCGTTATTTAAACTTATGTGGTGTTAAAGAAGCAATGCCGGAAGACGGTTATTTTAGTGAAGACCTTATTGCAATCGCAAAAACACTAAAAGCGGAAATTGGCGATTCACTCGTTGGTAAAAAAGAAGAAGCAATTAAGTTTTTCTCACTCCGTGGTAGCGAAATACTTTTAAGTATTATTAAAGATGATTTAGCGGCTTTTCGCGTCATTTTTGATGTATATTCATTTGAAACGAAAGTCCGGAAAGATAATACGATTGAAGACTTACTCCTAAAATTGAAGCCTTTTTCCTATGTTAGTGAAGGGGCAACATTTTTAAAAACAAGTGAGTTCGGGGATGATAAAGACCGCGTCGTTATTAAAGCAAACGGTGATTATACATATTTTTTACCAGACATTGCTTATCACCTTGATAAGTTAAGTCGTGGCGCAGATCTTTTAATTGATTTACTTGGTGCGGACCATCATGGCTATATTGGCCGGATGAAAGCAGCTTTACAAATGTTTAAGTATGACGCTTCTGCTTTAGAAGTTGAGATCATTCAACTGGTCCGGATTATTAAAGACGGCGAAGAAATGAAGATGAGTAAAAGAACTGGTAACGCAATTACTCTTGAAGAATTAGTGGAAGATATTGGAGTCGACGCAGCGCGTTACTTCTTTATTGCTAAGTCAGCCTCCACTCATTTTGACTTTGACTTAGATTTAGCGGGTGAAAAATCAAACGCTAATCCCGTCTTTTATGCCCAATATGCGCACGCTCGCCTTTATTCAGTTTTAGAAAAAGGTCGTGATTATGGTTTTGATTTCAGCGGAAAACTTTTAAAAGAGGCCGCTGAACTTAATTTAATGAAACAATTAGTGGCTTATCCTGGAATGGTAAGTGACGCTACTTTGACCCGCGAACCGTACAAAGTCGCTAATTATGTCCAAAAAATTGCAAGTCTCATCCACACCTATTATACGGAGTCGAGGATGCTTGACGAGACTAATGTCGCACTCACAAAAGCGCGGCTCGGCTTAGCGAAAGCAGCCCAAATTGTGCTAAAAGATGCATTAAACCTCCTCGGTGTTAATGCCCCAACATCAATGTGAAAGGAAAATTAAAATGAAAAAAAGAACAAACATTGAAATTGCCTATGATTTACTAAAAGACAAAGGAGGTTCCTTATCATTCATCGATTTATGGCAAAAAATTGTCAATGAACATGAATATAGTGAAGCCCAAGGACATGAGGAAATTTCCAAATTTTACACCCTATTAATTATGGATGGTCGCTTTGTTAATCTTGGCGATAACGTCTGGACCTTACGTGAATTTGTCCCATTTGACGAAATTGAATTACAACTTAGCGAAGTATATTCGGATATCGAAGAAGGTGACGAAGAAGACGAAGAAGAAGCCCAAGAAATTTCTTATTTTGAAGAGGAAGATTCTGAAGAAATTAAACCCGCCCCAGAAGGCGACGATAAATAGAGAAAAGGAGAATTATTATGCCGTTAGTTAGTATGAAAGAAATGCTTATTAAAGCAAACAAAGAAAAGTATGCCGTCGGTCAATTCAATACAAACAATCTTGAATGGACAATGGCGATTCTTGATGAAGTAGAAGCCCTTAAGTCCCCAGTTATTATCGGGGTTAGTGAAGGCGCAGCCCGTCATATGGGTGGCTTTAATGTTGTAGTCCATGTCGTCAAAGGATTAATTATTGATCGTGGTTACACCGTTCCAATTGCTATTCACCTAGACCACGGAAGTAGCGAAGAAGCTTGTAAGAAAGCAATTGACGCTGGCTTTACCTCCGTTATGATTGACGCAAGTCACCACCCATTTAAAGAAAACCTTGAAATTACTAAACGGGTTGTTGAATACGCACACGCCCGTGGTGTCAGTGTTGAAAGTGAACTTGGCAGCATTGGTGGCCAAGAAGAACACGTTATTGCTGAAACAATGTACGCAAATCCTGCTGAATGTTTAGAAATGGTTAAAACAACTGGAATTGACTGTTTAGCTCCAGCCCTTGGCAGTGTCCACGGACCATATAAAGGCGAACCTAAATTAGGGTTTGACGAAATGGAACACATTAACAAACTTTGTGGTGTCCCACTTGTCCTTCATGGTGGAAGTGGTATTCCTGATTTCCAAATCAAGAAAGCCATTGAACGCGGAACCGCTAAAATTAATGTAAATACTGAATGTCAACAATATTTCACCAAAGCAGTGCGTGAAGTATTAAATAACGACCTTAAAGTATACGACCCACGTAAATATATTGTCCCCGGCATGAAAGGAATTAAGTCCGTCGTTCGGGAAAAATGTGAAGTTTTCGGATCAGTCGGCAAAGCTTCTTAACTGTGTTTGGTCCATTAACTGACTTTATTAAACGTCATCAAGTTATTACGATTTTTTCCCATATTTATCCTGATGGTGACGCGATTGGGAGTATGGTTGGAATTCAAGAAATTATTAAAACAAATTTTCCTGAGAAGGAAGTTTATGTTGTTGCTGTAAATAAAGAACCGTTTTTAACGATTCTTGGTCCGTTTGAGACTGTGAGTGAGGAAACAATTAGTAAAAGTGCCGCGCTGGTCGTTGATATTGCTAACGCTGACCGTGTTTCTGATCAACGTTTCAAATTAGCCCAAGATTCTTTTAAAGTTGATCATCATGTTTTTGTCGAAAATTTCACAAAAGAAGAAATTGTCAACACGAAGCGGATTGCGGCTTGTGAAATACTTGGCGAATATTTAATTAGTGAAAACTTAAAGATTAGCAAGCGTGGCGCAACCGCGCTTGCCCTTGGTATTACGACTGATTCTGGCCGTTTTGTTTATGACTTAACGAGTGCTTTAACTTTTAAAATAATGAGTCACCTTCTTGAACAAGGAGCGGACTTTAAGTTTATTAATGATGTCTTAGGCAGAAGAAAACTCGATGGACTTAAAACACGAGGCTTTTTTATGCTTAAGTATGAGACCTATAAAGACGTAATTTATATTTCGTTAACTAAGGAAGAATTAGATAATCTTTCGCTTACTTTTAGTGATGGAAGTCAATTTATTAATCTTTATGCAGGTTACGAAGGCTACCCTAGTTGGGCAACCTTCTTTAGCGATGAAAACGGGGTTGTTTACTGCGAATTGCGGTCGAAATCACGTAATGTCCAAAAAGTCGCTCGTTCATTTGGGGGCGGAGGCCACTTAAAAGCAAGTGGTTGTCGCTTAGAAAGTAAGGAAGAAATAATTAAAGTTTTAGAAGCTTTAGTTAATGCTGAGGAAATAGAATAATGTATGAAAAAGAACTAGCGGCAGCGCTTGAAGCGTGTCGGATTGCTAATAAAATCATTCTTGATGTTTATCATCAAAATTTTGATGTTGAAATTAAAGAAGATGATTCCCCGGTGACGATTGCCGATAAGAAGGCAGACGCTGCAATTCGTGCTTATTTAGGTCCTCTTTTCCCTTCCTATCACTTTTTAACTGAAGAAGGAGTCGATAATAGCGCACGGTTAACCGCTCCTTATGTTTGGATTATTGATCCGCTTGACGGAACAAAGGACTTTATTAATCGTGACGACGAATTTAGTGTTTGTGTTGCCTTAAGTTATAAAGGTGACATTGTGGTAGGCGCAATTAGCGCTCCGGTCACTGGGGACTTGTATTACGCGACGCTTAATGGTGGAGCTTTCCATCTTTCGCCTTCGGGAGACGTTAAAGCGTTGCACGTTAGTGATAAGACTAGTGAAATTACCGCGGTCGCTTCTCGCTATCACCGCCGGAATAATGAAAATGATTATTTTGAACGCAATAATGATCTTATTACTCGGGTTGTGACGATTGGTTCAACTTTAAAAGCCATTGCGATTGCAAAAGGTGAAGCTGAACTTGTCTTTCGGGGCAGTCCCGGCACTAAAGAGTGGGACATTGCGGCAAGTGACTTAATTGTAACTGAAGCTGGCGGTTTGTTTTTAAAACCAAACGGCGAAAAAATTAAATATAACAAAGTTGATGTTCGTAATCTTGACGGCTATATTATCGTTAACCGAAAGGAGAATATTCGCTTATGAAAAAAAGAGTTACTTTATTATTACCACTTTTTGCGCTTCTTGTTTCAAGTTGCACAAAAACTCCCGCTAAATTAGAATATGATACTTTCGACTATAGCGGACAAAATGTCGTCGTGGATAATGACGGCTATACATTAATTGATTTTTATACGCTTAATGATTTTCATGGAGCCTTAAATTACGAAGTTGACGCTACCTTACCTGGTATTAGTAAAATGAATACGTTCCTTAAAGAAAAAAGAAATGCAAACCCAGGCGGAACAGTCCTCATTGCTAATGGCGACATGTGGCAAGGAAGTGCGGACTCAAATTTAAGCCAAGGTAAAATGGTGACACATGCCTTAAACCATATGGCTTATGACGCCTTTATTTTTGGTAATCACGAATTTGACTGGAAAGTTGAGACAATTAAAAGTAATAAAACAATCTCTAATTTTCCATATTTAGGCGCTAACATTATTGAAAAAGCAACGGGAGAAGTAGCAGACTTTGTTGACGATTCACTTTTGTTTGAACGAGGCGGAGTTAATATCGGAATTATTGGTGTAATTGGGAGTGATTTAGAAAGAACAATTCAATCAAGTTTAATCGATGGGTTAGAGTTTGATAAAATTACTGATTACGTAACTGAAGAGGCAAGTGCTTTACGGGAAAAAGGTGCGGATATTGTTGTTTTAGCGTCTCACGACACATGGATAACTGACGCCGGAAACAGTGAAAAAGCTCCGATTCTCAATGATAAAGTAGTTGACGCTATTTTTACTGGTCATCAACATGTTAATAATAAGCAAGTAATTAATGGTATTCCCGTCCTTCAAGCCCGTGCCTACGGACGTGACGTACAACATGTTCAATTTGCCTTTCATAAAGATAGTAAAGACTTAAAAATAAATGATTCGGAAATTATTGAAAATATTGCTAATTTAGAGTTAAGTGAAGACGAAACAACCAAAGATATTTTTGATTATTTTTATCAAGAATATAACATTGCAAAGGTTAAAAATGAAGTTTTAACAAAGCTTGTGAAAGATTCAATGAACCGTTCTGCAATTGCTAATCTAATAATTGAAGTGATGACGAAGAAGTATGTAATCGACGGAGTGGAATATAAACCAGTCGGCGCTATGCATAACGTCACTGGCGGGATTAGAGGTGAATTCAATTTAGGCAAGATAAGGTACGAAGATGTTTATAAGGCTTTTCCTTTTGATAACGAAATATATCTTGTTTCAATTCGAGGATCACGGCTTAAAGAATTTCGAAGTGGTAATTTTGCTTATTACTGGACAACTCCGCAGCGTCAATTACTCGATAATGAGTACTACCAAATAGCCACAACGAACTTTGTCTACGAATTAGGTGATTCACCGTTTAATAATGATTCTTTTGTTAATACATTTGAATATCCACGTGATGTCCTTGCGACTTATTTACGTAGCATTAAAAAACTCGACGGAAGCAAGTATTAAATAATGAAAATAACAAAGGGAATTTGGTTTGTCCTACTTTTAGCACTTACTGGTTGTAAAAATGATAATAGTAGTTCAAGTAGTGACTCAGGCAGCCAAAGTAGCGGTCCTTCCACAAGTGAAAATAATTCAAAAGTTGCCAAACTACAATTTTTAGCAATTAATGATTTTCACGGTGCAATTAGTGAAAACAAAGATGCTGGGGAGCCGGGAATTTTTAAACTAGCTTCTTACATTAAAGATGTTGATCAAAAGAGTAAGGCTTCTCTCATTAAAATTAACGTTGGGGACTATTGGCAAGGAAGCGCTGATTCAAATCTTAATCGTGGTAAATTCTTAACCGAAGTTGGTAATGTCCTTGGTTTTCATGCAATGACCCTTGGCAATCATGAGTTTGATTGGATGGATACTCATATTAAAGAAAACAAAGAATTTGCGAAGTATCCCTTCTTAGGCGCAAACATTATTAATAAGACAACAAAGCAATTAGCGACTAATATTGTTAGTTATGACGACACTTTTAAAAATAGCGTAATAGTTGAGAAAAACGGCGTAAATGTCGGCATTATCGGCACAATTGGCAGTAGTTTAGAGAGTTCAATTCTTGCCGCTGCAGTCGCAAATTACTCCTTTGAACCAGTCGATAAATACATCCGCAGTGAAGCCGCGAATCTTCGGAATTTAGGCGCAGATGTGATTGTCCTTTCAACGCACGATACACTAAAAGGCGGAGCAGGGGAATACTCCTCCGTTATTAATGATAAAGTTGTTGATCTTATTTTTTCTGGTCACCAACACGCGACTGATAATAAAGTGATTAATGGTGTGCCGATTCTTCAAACGAATGGTAACGGCAAACAAGTCATGGAAGTTAGCGCTACTTATAACTTTGATACTAAAGAGTTTAAAGTAAGTGACCGTTATTTAACGGACTCTTCAGAAATAATAAATAAATACAAAGAAGACGCGGAAGTTAGGGCGCTTTTTGACGATAAATATGTTCCAGATATGAAAGAAATAAGAGATGAAGTAATTGGTAACTTACTATATCAATTAGATGAGTATAGTCTTGCCGAGTTAGCCGTTGATTTACTCCATAATTATGGTGTTACTGAACTGGGGTACGATTCTTCATCTTTAGTTAGTGTTCATAACACGGGCGGTGTACGGGCGAGTATTGGTCCTGGAGTCATTACTTATGGTGATGTTTATAAAGCTTTTCCTTTTGATAATGAAGTTAGAGTTATTGAAAACATCAGCGGTAGTAATCTTGATTCTTTTATTAGTTATCATGTCGCATCGAACCGTAATATTTCCTCTAACAAAACATACAATTTAATTACAATTGATTATTTAAGTACATATGAAAAAGCAGTGACAGCAAAAATGGACCAAATACCAACTGGTCAATTTGTGCGTGAACTTATTGCCGAATATTTTAGAAACCAAAAATAGTTAATTATTAAACGAGCATAACGCCGATGACACCAGGAACTTCTTCGAGGAGTAATTCTTCAATGCCGTATTCTAGCGTTTCATCGACAAAAGCGCAGCCGTCACATGCGCCGGTTAATTTTAAATAAACAAAGCCATCTTCAAAGCGGACAAATTCAATGTCACCACCATGGCTTCTAATATATGGTCTAATCCGGTTAAGTAGGACCTTAATCGTGTTTTCTGTTTGTATTAAATCTTCCATGCAATAAGTATATCAAAATTGCTCATTTATGGGCTAAAAAAGACTTGGAAAGAAGTGGACTAATGCTAAAAAAATCCCCCAAACATAGTTGGAGGATTTATGCTGTTTATTAAGTATCTAATAGTTATTCTTCTATGTCATACCAAGCAGGAAGAAAAACATAGTCATCAAAACTTGGGAAAGTAATGTTAACGGCTTCATTGATTTTCACACTAAGGTCTGCCTTACCTTTAATTGTCGTTGTTTCAGTGGCCACATCGGTGTAAGTATTGAAGTCTTCGTTCCAGGCACTATAATAAGAATTCATATCTATATCAAGGTCAATGGTTAAGCCACTAATAAAGCCGGTTTTGCTAATGACAAACGTGATTAGCGCTTTTCGAAACACTAATGAACGGTCAACTTCAGCTTTAAACTCGGAAATTATTGTTGCTATTTCTTGTGAGGTAAGGGAAGCAAAACCTTCTTGGCTTTGGAGTACTTTTAAGTAGATTTTAACAACATCAGCAGTTTCTATTTCATATTTAACGGTTAGGACATCATTCTTTTCTGTAGCGGTTACTTTTCCGATGAGGTTAAGTAAATCGATTAGGTTTAACCCATTTTGCTCTTCGCTCGGTAATTCTTCTGGTAATGACACACCTAGTAAATCTTCTAATTGTTCGGCAATTGATTCAATTCCCGGGAATGGACCAGCTTCCATCTTTTGTTTTTGTTTAAGTGATTCAGTTAGACCTGTATACCCATTATAATTACTAGATTCTAAATTTAAATAGCCAAAATTATCGACGTAATAGAGACCAACGCTTCCACTCATTTCATCTTGCTTAACATTTTCATTGAAGTTTGCAATGGTTGCGGAACCCTCGATTGCAATTTGAGCGGTCCCTTTATCAAGATCTTTTGCTTTAACTGAACCATCAGCGGCTATTTCAATCCGATTATTTTCGGTAGGAGAACCATTTATATACTTAAGTGTAGTGGTTACTGATGCATCAACCGCGGCTGTTAATTCAATGGACTTGATTGGTTCAGATGACGTTTTTTCAAGAGCGTCAACAACCCGGGCGTTTGCCTTTTCAGGCGCTATTTTCCCACCGCCACAACTGACTAAACCAACAAGTAGTAGTGGTAATAATATAATTTTTCTTAGTTTCATATTTATATTTGCCCCCTTTATACATTTATAGTATATGTTAAAAATGAATTAATATGTATTTCCAAAGTAAAATATTAAATAAAACGACAAATTGCGGTTAAATAAATAAGTGGAAGAAAATGTAAAATACTTTAGAATGTTGTTTTTAAAATTCTAAATGCGTAAGTGCGTGATCCGGCGTCTTTTCCGTCAATTGTAATATGAACGGTCATTGTAAATTCTATCGTAGAAGCAGCTTGGTTTGCACTAATTAATGCAATAGAAGTAGGATTAAAAGGATTTGCTGCCATATTTTTAATTGCTGTAATTAAGGATTCAAAACTATTAATTCCTGCTGCGTCAGCATCAAAACCAGCTTTCGGGGTTAAGGTTTGGACCGATTGTTTAACACCATCGATCACATGTTCTTTGGAACTTGGTAAGAAGTAATCGTCGATGTTAGCAACATCTTCACTTGCAAGATCGTAAGTGAAACTCACTGTTTTGCCATCGAAATCACTAAACTCTATATTTAGAGGAATAATAATTGTATCGAAGAAGAGGACGATATCAGTTTTGTTTTCACTAACACTAATTTGTTTGAGGAAACCGTCATCTGGATTAGCAATGTAATCATCGGCATTTAAGACGTTAACAACGCTGTATGGGGAATCTACTCCGCCAGTATCAAAGATAGCGTCACCAATTTTCGTTTCGTTAATATAAGCAGGAACAAATTCAATGGTGACTTTTTTGGTTCTCTCCATAAGTTCACCAGATGCTTTTTCTAAACTAACAGTAAGCAAAATTTCTATTTCACTTTCCGCTGCTTGAGAATATTTATAAATATCTTTTGTAGTTAATTCGTTCGCAAAAACATCTAAGTCTTCATTATCAGGATCTTGTTGTACGTAACCCCCAGTGGAAGTGATAGTTTTTGCGGTAATATCGAAGCCATCAATATTGACACTTTGTGAAGATTCAAATCTTGTAGTTACGCCACTAACAGGAGTAATAGCGGAATCTACATTAAGCACCCGTCCTCCAAATTTATTCAGGACAATTTCTGAAGGAATGATAATTGTATCGGCTAAGTGTTCAACTTTAATATTTTCACTGTTAGCAACACTATCAATGTAATCAGTCGGATCTTCACTCGAGTTTTGAATTTTTTCGACATTCTCGTAATTAATGACGTTAATTAATTTGTCATCTTCAATTAAGTAATCAATAATTTCTTTATCAACATCCGCAGGAACAAGATTAATGGTAATTTGGCGTGATTTTGAAGTTTTCTCGCCATCTTTTTCTAAAGAAGCAGTCAGGGTAAGATTAATTGGCTCAGGATATTTGGCACTGACAACGGCGAAGAGATCTTCCATTTTATGTTCAGCCATACCCTTTATTTCATCGGCAAAATCTTCAAGGTGGTAATCTTCAGTTTCTGGTTCGTAATCTCCAATTGGAGTAAAGGTTTGGACGGTAATGTCTGCATTATCAAAACCAATATCGTCAGCCTCAAGATCTTGGCGACCAAGGTAGAATTTATCTTTATCCTCACTATTAGCAAATTCGACCGCAAATTCTATATTGCGTTCATCAAAGCCGGGGATTCTAACTGTTTCAGGGAAGGCGACGGTTTCTGTCAGCAGTTGTAATTCAAAATTGTCACTATCAACTGGTAACGGAGCGGTAACTTCGGAGTAGTGGATTTTTTTGACAATATTATCATCTTCAATGACAAAATCGAGAATTTGATCATCAAGCATCGCTTTTTTCATATTAAAGTAGAATGGTTGGGAACGACTCTCTCCACCTGAAGAAACGGTTATTTCAAGTTCAAAATCAAATGGGTCACTTTGGCTTGCACGATAAAGGTCTTCTAAATCCTCTTGATTGTGTTCTGTGGTGACTGCTTCAATATGGTCCGCTAAACCGTCAACTGTTGTAATTTCTTTTTCGTCCAGTTTTTCTTTATACGCTAAACCAACTGGGGTTAAGGTATAAGCAGTAATCTCGCCGTCAATCATATCCAAAACTTCGGGGTCATCGGTGAATTCACTCGGATTGCGTGATTCTTCAGCGTCAAAGAAATTAGCGATGCTACCTTTTGTAAAAGTATAACTAACATCTATCGTAGCAACATCTTTAATCGTTACCCGTTTTGGAATAATAAGCGAGTCAGTTACGAAATTTAATTGAAGTGGATTTTCACTGTCAGCCGCCTCTTCTTGTTTAAATGAAATGTTTGGGTCTCCGTTAAAGTTAAATTCAAAGAGATTAACTAAGAAACCAAGTTTAAAGGCTTCGTCTAAAATAATCTTGCCAAACTCTGGCTTAGTGAGGCGGAAGTAAAAAGTTTTTGTTTTAGTAGTTTTAGCGGATTTAACGGCAATTTTAATACTAAATGGTGTTGTTTCTTGGTTTGTTGCATCAATTAATTCACTTTGTTTAGTCGTTTCCATAAATGATTCTAAATCATCAAAACCGTTAACACTCTCCAAGATATCACTATCGCCGACTGGAATATAAATATCAACCCCTAGATTAACTTCAAAGGGAAGACTGCTTAAATCAAAATCCATTCCTTCTGGTAAGTCATTTAGACCAATACTGATTTTTTTAAAGCTGTCAACGATGTCTTTATTATCCGCATCTCTAAATTCAGCAGATAGTTCAACTTTGGCATCAAGTCCCATAATATTTGCTTGGACTAAATTTGGAATAATCAAAATATTTTTAAGATAATTAAAGTCTTCTGGCTTAGCTTTGTTTGTGGGCAAGGTTTCCCACTTAATTTGTTCAGGAGTGCCTTCTAGACCGCTTGGTAAGAGGTCAATCCCGGTTACAAGTACCGGCAAATTAATGGCTAGATTAGCTAAAATCGTTCCAATAATATTATCGAGCATCGTACAACTGGTGAGCGTTATAAGCGCGACAAGTGATAAAACGCTGCTTTTAATGAATTTTTTAAACATAAATTGTCCCCTTTACGGTTAATATCTGCTAAATACATTATACTAATATTTATATAAATAGTTAAACATTTATATAGGGGAGGAAATGCCGGTTATGAACAAACCATTATTAGTCTTTGATTTCTTTGGTGTTATTGTAGAAGAGGTCGCTCACTTATGGCTTGCGCGTCATATGGAAAAAGAAGAAGCTCAAGAAATTATTAAAACTCTTTTCGTGGCAGTCGACGAAGGACGGATTACACCAGAAGAATGTTTTAAAGCCCTTGAAGATAAAAGCGGAATAAAAGCGAGAGAAATCGAACGGGAATGGTATGAGATTGGCGAACTTAGAGAAGACACTTATCAATTCATTAAAAACAACCAAGATAAATATCACTTTGTGATTCTTAGTAATGCCGGTATTAGTTTTATTACTCGTATATTAGAAAAGTATGATCTAAAACCACTATTTTCAAAGATTTACGTTTCTGCGACTTTGCGCCTTGCTAAACCGAATCCAGAAATATTCTTACATGTATTAAATACCGTTAATGTTCCGTATAGTGTAGCGATTATGCTTGATGATAATCCAACGAACACAAAGGCCGCAGAGAGTGTTGGGATGGGCGGCGTTGTTTTTAAAACAATGGCGGAAGCAGAAGTAGAAATTACTAATATTATTAAACGCTTAAGTTAATAATGTGTTATTATTAATATTACTCAAAGGATAAATACTATTTATTCCAGCGAGAAACGCCGACGTAGCTCAATTGGTAGAGCAACTGAATCGTAATCAGTAGGTTGGGGGTTCAATTCCTCTCGTCGGCACCATTTTTTTGTGAATGTCCTCGAAATATACGGGGATTTTTTTATTTCATTCGTCAATTATAAAAACAATAATTTATTTTATGCCGTCATTTGCGTTTTTCATTTATATGTGCTATTTCAATTCGTTTTTCAGTTTGTTAAACGCTACTTTTGCATCAATGACATTATTGCTCCGGATATCTTCATCAGATTCCGCTAATAACCGAAGTAATTCTAATTCAGCCATTTGTGAATCATAAACAGTTTGGTTAATGAGCACAGTATCACCACGCCCATTAACGGTAATATAGATTGGTTTTTGTTGTTCTAATGCTAACTTAGAAACTTCTTTATATTTATTTCTTAAGTCTGAGGAAGGTAGTATTATTTTCATTATTGCACCTCTTGACATCATTATATTGATAATTAAAAAAAATGCCACCTTAATAAATAGGTAGCATATGTTAGTTAGAATGGCACCCTGGGAGCGACTCGAACGCCCGACTTACAGTTTCGAAGACTGTTGCTCTATCCATCTGAACTACCAGGGCAGACTTTTATAGAACTATAAAATAATGAAAGAATATAGTGTAAACAATAAAAATAGCAGTATTTTGTTGCTAAATAGCGTTAAAAAGAAGAAGTAGTGGTTTTAATTAAAGAGTGCGATAACTTTCGAAACATCATTTTTCTTTCCAAAAATAAATATTTCGTCGCCGGCTTGAATAACTGTATCTTTGTCAGGTACTTGTACGCTTTTACCGCGTTCAAGAAGTAGAATATTAGAACGATATTTGACGCGTAAATCTAAATCAATAATTGGTGTGGGTTTAAAATGTTCGCCAACTTTAACTTCAAAAATATCATAATCTTTACTAACATTAAAGTAATCAAGGACATTACCCGCAGCAATTTTGTTAGCGGCGTACTCGGCAGCGATTGAAAGCGGCATAATAATTTTGGTAGCGCCCACTAGGCGAAGAACTTCCGCATAATCTTCTTCGTCAGCCCGAGCAGTAATTTCTTTAATACCAAGTTCTTTTAGTTTAATAACCGAAATAATACTAGTTGTTAAGTTTTTCCGTTCATTTTGACCTACGGCAATAATGGCGTGATCAACGTTTTCAATCCCAGCAGCCTGGAGTGATTCCAAACTCGTACTATCAGCAATAAAAGCATTTTGAATGAATTCACCTGCTTTTCGCACTTGTTCCTCTTCGGTATCAATTGCAACAACATCAACATCAAGTTTACTAAATGACTCCACTAAACTTAAGCCAAAGCGACTTAGTCCAATAATAGCAACAGTCTTTTTCATAATTATTCTCCTCTATCCTATTATAATAGTTTCTTCTAAGTAAGTAATTGGCCGACTTCCAACATTAGATTTCCGTCGGTTAAAAAGCGCAAGCAGTGTCAATGGGCCAACACGGCCAATAAACATTAAAATCATTAAGATAATATGAGTGCCCCAACTTAATGTCTCAAGCGGGACAAGGCTAAAACCAGTGTTGGAAGTAGCAGAGACAACACTAAAGAGTGCCGTACCGATTGATAAGTCATCAAAAGCTAAAATAAATAAGGTTCCGCCTGCAACAATGGCAATGAGAAGTAGGAAAAGAACATAAGCTTTTCTAATTGAAACAGGGCTAATACGCCGTTTTTGGGTTGTTACTTCACTGCCAGTTGCTTCACTTGAAAGTGTTTTTATTAAGGTGAAAAGCGTAGTTGTCTTAAGTCCACCGGCTGTTGAGGTTGGGGAACCACCAACAAACATTAAGAAAATAATAATAAGTAGTGAAAAACTTGATAACGTGTTTAAGTCGGTTGTATGGATTCCCGCAGTACGAGCGGTGATAGATAGAAAAAGTGCGTTTTGAATTGGTAAGAAATTATTACTTACTTGCCCAAGGAAAAGCATAAGTGCACCACTAATCCATAAGAAGAGACTCATTGATAAAACGATTTTTGTGTGCCGTTTAATATCTTTCCATTTTCGGCTTGAGGCTAAATCAAAGATAACAATAAAACCAAGTCCGCCAAGAATCACGAGAATTAAAGTGTTAATTGATAATAAAATACTTGAATCATAATTAATAATGGAAGCATCAAATAAATTAGTGAATCCAGCATTATTGAAAGCATTGATTGCATGGAATAAACTTGCAATAAGAGCCTCTTTTACCGGCAAAACAGGGATAAATACGAATAGATTTGCAATAAACCCACCAAACTCAATAACAAGCGTAGTGACCACAATTTTTTTAAGAAGGGTCCCAATCCCTTTAAGCGAAGAAGAATTAAAACTCTCTTTTAGTAATACTTTATCACTAACGCCAAGCTTACCGCCAAGGAGTGAGAGGACAAAAACGCCAATGGTAACAACTCCTAATCCACCGATTTGAATAAGGAAAATTAGAACAATAATTCCAAAGCCACTCAAACTTAAAACAATATCAGTTGTTGGGACAAGTCCGCTGATGGTAACCGCAGATGTTGAAAGAAAAAGAGCATTTAAAAAAGGAACTCCGCCCCGAGTTTTTGTAGCAAACGGCAAAACAAAAAGTAGAGAACCGAGAATAATAAGGAGGAGAAAAGAGAGAACAATTAAAAGAAAAGGAGAAATCCTTTGTTTTGCTTTACTGTTTCTACCTACGACATTCGTCATTAAATTCACCTTTTGTTCGCGTCCATCAGAATACGTGACACATAAATTATACTATTTATCATTAATTTGTCGTGCGCTATGTATTATTACTCAGTAATAATTGTTATAATGAAAGTTCACAGGAATTAAATTGTGGGAGCGGATTATGAACAAAACATTTAAACTAATTGCCCTAATTGCACTATTTAGTGTAGGAACTTTTTTTGCTAAAGAAAAGAATAATGCTGTGCCCGTTAGCGCTGCAACAGGAGAGAAACCAACAGGTATTGACGTGACAGACATGGATGACTCTGAACTAAGCGGATTTTATTCAGGAGTAGAAGGAAAAAAAGGAAGTGAATTACTGGCATTTCTTAATGGCAAAATTAAAAACCATCTTGAATATAATTACGAATCTGATTCACACCGCGAAATTTATAAAATTATTGAACGTGATTGGAATATTGATAGTCCATCCTCAGGAACCTTAGCAGGATTTAATTATAAAGACGATAACGGTTATCTGCGTCTCCTTTATGGGGATTACAACGGTGATATTGATACCGCCGCACGATTTTACAAAGAGGACTCAACAACTAGTGTTACTTTTGATAAAGAACATATTTGGCCACAGTCATTAGGTGGTTTTGGACGAATTGGAGGAGCAGGAAGTGATTTTCACGCTCTTTGGGCTGCTGACCCGCTAATTAATCGTAATGCCCATAGTAATAATCATTATGCCGTTCCGACGCTTGAAATTAAAGAAAGACCAACTTCTTATGGTACAAACGGTGGAAGAACTGGCCGCCTTACAGTTGGCGGAGACCTTGTCTTTGAACCAAAAGATGAATATAAGGGTGACATTGCCCGTGCGATGTTTTATATGCCTGCACGATATTTTGATTATGAAGATGTTCTTCATCCAAAACTTGAACTTGTTAACGGTACCCCACTTCCGGTTACGGGTTCTGCTTCAGTTAGTGGAAAAGCTGGAGACTTAGCAACACTGCTTGAATGGAATGAATTAGATCCGGTTGATGAATTTGAAATCCATCGTAATAACCTTATTTATAATAACTATCAATTAAATCGTAATCCTTTTATTGATTATCCCCAATGGGCACGAATTGCTTATGACTCGAGCTATTCAGGGACTGGAGCATCGAATCTTTTAGAATCATCGAGTGTTGGAAATGATAGTGATCCCTTTAAAGACGCAACCCTCCTTAGTATTAGTGTTGATTATTCTAATGTTAAGAAAGATTATTTAAAAGGCGAAAAATTTAAAACTCAAGGGTTACTCGTTACCGCAAATTATGATAATGGCCAAAGTGTAAATCTAAAGAACTATTCAATAAGCGTTGCTAATAATGAAGTTTTATCAACACCAGGTGATATTCAAGTTGAAGTTAGTTATACACATGGAGACAATACATTTTCTGATAGTTTTATTATTACTGTTGTGAATCAAACACTTTCTGATGTCCTCTTTATTAGTGAAGTATATGGTGGAGGCGGAAATAGTGGAGCACCTTTCACACATGATTTTATTGAAATATACAATCATAGTGAAAACATTATTTCTCTAGCGGGAAAGTCAATTCAGCAAGCACCTGCAAATAGTGCAACTTGGAAAAGTTATGCATTAACTGGGGATATTCAGGCAAAATCATATTATTTAATACAACTTGCAACCGAAAAAGATCCGATTGGCGTAGAATTGCCGCTTAGTGACTTCAGTGGTAGCGCTGCTGTGGCGGTAAGTGGTTTCAAAGTTGCCTTAGTAAACAGTACCGGTAAGTTAACTGGCGTTGATGATAGTACGAATACTGATCTCATTGATTTTATTGGTGCAGGAAGTAGTGCGAACTATTATTATGGAGCAAAGGCATCTGTCCCGACAGATAATAAGAAATCAGTAACCCGTAAATTTACTAATGGAATACCAAGCAAGGAGAACAATAATAGTGTTGACTATATAACAGCGAATCCATCACCCACTAATAGCGCAATCAGTATTGGCATAAACATTATGGCTATTGGCGATACGACAGGTCAATGTTATATTCAATATCCTATTTTTAAACAAAAAGTATTAAGTTTGACTGACTCTATTTATGATCAAGACACTAATGAAGTAATAAGTTACGGGCAAAGATTTTATTTTGAAAATGGTAGTGATTCCCGCTTAGCAGTGGGCCGTCAAAGATATGAAACATGGGCTATGATTTTAGGAGACCATACACCATACTTACCTGATAGTGAAGTATTAGAACCAACGAATAATTTCATAAATAACAACAATAACACGGCAATTTACGTCTTAATGGCTTCTTTATTAATTACTTTTAGTGCTTATTTTGTTATTAGAAAAAAGAAAACAAATTAAAAAGGACCTCGTTTGAGATCCTTCTAAATAGTATTTTATTAAATATGTTTTTACTTATGCAAAATAAAGTGTCATTCCAGAAATACGGAACTGGGCTGTTGCTTTTAATGTGACACTTGCAACCGGAGTAGCAAAGACAAAAGTAACTGATGACCCTTCGGTAAAATAAGTAGTTTTACTTGATAGAAGACCTATTAATTGGCCAATTGAATCTTTGTCTCCATCTTTCGATAAATCAACATCAAATTTAATTTGTTCAATTAAATCATTGCCACCTGCAGTAATGACTACGGTTTGTTTATTATAAATACGAAGTGGGTCAGAGAAAAATGTATTATTTCCGACAGGTTCGTTACTACCGGTTTTGGTGATAACAAAAGTAGAAGCGCCTGATTTCCAAGTTGTTTGGTCGGCATTTTTAACGCCATCAATTTGGCTTTCGTTTACAAAAGTAAAGACCGCTTTTTTATCTGGATTAGTAGGAGGAATAACTTCACCGCTATTACCGCCGCCACCAATCTTGTCGACTAACGCACTAATATAAAAGACAGTTCCTTCCGCTTCCTCGGTTTCGCCGTAGAAGAACTCAATGTATACTTCTCCCCATGATTCATCATAAGCGTAATAGGAATCTTCATAATCTTGGTCTTCTTCAAGATTAAAGTCATTTGCCTCAAGAAGGTCATGATAGGAAGAAACTAAGTTTTCATTTTCAATGAAGAAACCAAGATAGATAAGTCCGGTTTCATAAGCATCATCATTAAACCACTCAACCGTAATTTCCTCGGTAATATCTAAAGAAGGAACAACAACGTCAATACCAAATGATTCAAGGTATTCTTCGATAACTTCAGTTGGCCAGCCTGTAACAGTAATTGGATCTACAGGTTCACCACCGTCGCCACCGTTAGGAATAGTGATGTAGAGGTAAGTAGCTGCTGGGAAAACTTCGTCCCCATCATATACTTCGCCTGAGACATAGAGTTGTCCAAGCGGGCTATCAAAATCAAAGTATCCATTAGCAAGATCATCTTCGTAAACATTCCAGTTACTGCCATCTAAGATGTTATAGGCACTTGTTAAACTCGCTAAAGTAGAATCTAAAATGGCGATTTCAAATGTGTGAGCGCCAGATTCTTGGTCAGCATAAGAATCATAGAATAAAGGTGTTTTGTTGGAAAGTTCTGGAACACTTTCAGTGATTCCGTTACTTGTAAGTAGTGAAGAAATAAGTCCAGCAGGCCAGGCAGTCACTTTTTTGTAACCAAAATCTAAGAGCATTTCTTCGGCGTCACCAACAACTGGATCAACATCGCCGCCACCATCACCAGGAACAGTAATGTAGAGGTAAGTAGCTTCTGGGAAGTCTTCGTCGCCTTCATATAACTCACCCGAAACGATAAATTGTCCAAGTGGGCTATCAAAATCAAAAAATCCATTTGCAAGATCTTCTTCGTAGACAACCCAGTCATTGCCATCCAAGATGTTATAGGCACTTGTTAAACTCGCTAAAGTAGAATCTAAAATAGCAATTTCAAACGTTAGAGCGCCAGATTCTTGGTCAGCATAAGAATCATAGAACAAAGGTGTTTTGGTTGAAAGTACTGGAACACTTTCAGTGACTTTGTTGTCACTTAAAAATTTGGTAATAAGTGCAGTAGGCCACGCACTTACTTTTTTGTATCCAAAATCTAAAAGCATTTCTTCAGCTTTAGCAAGATTAGGATCAACCGTTTGGCTTGAACCGGACGTTTCCGATGATGGTATTTCCGAGCCTCCGGAACTAGAAGAATCAACGGGTTTAGTTTTACAGCCCGTTAGGACCAATGCTAGAGTTAGCAATGGCAAAGCTAATAATTTTTTATTCATCAATATTTAGTCTCCTTTTTAAATTTGATAACTAATATAATACATTTATTTTTAAAAAAGTATTTGTAAACAAAAAAGAGAGCGCTTTTTTATTGGTTAAGCGCCCTCTTTTATTAGTAATTAATTAAAAAGTAGTTAATTTAAACCGGTTGGTCCACTAATACTGTTGCGGCAACCGTTACCACTAAATCAGTGGTTGGAGCGGGCTGACCAGTTTTAAGTTTTATTGTAATTGTATAAATAGCAACGGTATCGTTACTTATTAACTCGACTTCGTTACTTGCTGGAAGTGTTAAGTCGTGGGTCAAACTTAAAGTAGCCAAGTCTTTAACACTAACGGTAGCAATGCCATTTTGACTTGGGCCAAAAGTCGGATCACCCCACATTACTTGAAGTGGGAATGTTTTACCGTCAACTTGGTCAGTTGGGCTTAGTGTTAAATCTATTTTGCCTTCAGTACCAACTTCAGTCATAACAAGTGCTAAATCGGGTTCAAAATCAATCTCGCCGCCACCCGGAACTTTAATCCCATCGCTATTTAAATCAAAGTAATATGTTGCGGACTTTGTTTTATTTTTAGCTTTTGCAGTAATCGTAAGCGAAATATCTTTGCTTGCTTCTTTTTTAAGATCAACGAGACGTTCAATACTGACCCAGTCGCCTAAGGCGTCAATTGATGTCGGTTTATCAAGCGTTCCGACCGGATAGAGAATTTGTACGCTTGCTTCGGCGTCCGTTTCTTCAGTGCCGTCAGAAGACATCGTTTCAATAAAGAAGAGATTTTGCGCTCCTTCACTGTAAGTCACGGTAAAATCAATTTCAATCTCAAGACCCATTTGACTCATGGCGACATGTTCAGGAATAGCAAGTGCTTCAATGCCATAAGTTAAGTTAGCCCGATTGGCTTCAGTTGTCGGTAGTGTTTCATATTCTTTGATTTCAAAGCTACCATCTTTGAGGGTTGCGTGATTTAAAACCAGTTTTGATTCAAAGACCATATTGAGTGCAATAGTTGCAATGGTGTTATCAATGATTGAACAGCCCGCAAGGACTGGGAGCATAAGAGCGAGGAAGAGCGGTTTAAAAATTTTGTTTTTCATAAGTATCACCTCAAATTCATTTTATTATTAATATTTTAATTTTTTATGTATAACGCAATAATTGCATAAAGATTTTGAAATAAAAAAAAGCCCCACAAGGGTGCTCTGGGCCCCAATTTGCTTTTTTTAACAAATTGGAGTTAGTTAGCGAATAACACTTGATCAATCAGCATTTTCGCTAGTTTGTTTAAGAATTTTTTCATTCTTAGTACCTCCTTATATGTATTTCTGGGGGAGGCGGGACAAGTCATTTCTTAACTTGCAGCATTATTATACTCTTAATAATACTTATGTCAATAGAGACGCTTAAATATTTTATTTTTATTTTTAGAGTTTGAATGACTATTAAAAAATCCCATAAAAATATAGGCGTACGCGCGGAAGTAGGAGACGTAAAGTGTTATAATTAGAATACAAAAAAAGGAGGAATATTATGTCAAAATTAGAAAAAGGATTAAACAAGCAAGTCGCTAACTTATCAGTCTTCTTCGTTAAGCTTCATCACCATCACTGGTTTGTGGAAGGATCACACTTCTATAACCTTCACGAAAAGTTTGAAGAGTTCTATGATGAAATTAATGAACTCTACGACGAAGTAGCAGAACGACTTTTAATGATTGGTGGAAAGCCTGTTTCAACCTTAAAAGAATATCTTGCACTAACTTCACTCGTTGAAGCGAGGGGCGGAGAAAGTTCACGGGAAATGGTTTTAAGTGTTTTAGGAGACTTTAAAGTTTTACGCAAAGAATTCAATGATTTACTGCCAGTTGCCCAAGAAGCCGGCGACGAAGTAACGGTTGATATGTTAATTGGCGCACTTACAAGCTTTGACAAGCACATTTGGATGCTTGGCGCTGTTGTCGCAGAATAAGTAAAAACGAAAACCCTAGCGAAACTTAGTAACTAGGGTTTTTTCTATACAAAAAAGGCATGTTTCTTTAAAACAACAATCACTAAAATTAGAGACAAATAAGCAATTAAAACATTTGACAAAATGAATATATTCTTTTAAACTTAATCTCGCTGGATGTTTAGCTCAGCTGGGAGAGCATCTGTTTGACGTACAGAAGGTCGGGGGTTCGATCCCCTCAGCATCCACCATTCAGCAATTAATCACTACTCGGTAGTGATTTTTTTATAACATCACTTTCTTATTGGACTTTTGCCGTGTATATTAAAGGAGGTATATTTATACCTAGTTAGGAAATAATCATGCATAGCACGATGAATATAAATAGTTTGTCCGAATTAAAAAAAGGACAAAAAGGACGTATTTTAAATATCGAAAGTAGTGACCCAATTTCGCGTCAACGGCTTTTAGATATGGGTTTAACGGATGGCGTAATCGTCACCATTGAAAAGGTTGCCCCGCTTGGTGACCCCATTTGTTTAGCGCTGAGAGGCTATTCTCTCTTAGTGCGCAAGAGCGAAGTAAAGCTTGTTCAAGTCGAGGTAATCAAATGAGAATTGCACTAATTGGTAACCAAAACAGCGGCAAAACGACACTATTTAACCACCTTACTGGTTACAATCAAAAGATAGGTAACTGGCCAGGAGTAACACTTGAGAAGAAGGTAGGGATACTACGGACGACCAAACACGAAATTATTGATCTTCCTGGAATCTACTCACTTGCCCCGTATAGTGAAGAAGAAAAAATTGTTCGGAAGTTTTTACTTGAAGAACATGTTGACTTAATTATTAATATAGTTGATTCCACCGCAATTGAAAGAAGTCTCTATTTAACAACCCAATTATTAGAATTTAATATTCCGATGATTATTGCGCTTAATATGAGTGATTTGGCTTTTGAAAATGGGATTAAAATTGATACTGAAAAACTGAGTGAATTACTTGATACAACCGTCATCCCAATCAGTGCCTTAAAGAAAACAGGGATCAAAGACTTAATTTTAGTTATTAATAAAAATGAATTTAAACAAAATAAATATCGTCAAATATATGACGAATTCATCCAAACTAGACTTAATTTTTTAACGAAAAACATTAATTTTACTGAGCGAAATTTCATTGCGGTTAAAGCGCTTGAAAACGATGAACTATTTGAACTTAAAGATGATTCACAAGTTGCTATAGCTAGAAGCGAAATTGAAAAAGAATACGACAAAGATATAAATCAAGTGTTTGCGAACGAACGTTACAAATATGTTGAAGGAATTCGTGATGCGACAGTATCTTCAATTAAAGCGCCAAAAACCACTACTGAAAAAATCGATAAAATATTATTAAATAAATGGTTTGCGATTCCAATCTTTATTGTCATTATGTTTTTAATCTACTTTATTTCGGCCGGTCCGGTTGGTCAATTTTTAACTGAACAAGTTGATACTTTAATTGGAATGCTCAAAGATTGGACCGCAGGCGCTCTTACTAGAGTGGGTGCGAGTGATTGGAGTAATAGTTTAGTGGTTGAAGGAATTATTACTGGCGTCGGCGCAGTACTCAATTTCTTACCGCAGTTAATTTTACTTTTCTTCTTTATTGCGCTGCTTGAAGCAAGTGGCTATATGTCACGGATTGCTTTTGTCCTTGACCGTATTTTCCAAAAGGTCGGATTAAGTGGTAAATCATTAATTCCCTTTATTATTGGTAGTGGTTGTAGTGTTCCGGCAATTATGGCGACTAGAACAATTCACGACGAAAATGAAAAGAAGATGTCGATTTTACTTACTCCATTTATTCCATGTAGTGCTAAACTTCCAATTATTACCCTTTTTGCGGGTTTTTTCTTCCCCAGTCAATCAGGTTTAATTAGTGCTTCTCTCTATTTCTTAGCGATAGCAGTAATTTTGCTTTCCGCCTTTTTACTGAAGAAATTTCTTTTCAAAGGTCAACATTCTTCTTTTATTCAAGAATTACCAACCTATAAAGCACCCGATATGCGCTATGTCCTTCGTGACACTTTTGATAAAACCGTTGCTTTTATTACTCGGGCTGGATCAATCATTTTACTTTTATCAATCGTTATTTGGGTTTTAATTAGTTTTAACTGGCGCTTTACTTATGGCGTTGATATTAATGAAAGTATGCTTAGTGATATCGGGCGTGCTTTCTCATGGGTGTTCTACCCGATGCTTGGTGAACTTAGCTGGGCGGCTTCAGTTTCAATTATTCAAGGACTTGTCGCTAAAGAACAAGTCGTTGGCTCAATGGCAGTTATTGCCGGTTTATCGCCTGAAGTAACAGAAGGCAGTCAAATCTTTAGTGCACAAATCTTTAGTTTCTTCACTAACGCCTCAGCTTACGCTTTTATGACTTTCAACTTATTCAGCGCACCGTGCTTTGGAGCAATAGGCGCTATGAAGCAAGAACTTGGAAGCACTAAGCGGATGCTTAAAGCAGTTTTATTCCAAACTGGTGTCGCTTATGTTCTAGCAACACTAATCTACCAAATTGGTCATTTAATAGAGGTGATATTATGAGTCCAGCTGATATAGTCATTGTGGTGGTTGTCGTCTTAATTTCGGCACTTATTATCTTTTTACGGTTTAGACGGAAAAAGAGTTCGTGTAGCGGTTGCTCGTACGCAAAAGGATGTGACTCCTATTGCGCTAAGATTGAACCAAAAGAAGAAGACGAAAAACCTGTTTAATGGAATGAAGAGGTATACAGTTTAAGATGAACCGAAAAGAAAGACTTAAAGTATTAAAAGCAAAAGAGGCGCAAATTGTCGCTAAATTAGCGGAATCTGACTATAATGTCGTCTTAACGAACGAAGATTTTAAAGATAACCATTTAGTCGCAACAGGATATTTAAAAATAAAAGATAGTATTATTACCACTAACCTTGATCAGAAATTAGTGATAGAAATTCCTTCCGAAGAAAGTGAAAATTTTAAGAGTGACTTAGAACATAACGTTGCGCTTGAATTAAAGTCGCTTCAAAAACAAAAACATTTAATAAGAGTCCAAGCTTTAATCTTATTAATCGTTGGTGTTGTTTGGTTTATCGCTACCCAATTTTTACGGAAGTACGAAATTATAAATGAGATTATGGTTATTACAACGTGGGTCTTTATTTGGGCCGCGGCGGAAAAATTCTTTTTCGAACAAACCGCGCTGCACGCACCACGAATTCGGCTCTTAATGCTCCTTGATGCCGAAATAAAGATTAGTGAAAATAAATAGGAAAATATCAAAATAGGCAAAATTCAAACGTTATTTGAAAACATGTTATAATTATTAATGATAGTTATTTAAGGAATGTAAATTATGTTAAATGTAGTTCAAGTAACCAAAAAAAGACAACTTAAAAAATTTATTAATTTTCCCCTCAAACTTTATAAGGGTGTCAAAGAATATACCCCTTATCTTTATGAAGATGAATTAACTAATTTAACCCCTGGCAAGAACCCGGCTTCTGAATGGTGCGATTTTAACCTTTTTTTAGTCTATGAAGGTGATGTAATTGTCGGCCGTATCTGCGGCATTATTAGCCATTATGCAAACAAAAAATACAACCGAAAAAGAGTCCGTTTTAATCGGATCGATATGATTGACGACCTTAACGTTACGAAAGCCCTAATTGACGCAGTAGCAGAATGGGGTAAAAGTCAAGGCATGACGGAAATCGTTGGTCCCCTAGGATATAGTGATCAAGATAAAGAAGGACTACTTGTTGATGGGTTTGAATACATGAACATGTTTGCAACGCTCTATCATTTTCCGTATTATCAAGAGCATTTTCTTGCTTTGGGTTTTGTGGTCGACGCAACTTGGGTTGAAAATCGCATCGCCATCCCAAAAGAAATTGATGAACGTTTTCAACGCGTTAGTGAACAGGTCCTTAAACGCACTAATCTTCACGTTGTCGAACTTAAAAACAAGGCTAAATTGCGGCCGTATATCGTCAAAATGCTCACTTTAACGAATATTGCTTACGCTGATTTATATGGTTATGTGCCAATTACTGAAAGACTTATGAAGTTTTTAACAAACCAATATTTACCTTTGATAAACTTAAGATATTTAATTTTAATTGCCGATGATAATGATGAAGTAAAAGCTTTTGGTCTTGCTATTCCTTCACCTATCTTTGCTCTTAAGAAAATTAAGGGGAGACTATACCCCTTTGGATTTATCTCTTTCTTAAGATCACTCAAAAAGTCAAAACAACTTGATATGTTGCTTGTTGCTATTTCCCCTGAACTTAGAAATAGTGGACTAGCCAATACACTTTTATACGAAGGAATGAAACATGCAATTGAAGACGGGATAGAATACGCTGAAACCGGCCCGCAACTTGAATACAATCTCCCAATCCAAAACATGTGGCGAAAATTTGATTCAATCAATCATAAAAAACGTGTCTGCTACTTGCGGCCAATCGCCTAGAGGTGATGATGAAGCGAAAAATAGTACGAAAAAGGCATCAATTCCTTGTCACAGTCGCTAATTTCCTTATCGTACCTTTTTTGCGCAGAAAAGCCGGCTTTATTCAAAAAAAAGTTGACGTTCGCCATTTAGAACCGTTTATTGTCGTTAGTAATCACGTTTCCGCCTTTGATCCAATCTTTGTAACAGGCACTTTTCGTCGCCAAATTTATTACATGGCAAGTGAATTAACTTTCTCTAAAGGACTTATTTCTCGCCTTTTAGTTTGGGCATTTTCGCCTATTCCTAAATCAAAAGGTCAAACCGATGTTGGCAGTGTCAAAATGATGATTAAAACGAGTAACGAAGGCGGTAATATCGGAGTCTTTCTTGAAGGAGACTCTACAATTACTGGGACCGTCAGCGACATTCCAACTGGAATTGGCAAACTTGTCAAAATGCTGAAACGGCCATTAATTATTTATAATTTTCATGGTGGTTATTTAAGTAATCCACGTTGGAGTAGCGCTAAGCGGAAAAAACGGCGGGTTAGCGGGGAAATAAAACAAATTTTAACCTATGATGACTACAAAGATTTAAGTGTTGACGAAATAAATACCTTAGTGAATGAGTCAATTAGTGTTAACGCCTATGAAGATGGCGATAACTTTGCGTTTACTGGAAAACGTAACGCTGAAGGACTTGGACGGCTCTTATGGATGTGCCCGCACTGCGGCGGGGTCAATACATTACGGGCAAAAGGTAACACCTTTAATTGTACAGCTTGTGATTTTACTAGTATTTATAACAGTCACGGTTATTTAGAGAGTAGTAAGTTTAGCGCCCCTAAAAACTTGGTGGAACTTGACGAAACAAATAAACTTGCTTATCAAGATTATATTTTGGCGCATCCGGATTATGAATTAAGTGAAAGTGGCCGGTTTTTAGAAGTATTTCGGAAAAGACGGAGACGGTTTGGCGAAGCAAAAATTACTCTAAGTAAAGAAGGACTAAAAATCGACTTTAAACGGAAAGAGGTCGCTAATATTTTTTATCCCTTTGATGCATTAGAGTCGATGGAAATGCAGCAAAAAGAAGTGTTAATTATTTATTTAAAACATGAACAAACAAAAATGCTTAATATTCCCAACACTCACATCGCCGGCGCATATGAATTTATTGTTGCTTTTCAAATCTTTAAAAATATCATTGAACAATCCGCAAACAGTGAAACAATTAAAAAATTAGAACCTAATCAAATGGGTTTGTAGTATAAATTCAGAATACTCAAAGGAGGTAACTTATGAGGAATCTATTATTCTTCGCTCAACAAACACACGACTATTTGTATTTTTGGGCACCGATTTTTCAACTAGGCGTTATCGGGGCATTAATTTTAATCGGTAATACCTTACGGCGCAAGATACCGCTATTAAGGCGCTATCTAATTCCAACCGGACTTTTAGCTGGTTTTATTGGGCTGGGGCTTAAATATTTATTTAGTGCCCTAAAACTTAATCTTAGTGGGATGCCGATAATTGATGAAGACTATATGCACTTTATTACTTATCATATGCTGGCGATTGGTTTTATTGCCTTGGGGCTTATCAGCGCAACCCAGGTCAAGAAAGTCAAGGATGGACGCGCACTTAAATCCGGGGCATTTATTGTTGGTGGATATTTAATTCAAGGGGTACTTGGTGTTTTACTAAGTGTCATTGTTGGATTAATTTTTGCTAATTCGGCGGTTGCTAAAGCACCTTATTCCGGTATTATCTTACCACTTGGGTTTGGACAAGGACCTGGCCAAGCTGGCAACACTGGGTATATTTATGAAACTTTAACCGGTGAATTCGAGCAATATGCCTTACAAGGTGGTCGAGACTTTGGACTTACTGTCGCGGCGATTGGAATCTTAGTTGCTTCCGTTATTGGAACAATTATCTTAAACGTCGTTGCCCGCAAAAAGTTAGTGGTTCGGAGAGGCAGTGATACAACTGAAGCTTTTGGTGACTTAGAAAAGAGTTCCCATGTTGAAGAAAGTGACGAAATTCCAGTCGTTGAATCAGTTGATAAATTTTCAATTCAAGTCGCTTTTGTTCTTGCAACTTACTTAATTACTTTCGGGGTTATTTCCCTTGTTAGCTATTTAGTTGTTGATTTAATTGGCTTTGCAGCAGGACAAGGTCTCATTTGGGGCTTTAACTTCCTCTTTGCAATCTTGGTCACGATGCTAGTGAAGCTCGTACTTAACTTCTTACGCAAGAAGAAAATTATGAAGCGTAAATACATTAATAACTTTATGCAAAACCGAATTGCCGGCTTTGCCTTTGACTTTATGATTGCCGCGGCGATTATGTCGATTAACTTTGGTAAACTAGGTGAAGCAAGTCTCTGGGTTTTAATTGTTGTAATGGCAGTGCTTGGAACAATCGTTACTTACTTCTTTACTGACTTTGTTTCGAAAAATTACTTTGCAAGCACGAGATGGTACACCTTCTTTGCTTTCTTTGGCATGCTGACCGGAACGACAAGTGAAGGAATTGCCCTCTTACGCGAAATTGATCCTAACTTTGAAACAGGCGTCGCCGAAGACATGGTTAATGGCAGTGGAACTGCTGCAATGTTTGGGGCGCCAATGCTCTTAATAACGGCCTTTATCTATCGCGGGACAGTTTGGCTCTGGGTTTCCTTTGGGCTTTTAATTGTCTTATTCTTTGGAATTATGGCTTTTCTCCACATCTTTGCTAAACATAAAGAAAAGCAACTTGCTAAGGCTGAGCCTGAAGAAAATTAATTAATAGTTTTTTATTAGTCTACGTAGTAGCCTGAGAAATTACCTTCTCAGGCTTTTTTCATCTTTTTACGCTTTGTATATTTACGATA
>CAYJAE010000002.1:0-32633 GCA_964368105.1 uncultured Staphylococcaceae bacterium
GCAACACAAATATTTCGTATTAAAGTTTTCGTATCTTCGTCGTCATAAATGATAAAACCAGTTGGAATATTTAAGCGGTGTATTTCTTCACGTAAAAACCGCGCCCCAAAGGAGTGGAAAGTTGATAAACGTAAAGTGACCGCATCATCATTTAAGATGTTTTTGACGCGATTAAGCATTTCTTCAGCGGCTTTGTTCGTAAAAGTAAAACCAATAATGCGTGTTGAATAAACACCAATGGTTTCGGTAAGATAAGCAATTCTCTCCGTTAAAACACGGGTCTTTCCGCTTCCAGCCCCCGCAATAATGCGGACGTGTTGGTGGTCGGTTAAGATCGCCTTTTGTTGGTTTACATTTAAATTTTGAAAAGTCTTCATAACATAGTTATTATATCATAGAAGTCTTAAGGTAGAGTGCTTCAGGTTTTGAAATTTATGATAAAATAAGGTCATGAAACTCACGAATTTTTCACGCACTCATCAATTAGTTTTAACGGCTTTAATGGCAGGCATTAATGTCATCTTTGCCCTTTTAAGTAATTTCTTTTTTCCCGCAAGTCTTCTGATAATGCTTTTTTTACCGCTTGCTAGTATTATTGTCGCACTGAACGTTGACTTACGTTATTATCCGGTTTATCTTTTTGGAACATTAATTTTAAGCTTACTCGTTAATTTTGCTCATATCGACACAACCCTTTTCTTCTTGTTACCGATTTTATTAAGCGGCTTAACCTTTGGCCTTTTAATTAAGAAGAATTTGCCCGATATCATCTTGCTTTTAGTTGTTTCCCTCGTTAACTTAGCGGTTCTATTTTTAACAATTCCGCTGATTAATTTAATATACGGTATTGATTTTATGACAGTCTTTGCGACCCTGATTGGTTTTAATAATGTGCCCTTTGGGAAGTTTATTTTACCCGCTATTTTGGCACTACTTGCCTTTATGCAAACGTTAATTACCCTGCTCGTTATTAGTCAAGACGCGCCACTTTTCCGCATTAAAATAAATTCCGCCTATTGGCCTTGGGCCCGCTACACAAATCTTGGACTCATTGTCGCTTTTGTTCCACTTCTCTTTTTCAAGGAAGAAGTTGCGCTTGTTTTACTACTTTACATTCTCTTCATTTCGATTTATATACTCATCCCTTTAATGAAGGAAAACATAAAAGTGGGCATTGTAGTTTTAAGTCTTGTTCTCCTCTTTGCGGCAAGTGGAGTTGCTATCTTTAATCAATTTACAACGATTTTATCGTTGCTTGGTGTAATTTTTGGAGTTATACCCATTGTGATTACCGACATTTTGTGGTTATATATTAGTAGACGAAAAAAACGGAGTGTGGAATGAAGGATTTATTCAAAAGATTCGGACGAGGCTTCCTCTTTATCTTAGTGCTCCCCTTCTGGGTAGTGGTTTTCGTTTTATTTACAATTTATGCCGTTTTTTCTTTCCTTTACACCCTTATTTCCACAATTCCCCTCTTCTTTAAAGGTGAAAGTGTCCTTGGTCCAAGTGAACTTGATATCGCAGCGAGCACTAAATTAGCTAAACAAAAAGAATTAGATAGTTTACCGGATTCTAGTCCTTTTATCCAACCAGTCCCGACTCAACCAACAATTGTTGTTAATGTCCAAACTCCGCCCGTAGTGGCCCCGCGAACTGATCCTAGTAATTTAATAGAACAAAACGGGGTTATTTACCGCCGCCTAACAAGCGAAGAAATTCAAGAAATTGCCATGAAGAAGGGTGAGGACGAATAATGAACTATTTACCACTTCTTGTCACACTTAGCGAAAACGAAAAACGAATAATTATTATTCTGTTCTTCCTCATTGTTGTTGTTTTACTATTGTTTGGCGTAATTTACGACGGATTCAAGAAATTCTTTACTGATCAAGGAAAAGATATTGGCCGCCTCATGGGCGCTCAAATTGAATCAGGTTTTATTACTTCCCTTTCTCAATTTAAAAAGAATGCTTTTCGTAAATCACGGATTACTTACTTTAAAGAGTTTGGTAAAACCTTTATTGCAATGCTTATTTGGTTTATGATTTACGGTATTATTTCCTTAATTTACCGTCACTGGCTCAATTTGTTTGATCAAGTTGATGAAGGCTTTATGACCCTTGTTTATACCTTTGACTTTAAAAACATGCCAACAGAAAAGTTTTTCGGAATGAATATTGTTAGTGACTGGCCACCAGTTCTTCATACACCATTCTTCAGTGCAAAAGCCATTCCGAGTTATATTCTTGCTGTTGCCGCACTTATTTTAATTATTCTCTTTATTCACCAAACGCTATCATTTTTAGCAAGAACAATTTATATTCTCCAAAACAGTAAAAAACTCTTTACTAAAGATATAGCGCAGTATGAATTAACAGATCTCAGTGCCGCGCCCGCCGAACTTCAAGAAAAGGGCATCAATACACCGACTAAAAGAGAGCCAAAAGAAACTGAAACTAAGTAAGTAATACGGCAATTTGCACGCCAATTACCACTAATAACAATCCAATAATAATATATAAAATAAGTCGCCGTCTTTTAAAGCCAATTATGGCTTTTTCTTCTTCCGTAAGAGGAATATTTTGACCGTATTTATTTACACTCATTGCTCTTACCTCTAATAATTAATTGAGCCGTAAGTCCGGGCATATGGTTGAACGTCACGAATATTAACAATTCCGGTAACGTACATTAAGAGGCGATCAAAGCCAATCCCAAAACCAGCATGCGGAGTGCCACCGTATTTACGTAAGTCTAAATACCACTCCAAGTCTTGCTCAATTCCTTGTTCTTTCATTTTCTTTGCTAAAAAATCATAACGGTCTTCACGTTGCGATCCACCGACTAACTCACCCACTCCTGGAACGAGTAAATCAACTGCGGCAACAGTTTTACCGTCGTCATTAAGCCGCATATAAAAAGATTTAATTTCTTTTGGATAATCCGTTACAAAGACTGGACCATTAATATGAGTTTCACATAAATAACGTTCATGTTCACTCGCTAAGTCCATGCCCCATTTAATATCATTAAAACTAAATTTAACGCCATTTTGTTGGGCTTTTAGTAAAATTTCAATTGCTTCGGTATAGGTAAGGTGCGCAAAATTACTAGCAAGTAGTGCTTCTAGTCTTGAACGAAGACTTGCTTCATAAAACTTTGTAAAGAAATCAATTTCGTCACTACAATTAACTAAAACATGTTTGACTGAATGTTTAATTGTTTCTTCAATAACCGCCATGTTACCTTTTAAATCAGTAAAGGCCATTTCTGGTTCAATCATCCAAAACTCCGCGGCGTGTCTTGTCGTATTACTTTCTTCAGCGCGGAAGGTTGGGCCAAATGTATAAACTTTGCCAAAAGTTAAGGCAAAAGGTTCAACGTGAAGTTGACCAGAAACTGTTAATGAAGCTTTCTTGCCAAAGAATGCATTAGGATTTTTTCCTTCAGTAATAACATCAAAAACATTACCCGCTCCTTCAGCGTCGTTAGCGGTAATGATTGGTGTATGAACATAAACAAAGTTATTTTTATGGAAATATTCGTGAATAGCAAAAGATAATTCACTCCGTAAACGGAAAAGCGCTAAGTTAGTGTTAGTCCGGGGACGAAGGTGACTAATCTCGCGTAAAAACTCTGGCGTATGACGCTTTTTTTGAAGTGGATATTCGTCAGTGACATCACCAACAACAGTAATACTCTTTGCTCTTAATTCAAAGGGTTGTTGATTGCCAGGCGTTAAAACAAGTGTTCCACTTACTTCAAGACTCACACCAGTTCTTACTTTATCAAGTGCGGCAAAGTTAGAAACTTCAGACTTTTCATAAACTATTTGAATACTTTTAAAAGCACTACCGTCATTTAATTCGATAAATCCAATTGTGCCATTATTACGATTGGTCTTAACCCAACCTTGGACACTAACTGCTTTTTCCACTAGTTTTTCACTCTTTAAGAGTGCATATAAGTCTTTTACTGTTTCCATAACTTTAACCTCTTTGTTTATTATATCTTAAAACTCACGAAAATCACTAATTTGCCAATTAGGATCAACTCCAAGTGAACTTGAAGCGTAAATCTTTTCTTCATCTAAATAACCGGCAATTTTAGCAATCATCGCCGCTTGATCAGTGCAACACCAAAGTGGAGGAATTGCCGCTTCAATTCCTAAGGGCGGGAATCTAGCCGCTACTTCACTTCTGAGATAAGAATTAGCGCTTACGCCTCCCGCAATAACTACTTGAACAACATTATATTCTTGGGCGGCTTTAAGTGCTTTATTAATAACTGCGTCAATCGCCACTCGTTGGAAGGAAGCACAAAGATTAGGAACGTTTATTTCTTCTCCTCTTTGTTTAGCATTATTAACTATGTTAATGACGTGCGTTTTAATTCCGGAAAAACTAAAATCATAACCCTCTTTTAGGGCGGGAGAAGGAAGGGAATAGGTCACTTCACCAGTTTTAGCTAGTTTATCAATTGGTAATCCCCCAGGATAACCTAAACCTAAAACACGAGCAACTTTATCGTAACATTCTCCAATTGCGTCATCTTTTGTTTCCCCAATCAAGGTAAAATCAAGATGTTTCTTCATTAAAACAAATTCAGTGTTACCACCACTTACAACAATCGCTAAAAGTGGAAATTTTAATGGGGTAACGTATTCCGCTGCATAAATATGGGCTGCTAAATGATGGACCGGAATAAGCGGCTTATTATAAAGAAGCGCTAAAGTTTTTGCGGCTTGAAGTCCAACATGAAGTGCGCCAATTAAGCCTGGTCCGCGTGTTACGGCAAAGCGATCAACTTCGCTAAGTTTAACTCCTGCAGTTTTAAGCGCACGCTCTAAAGTATAAACAATATTTTCAGTGTGAAGGCGTGAGGCTAATTCAGGCATAACGCCACCATATTCTTGGTGCATGGCGATTTGGCTACTAACAGCGTTACTTAAAAGCTTGTCGCCACGCATAATTGCCACTGCGGTTTCGTCACAACTAGATTCAATTGCTAAAATTACTTGCTCTTTCATTCTCTAATTACCTTCACCATATAGTAAGCATCGTCACCATTAATGTAAAATCCTCGTTTAGTTGTAATAATATGAAAACCATGACTTAAATATAAATTAATTGCTGGTTCGTTCTTTGTTCTCACTTCAAGTGTGATAGCTCGTACTTCTTCAAGGCTACTAATTACTTCAAGAAAGTGTTCCATTAACAGGGTGCCAAGTTTCTTTCCTTGAAGCGCGGGGTGAATCGCAAACTGAACAATTGAGACACTATCAAAAGTTATCCAAAAATGACAATAACCAATTACGACTTCGGCGTATGTCAAAATAAAAAAATGAGCGAGTTCATTTTCTAATTCGGTCGTGTAAGATTCTATCGGCCACGGATCAGGAAAAACTAGCCGCGCAATAGCGTCAACCGCGGAAATATCCTCTTTTGTCATAGGCCGAATAATTAGTTTCTTTTCTTCCATAAATTATCCTTTTAAGTACACTGGTTTAAAGGAGAGTACATCCTCCACAAGTGTTTCAGCCTTTCGTTCGAGGAGCATATTAGAAAAGCGGTCAAATTCAGCGCTTTTTACATTTAAATGGGCACATTCACCGGCAATAACGTAGTCTTTTTCGTTTGCAAACTTTAAAATGTCTTCATTCTTCATAATTAAATCAGCGGCAAAATGCGCGTCTTTTTCATAAATGCCAACGTAGGAGCGCCCGTTACGAGCATCAAGAACCGAGAGTGTTTTTCTGTCTTTTACTTTATAAACACTTAAGCTTGAAACAGCGTAAAGTGGAATGTTTAAGCTGTAGGCCATGACTTTAGCAATCGTGACGGCGATCCGGACACCAGTAAAAGAACCGGGACCTTTAGTAACTATTACTTCATTAATATCTTGCGGATTAATCTTGTTAGCACTAAGCATTTCTTGAATGCGCAAAGTTAAAAGTTCGCTTTGACGTTGAAAAGCGGCTTCTTCAAGAGAAGCAATAATTTGTCCGTTACGCGCTAAAGCAAGCGCCATAACTTTACTTGAAGAATCTAAAAGTAAACTAATCATAAAGCTTTGATTAACTCCTTAATGAGACTCTCATAGCGTCCCTTACTTTCAAGGACAATATTGCGCTTTTCTAACTCAAGATGGGTAATAGTTATCGTTAAATATTCGTTTGGTAATAATTTAGCAATGTAGTCTGGCCACTCAATGACACTAACGCCTTCAGTGGCAATATATTCGTCGAGCCCAATATCGTCATCATTATCCGCTAAGCGATAAGCGTCAATATGAAAAAGGGGAATCCGACCATTTAGATAAATTTTAAGAATGTTAAAAGTAGGACTATTAACTTTTTCACCGACATTAAGTCCTTCAGCAATGCCTTTAGTTAGGGTTGTTTTTCCTGCTCCTAAGTCACCTTTAAGTAAAATAACGTCGCCTTCACGCAAAATAGCCGCTAGTTTTTGACCAACTTCTTTTGTTTCAAGAGCACTATGGGTAATAAATTCATATCTCATAACGCCAAAATTATAGCACGATTAAGTAATAATCGTTACTTAAAACCTTACTAATCTTTATCTTCAGTTTCACGTTTAAAGACTTCGAAATAGCGGACTACTTCACTATCAATAAACGGGAAAATATTATTGTTAATCATCTCTACAATTTGATTTTGTTTAAAATCGATAATTTTAACTAAATCGTCGCTATATTGATAATGTTTAATGTGTCGTTCGTATTCTTTCTTATCAAGAAAACGGATCGCACTGTCACTATAACGTTTAATATCTAAATCGTAATCAATGTACTTAGCAATCCCGGATTCAATAATGGTCGGGGAAGCAATATTTGTATAGAAAACAATGCCGCTTTCTTTAAGCATCGCAATAACGTTGTACCAATTTTTCTTACTAAAAAAGGAGACTGCTGGTTCTTTTGTATACCACCGACGACCGTTACCTTCTACTACTTGGGTACGGCGCGAGGCGACTATTAACCAATCTTCGTCATTTTGTAATATGAATGAGCGACGCCAAAAACGATGGAGTCCTCCATCGTGTTTATAGCTTTGGATTTTAATCCACTTATCTGTAGTATCCATAAAACACCTAACCTTGATAGATGTCTTATTTTAGCATAGAAATTATGTTTTTTTTACTTTAATAGAGTAAAAAAGGCATTTAGAACCGTTACGTCATCCGCATATTTATGAATTGCGGCGACCGGAACTGGTTCTTTATAAGGAACAACCATTAAATCACTACCATAAGATAGTGTGACCGCAACTTTATTTTCGTAAATTGAAACTAATACATCTGCGAGTTGATTGCTTGGTTTTACTTCTAAAAGTTTCGCTAAAGCTTCTTTATTTAAGAATTTAGCGGTTTTAGCGTCCGTTGCGTAAATGGTGTAATTTGGGTCGTCACTTATTACTTCGAGATCTTCAATGTCATCTGGTCCTTTTCCGTCTTTAAAGAAGTTTGGATCTGGTTTTAAGTAAACGATAATCCGTCCATCAATCGATTTATCACGTGAAGCACTAAGGAATTTGCCGTGAAAGGCAGCAGTTGCTCTTTTTCCGTCAGGACGGTAAGCAACAAAATCCGCTAAACTGACATTCCAGTGACCAATGTCATAACGCATTAAATTACGTGAATTAGTGTTAACGATATCTTTTAAGATTCGGGCTTTAATAAAATCGTCACTTTCAATCAAAGCATTAAAATCATAAACATAATTTTCAAATTCACTATTGTCTAAAACAATCCGATTTAATTCACGATTGTAACTGTCCATATATAGACGGACTTTCGCGGTAATCTTTTTACGATGAAAATTATTAAAAACGGTTGAACCGATTAAAGCGACAATAATTGGCACTATTCCCGCCCATTGGTTAATCTTAAATAACCAAACATAAGAGACAACAACCACTACGATCATTAAAGCAACAACAATATAGCTCACAAATTGCGACTTTTTATATGTTTTAACAAAAGCGGCTTTCTCTGCTTCTAAACTTTCAATTGGTGGGAACTCTTCAACAACAGTGTTATCGCCTTCTTCCATATGTGATTCGGCTTGAATTACTTCAAGATTATCTATGTTTGTTTCAACTACTTCTGCTTCAACATCTTTTTCTTCAACGACATCGATGTCTTTTTCTAAGTCTTTTTCGTCCATTTTTCCCTCTATTCTATATCTCGTAATAACCGCGCGGCTGTTCGGTCGCCTTTACGCGCTGCTCTACCTAAATATTCTTTTGCTTTTTCTTTATCTCGTAAGAGACCTCGGCCTTCTAAGTAACCACGACCAACTTCGACCTCCGCTTTAATATACCCTAAATTCGCGGCTTTTTCATAAAATGTGAATGCTTTTGTAACATCAATTTGTACACCAAGGCCAAATTCATGAAAATAGCCGATTTTATAAAGTGCTTTAGCAAATTTTTGCTCTGCGGCTTTATGGTACCACTCAAGCGCTAATTGGTAATTTTGCGGAACAACTGTTCCCCGTTCGTAGGCAATTCCCATATTATACTGGGCGGCATCATGCCCTTTAAGAGCTCCACTTTGAAAGTATTCAAAGCCTTTCATTTTATCTTCAGGGACACCTTTGCCATAAAAATAGCAAAACCCTAAAACAGTATCGGCAGGGGCGTAACCCATTTTTTCAGACTTGCGTGCAAGGTCAAGTCCGCGTTTATTATCTTCAGCGATTCCTTCACCTTGGACTAGGCGTCGGGCTAATTCATGTAGCGCTGCCGGATCATCAGTTAAAATTAAACGTTCCAATTCTTGGTTTGTCTTTTTTGTGTAATTTAAAATCATTTTCCTATCCCCTTTTTAGTATAACATACTAAAGGAGCGGGTTGTTATTCTATTTACGTTTATTAAAGCCACTTAAGTAAATTTGTGGATTAAATCTCTCTAATGTTGGAAAAAGGAGAAATAATACAAGAGCAACTAGTACGGCAGAAGCCGCCATAGCGGGGGCGTTATAGAGAAACGAAGCAAGAAAAGAAGGACTCTCGTAAATAAGTAACCCATTAATTGTTGACCAAAGAATCCGGACACTAACACTAAGAAAGACGGAGAGTACTAAAACTGTATAGCGCATGTATATCTTGTTGTTACGGTTAAAAATGAAGAAGCGGAAGAAGGAAGCTATCGCTATTGAGCCGTAAGCCAATAAATAATCAAGTGGATAACTTTCGAACCGATAGCCGTCGAGTAATAACGTTGTAAATCCGTAAACTACCCCAATTCCTAAGAAACTATCCACAACTGGGAAACGGAGAGCAATGATAAAAAGCGGCACCATGGTTAAACTAAGAGAAACGCCTTCACTAAAACTAATTTTTAAAAATGGTCGATCCAAGACGATTCCAAGCGCGACTAACATTGCCATTTCCGTAA
Source organism: uncultured Staphylococcaceae bacterium (assembly GCA_964368105.1). Classification (GTDB taxonomy): domain Bacteria; phylum Bacillota_I; class Bacilli_A; order RFN20; family CAG-826; genus UBA1361. The sequence continues at coordinate 9,426 of CAYJAE010000002.1, forward strand.
TACCCCGGACTGTAAGCATCCGCCCAAACCACTTTTCTACCCAATTCCTTTTGATAGGTTTTGTTTTTTCCATATTTCCTCCACGAGCAATAAAAAATGCCCCACTACTAGCGTGAAGGCAAAAATTCATCCCTACGCCAGCATTATCTGTATCAGGTTCGGTCGAACATTCATTGTTCCTCTCAGCCAGGCATACCTAGCTCCCGTGAAAATATTATAGCAAAAACTAATCGTTATTCCAATTAATCGGTGTTAGTCCGTGTTCTTTTAAGAACGCATTTGCTCGTGAAAAAGGTTTTGTTCCAAAAAAACCTCCTTGGTTAGCGCTTAAAGGAGAAGGATGGGCAGAAGTAATAATTAAGTTGTTAGTTCCCTTAATTGCTTTTTGATAAATTTTAGCTTTTGCGCCCCATAAAATAAAGACAACAGGTTCCGCTTTTAAACTAATCGCAGTAATAACGTCATTGGTAAATGCCTCATATTCTTTACGATTATGCGAAAGAGGTTTATCTGCTTCAACTGTTAAGATGGTGTTAAAAAGAAAGACCCCTTGAGGCGCTAAATACGACAAATCGCCGCTATTTCGCTCCTTTTTGCCTATATCTTCATCTAACTCTTTATAAATATTTCGTAAGCTTGGTGGGATTTTAATTCCTTCAGGAACCGAAAAAGCAAGGCCCATTGCTTCACCAATATTGTGATAAGGATCTTGTCCTAATATGACAATCTTGATACTGCTGAATGGCGTTAACGTAAAAGCATTAAAGACTAAATCACGTGGCGGATAAACAATTTTTTCACTGTAAACCTTGTTTAAAAAAGTTTCAATGTTTTGAAAGTACATTGTTTCTTTTACTTCTTTAAAAAACTCTTCCCATGAATTGACTCGTCGCATAGGTTTATTATAGCACGCCACTAAATATTGGCGGATTGACCGCTCTTTTGCGGTATAATAGATAGGCTATGAAAATTCTATTTGTTTTTAATCATCCAGCGCCTTATAAAGTTGCGCTTCTTAATGGCCTTAGTGCTCATCATGATTTACACGTTATTTTTGAACGAGGAAAAGCAAAAGATCGGCAAAAAGAGTTTTATAATGAACAAAAGTATCAATTTACTCTCCATAAAATTAAAGGTCTTTCCTTAGGAAACGAAAATCACCTTTCATTCGGGGTTAAAAAACATATCAAACACAATAAATACGATTTAATCATTATTAATGGTTATTCTACACTTACGGAAATGATTGCGCTTCGCTACTTAAAGCGGAAAAAAATTCCTTATGCTTTCTATATTAACGGGGGCATTGTTAAGGCAGAAAACAAACTTGCTTATAGAATAAAAAAATACTTTATAAGTGGCGCTTCTCTCTACTTTAGCCCAGCTTATAAGGCTAATGAATACTTAACTCATTACGGAGCGCCGGCACATTTTATTAACAATTATCCCTACTCTACTGTCTATCAAAAAGACATTGTTAATACTAAACTTTCCGGAGCAGAAAAAGCAAAATTTTGGGAAGAAAAAGGCATTAAAAGTGACAATTTTACGATATGTGTAACAAGCTTTATTAAGCGTAAAAATAATGAAGCAATTATAAAGGCCTGGCGTGATGTTCCCCCAACAAATTCGCTCATCTTTGTGGGTGAAGGTCCACTGCATAAAGAGTACGAAGAATTGATCGAAAAGTACAATCTAAAGAATGTGTTTTTACTACCTTACGCGAGCAAGGAAATTGTCTTTAATTACTTAAAACACGCCGATAATGCCGTGTATTTGAGCAATTATGACATTTATGGGCATGTAATTAATGAGGCTTTAGCGCACGGTCTTAACATTCTTACTTCACCAAATATGGTCGCTGCTTGTGAAGTAATTAAGGATGATATTAATGGTCTTTTTGTTAGTGATAATATAGCGGATTCACTCAATAAATTATTCAGAAAAGACTACTTTAATGCTGCAATAAAGAGCGCAATTTCTGTTGAAGAATCAATCAAAAAACACTTAGAAATATTGGAGCGAATAAAATGAAAATTCTTTATTTAACAACCGCTCGCCATCCGAAAGATTATGCAACTTTTTTAGCGGAAAATAAGACTGCTCCTAACCCGAGTAATCAAAATTTTCACACTAAATTTATTGATTTATTATCCACTACTTTTACGATGAAAGTCGTTAGTGCACGAGCAATGGAAAAACAGTTTTTTGTTAAAAGTGCAAGAAACGATATTTACTATTATCCGTGCTTTGTCAACAATGTTTTATTCCGTCGTTATTCTCTTGTTCATCCCACAATTAAAGAAGCAAAGAAATTTGCGCCCGATGTTATTTTTGTTGACGTTTTAAATGTCACTCTCTTAACTTTAGCGCATAAAATTAAGAAAGCTATGAACGTAAAGATTATTGGTATAGTCACAGATAATCCGCTGAACATTACTGGTGCGAGAAAAAAGTATAGTGAGTCTGTTTTTAAATTAAGTCGCATTTGTGACGGTTATTTAACCTTAACTAGTGGTCTTCTTAAACTCTTTAACGATAATGATAAACCACACTTGATTGTTCCGGGTTTTATCAATTCAAAAACAAGCAATGAAGAAACACATGACGAATATGCCTTTTTTGCTGGTGCGTTATACGAAAGATATGGTGTTAAAAACTTAATTGAGATTTTTAAAGATAAACGTATACCACTTAAGTTAACAATTGCCGGACACGGTCCATTAGCGGAGGAGTTAAGACGAGAACATCACCCTAACATTGAATTTATTGGTCAAGTTTCTCCTGAAGTCGCTTTCCATTTAGCGCAGAAAGCTAAAATACTAATTAACCCACGACCACTTGATCCCCAAATTGATTTATATTCAGTTCCAAGTAAAGTTCTCGATTACATTAATAGTGAAACAGTCACAATTTCAACTTTAAACGAAGAAATTAAGAAATTAGTCGGTGACACAATTTGTTGGATTAACGATAACGAAAAAGAAACTATAATAAAAGCCATTCGTGATGTTCTTAAAGATTACGATTTTTGGCGGGTTCGGGCAATCTCTGCGAAGAAAGCTTTAGTCGCAGCAATTGACGAAAAAATAACCCTTGACCGCATTGCAAACCTCATTCAAAGACTTTAAATATTTAGTTCATTGTTCATATTTTTATTGAAATTTTGTCATTATTTGCTTATTTTTTAATAAAAAATAATTAAAATATACTATAATTACTTCATGCAACGAAAAGAAATGCGGTCGCCCGTTATCTTTACCCTCATTAGAACAGTCTCTATCGCCCTGCTTTCTTTTATCTCGTTTCCGTTTGCCTCGCAAGCGCTTGGCGCCTCGGCAATGGGGATGTATAGTTGGGCCAACACTTTTGTTTATTACTTTTTAATTATTTCACGGCTTGGTATTCCGCTTATTGCTACTCGAGAATGCGCAAAGGTGAAAGACGATAAAGAAGCCTTAAATAGTAAAATCCAATCATTCTTTATTCTGCAGTTAATTACAACCGGATTATCCTATGTTGCTTTCCTCGTTATTATGTTTTTGGGGCGTGGCGTCATTGTTAGTGAAAACCTCTGGCAACTCGTCTTTTTACTTTCAACGAACCTTTTAGTTGGAGTTTTTTCCTTTGAATGGGTATATATTGCGCTTGATCGCGTCTTTTATACTTCAGTTCGGTCAATTGCTATCACCGTCTTTAGTACTCTCTTAATTATTATTTTTGTGCAAAATGACCATGATTTATATATTTATGCTCTCCTTAATTTACTCGGAACATTTTTAACAGTCTTCTCTAACCTTATATTTTTGAAACGAGAAGGTGTCTCTTTTTCAAACAAGCGGAAGATAAACTTGAAGTACTTAACTAGGTCTCTATTATTTGTTTTTGGCATTACTTTCATTATTACTGCCTATAATCAAAGTGATTCGCTGATTCTTGGTTATATTGATGACTCTTTCCGTTCAACCGGGGCGTATTCAGTCGGGATACGGGGAATCGAAATAGTAATTACAATTATTACTTCACTCAGTGGAGTCTTCGTAATTAGGACAACCGCTGCGCTGCGTGACGATAATATTCCGGCTTTTAATTCAATTATTAACTATAGTTCAAACATCATTTTTTTTATTGGCGTGCCGGCGGTAATGTTTGTTGTTGGACTAGCCCCAGAGATTATTAACTTCATTGTCGCAGGCAGTCCTTATTGGGACGCAGAATCTACAAAGAATGCGGTTTTAGCCTTATCTATCCTTGCTCCGATGATGTTAACTTATAGTATTCATGACGGTATTTATCAACAAGTCTTAGTGCCGCTACAAAAAGAAAAAACATATTTTATAACTATGCTTATTGCTCTTGTCTTTAACATTACGCTTAGTATTATCTTTGCACTCTTTGTTTTCCCGGATAATCCGCTTTTAGGTGTGGCAATTATTACTTTGGTGTCTGAAGTACTCATTTTAGCTATTATCTTTGTCTTGACCCGCAAATACACACTGCGACACTTCTTTAACTGGAACAACTTAAAAATAGTAGCCGCTAGTGCAATTAGTTTAGCGCTTGTCTTACTACTAAAGACATTTACTCCACCTATTGCAAGTTTAGCAACAGTTGGCCTTTCAATTGTCATTGGTGGGATAATATACGTGGGTCTTCTATTAATTTCCAAAGAACAACTAGTCTATGATTTAGTAAAAGGAGGGCAAAATGGGCGCTAATCCGAATTTTAAAGTGAAACCCGAAAAACAGAAGTTTGCTAACATTATGCGGCCGCTTTTACTACTTGCTCCCCGCAAATGGTATGTTTCTTGGCAATATCGCTATATTACTGGTCGAAAACTAAATTGGAAAACCCTTGATCGTTATACTGAAAAGCTTCAGCATTTTCGCCTTAACTATTTTCCGTATTCCCAAGATGTAATAAACGCTACTTCACGCATTAGAGCAAGAACAAGAGTCGCTAAACAAGGCCTTGAACATCTTTTAATCCCCTTAGTGGGAATTTATCACGATGTTGACGCAATTGACTTTAATGCTCTTCCTAACAAGTTTGTCATTAAAGGAGTCCATGCTTGTGCCTTTAATTATATTTGCGCGGATAAAGATCAATTAAACGTTCCAAAACTTAAATACCAACTTAGAAAATGGCTTTCAACTGATTACGGCAAACAAACTATCGAACCACATTATTCAAAAATAAAGCCGGGTTTTATCATTGAAGAGTATCTAGGTGACGAAGCTCATCTTCCTTTAGAATATAAAATCCACGTCTTTAACGGTGTTGCTCGTTATTATTATGTTGTTAGTGACCGCGGTAAAGACATTCATTACGATAATTTTTATGCGGACGGCACTCCTTTTCCTCGGGCGCAGTTTAATGATTGGCAAAGTAGTGGTAAACCCGAAAGAAATCCCTCACTTTTACCAGAATTAATAAAATACGCTGAAAAACTAGCGGAAGGCTTACTTTATTGCCGGGTTGACTTATTTGTCCTTAGCAACAAAGTTTATTTTAATGAATTTACTTTTACACCCGCAAAAGGGACACTCCGTTTCGCAGATGACGCAGTTGATTTTGAAATTAGTCAGTGGTTAGATATTTCTAGTACCATGAAGAAAAAGGAAACATAACTTCATAAAGCATTAAGGCAAACTCTCCGTCTACACTCTCGTCTTTTACGCCACCTGGCATTAAATAATCGTGACTTAACAACTTATAATCAATACTCATTCCACTGACACGTTTTAAAGTGTCTTTTTCTGGTAAGACTTTTGTAAGATCAAAACTCATAACTGTCGTTGTGCCACTGTCATCGGTTTGTAAGCCGTCAACAACGTAATTAAGCGTAATCTTTTTCCCTTTAGAATTAGGGGTTGTACTTTTTTCAATATAGAAACTAATATTAAATTCTACTTTCGCAGTTCTGACGCGCTCCATTCCAGTGTAATCAACATCAGTCCCGCCCCGAGCGGAGAGAATGAAGTTACGGTAATAAATGAGTTCGTGATCAAAGACTTGACCGATTCCGTTTTCATCTATTTGCATCCGCACTAAAGAACCAGTGCCGTCACAAAGAATTAACCCGTCCGTTAATTTAGAGAAGTAGCCTTTTTTAAAGCTTGACTTTACTTTTTCGTTTCCAGCACTGACACTTAAATTATTGTTTTTTGCGTAATGATACCAACTTGCGTAAGTGTTCGATGACTTACCAAGTTCTTCATAGACCGCTAAAGGATCTTCATCTTTATTAATTTTCGTGACTGTTTCGTTACCGTAGAGGTCGATTGTTTTGTCAATGTCCATCGCATTATCACTATTAATAATATCGCCAAGCATTATCTCTTTAAAGGCGTTGTTGTAAGGTTGCGATAACCCTACTTGATCCGTGATGGTATAAACCTCTTCAACGTAATCGCCCTTTAAAAACCGCTCCGGCATCATCCGGTAATAGTTTTGTGAGAATTCTTGAGTATGAAATTCACCCTCGTTATACGTTTCACCAACAAGAGTACAGCCAGTTAGAATAGTTACCATTCCAAGAAGTGGCAAAATTTTATTCATTTTCATTACTAACTACCTCCGGTCTATTTTTAGTTTTAAACATATAACCAACAAGGAAAACAAAAACAAGAAATTCTGGTTGATTAATTAATGGGAAATTATTTTTAGCCATGTCTTCATCAAAGATAAATTTGTTAAACGGATAATTAAGGAGGGAACGGATGAAGATCGTAATAAAGACACTAATAACTGCAACTTTTAGTATAACGTCGTCTTCACTCTCCTTGAAATAGCGGTAAATGGCAATAATTGCTAAAACAAGGAATGCCATTAGTAAGAGGAAGGGAACAAGCCCGTCAATCCAAAGAACATCAAAGAAGAGGGAGTGCGACGGGAATACCTTAGTGCCTCCAACATAATTACTCGCAAAACCAGTTAAAGTAAAAGAGCGGAACGATTCACTAAAGATAAGATAAAACCGTTGCATATAACTATTGAATAATAATTTTCGCAGAAGTGGCACTCTTTGGTAAAATCCTTGAATATTAAAGACGTTAAACGCGCCCATAATAAAGACAAGTAATCCAGCGCCAAGTACACCAAGAATAACAAAACCGGTTATTTTATTATCAAGTTTTTTTAGTAATTCAAAGCGTTTAAGAAGCGCAAAAGCAAGCGCTGGTAATAAGAAGATTAAACTTAAAAATGAACCAGTTAAAACAATTGTTAAAAGCCCAATTCCGCCGACGACTGAAAGGGTAATTGTCACATATTTATTCGTGTCTTTTTTAATAAAGATTAGGCCAGTCGCAACGCTTGTTATAAAGAGCGCACTATTAATCAAAACATCAATATCAACATTCATCAGTTTGAAACCAACAAGGAGCGAAGCTTGGTTTGCAACCGAATAAGCTTGGCCATTATAGAAGATAACTTTGCCGGCATAAAGAAGTGTATGAAAGAAGCCAAAAGTAGCTAAAGTAGCAATTAAAGAAATAAGAAGGGGCAGCGTTAATCCTACTAAAAGCGTAATATAGACGACTTTTGTCGAGAAAACACGACTCTTTTGTAAAAAGTAACCAAGTAAGATAATTGCTAAAAGTGCGAAGGCACTAATGAGCCGTTCAAACATTGAGTAGTTCATAATCGTTATGCTTGGACCAACAAAACCGTCATACTTACCGTAAGCTGGTGAGAGGAGGAGAAAGACGCCATAAAAGAAAAGTGGCATGAGTAAGAAATATAATCCGGAGGCTAAATCAGCCTTTGTTTCTTTCCAAAAAAGCGGCAATAGAATAATCGCAAATACAATTGCAATGCCCTTTAAAACAACCCCAATATTACCAAGATCAAAAGCGATAAAAAGCATTAATTCTAAAGCTAAAAATAATGTTAAGAGACGTATATTTTCGACGCGTGACTTATTTTTCATTACCAGTAACATCCTTTCTCAATATTTATGAATCCTGTTGGTTTTCTTTCAGCTCGAACCCAATGCGGATTAATATGTATTTTAACGTATTCTCTATTTTCCCATCTTTTGCCAATAATGCCAAAGAGAAGTTGTGTAGCGCCGCCACTTTGGATAGCGGTCTTGCCTATTTCTTTAATATAAAGGCATAACGGAGTGCCGTAAGCTCCCGCACCAACGAGAGCAATATCAAAATCAACTTTAAGTATTTCAATTTTTAAATAGTCAAGCGCTTCAAACCAATTAATAAACCGCTCGTCTTCCCCATCGCCATTCGTCAGCATTGTTTCAATCGTCACAAGTTCAAATTCCGGCAGTATATTAGGGTCTTTATTAAAGAGCAGATGTCGTTTTTGATATTGTTCTTCGATTTGCTTGGCAAAAGGAGAAATAACTAAGACTTTCTTACCAGCAAGCAGGTGTGACCACCCGCCAAGTAAGGGATCAAGACTCCAATTTTGAACCGGAACAGCGTATGGAGTTAAATATTTAAAATAGTAATTTTCCATATGAAGACCGCTAATGCCTAAATAATCGGTTTCTTTTAAATGTTCAATCATATATTTAGCGTAGTGGGTAATAATCTCTTTGGTGGGTGGAAAAACGCCAGCATTATTCTTAATACTCGAAACAACGCTCTTTTTATATTTAAAAGCGAAGTTAAAGCGAATCTTTTCATAGTTATTAATTGCACTAAGTTCAACTGCGCCAAAACGAACCGCTGCAAATGGTTCACCTTTTTTAATGGCTTCTTCAATATTAGTGTTACTTTCTTTAAACGGAATTTCTTTATATTTACCAATCCGGTCAGTCCGTGGTTTAATCTTAAAAAACTTGTATTTCAACACACTAACGGAACTTTTTAAAAATTCAAGAACGTAAGTTCTTCTTGTTCGCTTCATATTCATTATCTTATCATACTATTTTTCAATAATCTTCTTAAAAATATAACTTGCAATAGCTAGTCCTGCAGCGGGCGGAACAAAAGAAGTGCTGCCTGGTTTAAATCCCTTATTCGGGCTTGGGAGTTCGCTTGATGTAACGACCGTTAAACCTTTTAGCTGTTCCTTTGCTAATTCAAGTCTAACTTTCTTCGCAAGCGGATCACCGGAAGTTTTACTAATATCAGTAATAAAAACTTTAGTGGGATCAAAGCGATTACCAGCGCCCATTGCGCTAATAAGTGGTATTTTGTTAATAATACAATATTTAATTAAGGCCATTTTTGCCGGGAAATCATCAATCGCATCAATAACAAAATCATACTTTTCTAAATTAAATTCATTGATGTTTTGGGCACTTACTGCGGTATAAAGCGGCTCAATCGCGCAATCTAGGTCTATTTCAAGCATTCGCGCTTTTGCCGCTTCTACTTTTGGTTCTCCAAGATTTTTAGAAGTAGCAATGAGTTGCCGGTTTAAATTAGATTCTTCGACGACGTCACGGTCCACGATTGTAATAGTGCGAAACCCAGCACGTACTAAACTTTCCAGCGCTTGACCACCAACCCCGCCGACACCAAAAACAATTAGTTTACTTTTGCCTACCTTTAAAAAAGCTGCTTCATCCACAAGTTGCATGATTCTTTCATATCGCTTAGTGTTCATCAATAAAACTTTTAACCTCATTAAAATAGAGTTCATGATTTTCCAAGTAACTCCCACAATGTTCTGCTCCGACAATTGACACTAATTTTTTATCCTTGACTGAGAGTGCTTTAAAATTCTTCACTGACATATTAAAAGGAACAAAATTATCATCAGTGCCGTGAATAAATAAAACAGGAATTGATTCATTCTTTTTGAGTTCTTGACTGACTTTCATTTCTTTTAAATTAAAGCCGCCCTGCACGCGGGCAAAAATGTTAACACCCCAAAATAGAAAGCTCGGGCGAATCTTTAAAATGCGCTTGCCAACATAGAGTAAAACCCCTTTTGTTCCCGAATACCCACAGTCAGCAATAACGCCTTTAAAACTCTGTGGTAATCCGTTTAGCGCCGTCACCATTAAACTAGTCGCAGCGCCCATACTAACGCCGTGGAGATAAACATCCTTTTGGCCATTAAATCTTTTTTCTAAGTAAAACAGCCATTCTCGCACATCAAAGCGTTCAAAAATACCAAAAGAAGAAAACTTTCCTTCACTCTCGCCACATGAACGTTGATCAATAATTAAAAGTGAAACACCAAGGTCTTGATAAAGACGTCCAAGATAACCAATGTCGTGTAAGCCATGGGAATAATAACCATGGACAAAAACAACAATTTTGTTACTTTCTTTATTCTCATAGAAAACTCCACTTAATTTAACATTGCTACTTTCAATACTAATCTTTTCTCCAGCTAACTCTTTATAAAAAAGTTGGGCTTTTTTAATTTCGGGGACGTGTTTTTTAAAATTCTTCGTAAAGAGTGGTTGCATATATACTATCGGAACTGGGAGTGGGCGGCGAAAAAGAATATTAAAAGTTGTAAAAGCAAAAACAAAATATGCTCCAATAAGAAGAATAACCGCAAGAAGAGCATATGGCCACCACATGAGTAAATTATATCTTTTTTTTATAAAATAAAAAAGACAACCGAAGTTTAGTGTTTTGGTTGTCTTTTATTAATTAACTTAGGAAACTTTAACTTTTTTTAAGATTGTATAACGAGCTATTCCACCTTCTAAATCAAACTTAATTGGTTTAGCAATAAGGGGAGTTAAGTATTCACTAAAGAGTTTACCGCCATTATTGACGTCTTTAATTAATTCTGGGGACATTTTATGTTCAACGTTCGCAATACCACGTAAGTTTTTAAGTTTGTAACTTACTTTGTATTCTTTTCCTGGTAAACGGTCAATAATAACCATCATTCCTGATTTACCGGACACGATTTTCTTAACCGCCATCGTTGAAACTTTAATTGCTTCTTTTTGGTCGATTTCACTAATTGCAAATGTTCCAGCGCGTTGAAGAAGACTAAATTCGATTGGCCGAGTGGAGTAACCTAAACGATCTTTAACAATTCCTGCGAGTTGGGTGCAGAATCCGCCAAGTTGCATATGACCAAATGAGTCAACGGCTTTATTAACCGCTGGCATTTGGGCTTCAATTCCTTCACTAACCACAAAGAGGGCTCTTTTTTTGCTTTCATAAGCTTCTTTTGCTTTTACTAAGAACTCTTCAAGGTCAAATTTTTCTTCAGGAAGATAAATATAATCTGGTTTAAGGTCTGGATCTTGGATTAAACTTGCCGCAGCGGTAAGCCAGCCAGCATGACGGCCCATAACTTCAACAATAACGAATTTTGATTTGCTATACACTTTGTTATCTAAGGCAATGTCTTGAATACTTTGGACAACGTAACGCGCTGCACTTGGGTAACCTAAACAGTGATCAGTATAAGCTAAGTCATTATCAACGGTTTTAGGAATACCAATAACGCGAACATCCGCATTTGCTTTGCGGAAGAAGGTTGATAATTTGTAACAAGTATCCATTGAATCATTACCGCCATTAACAAGAACATAACCAATATTATGTTTTTGAACGGTTTTTAAGATTTTTTGATAATCTTCATGATTAATATCACCACTTAATTTATAACGAGTTGTTCCTAAAGCCGCAGCGGGAGTTTGCTTTAATAATTCGATTTGCGCTTCGTCTTCCTTCCGTAAATCAATTAAGTTGTCGTATAAAAGTCCTTCAATGCCATTTAAACTTCCATAAATTCCGCCGATATGGTCCGTTTGGCGTTTTGCTTCTTTAATAACACCATAAAACGAAGTGTTAATGATTGCGGTTGGTCCGCCTGATTGGAAATACACTAATGCTTTTTTCATTTTTTGCTCCTTTTTTATCCGTAAAATTATAACATGAGACGATTTTAAATTCTATCAATAGCGGAAAGTTCTTTGGTTAAATCCTTAACTCGACGCTTCGCAACTTGCTTGGAAATAATACCTTTTAAAAACTCGTGAATAATAGTTGCGGTCTCCCGGGCCCCCTCAGTCATTAGTCCGCGCGTCGTCACCGCTGCAAAACCAAGCCGTAATCCAGAAGTTGTATTTGGCCGCTCGTCATCCTTCGGCAGCATATTCTTGTTCGTCGTAATATTAATTTCTTCTAACATTGTTTCTGCTTCTTTTCCGGTTAATCCGTAAGAGGCTTTAGTGTTTAGTAAGAAGAGGTGGGTTTCACTCTTACTTGCAACCGCACCAAACTTAATGAATGTATCAGAAGCAGTTTCAGTATTAAGTAAAACTTGATCAATATAAGTAGTAAATTCTGGTTGAAGCGCTTCGTAAAATGCTTGTGCTTTCGCCCCAATAATATTTTCAAGTGGTCCACCTTGCATTCCTGGGAAAGTATTAAAATTAACTTTTTTAATAATTTCTTCACTGTTAGTTAGAATGATTCCGCCACGTGGCCCACGTAGTGTTTTGTGAGTAGTAGAAGTAACAATATCAGCGTGTGGAAAAGGGTTTTGATGCCTTTTTGCCGCGATTAAGCCTGCAATATGCGCCATATCGACCATAAAGTAAGCATTGATGCTTTTTGCAATTTCGCCAATCCGTTTGAAGTCAATTGCAAAAGGATAGGCAGAGAATCCCGCAAGAATTAGTTTTGGTTGGAGACTCTTTGCAAGCTCTTGTAAACCGTCATAATCAATCCGTCCGTCATCGAGTAAATGATAATGCGTAACCTCGTAATGTTTTGAAGAAAAGTTAACCGGACTACCATGCGTTAAGTGTCCACCTTCATTAAGTGAAAGCGTTAAAATCTTATCACCCATTTCGAGGACACTAGCGTAAGCAATCATATTAGCACTGCTGCCACTATGCGGTTGAACATTAGCGAATTTTGCGCCAAATAATTCGGTGACTAAATCAATCGCGGTTTGTTCAATTTCGTCAATATAACGGCAACCACCGTAATATCTTCGTCCGGGATAGCCTTCCGCATATTTGTTGGTTAAGATTGATCCTGCTAAGGCTCGAACTTTTTTACTTGTAAAATTTTCACTAGCAATTAATTCAAGTCCATCATTTTGCCGTTTTGTTTCTGCTTTTAAAAGTTTTAATAATTTATCCATAATTTAATTCTCCATCGCCTTTAATTATAAACAAATAATGAAGAAGGGCATCAAAAAAGCCCACTGCAATGAGTTTTAAGTAAACTTTCCTCACTGGAGTGGGTTTTCGTATTTCATTTAGGACATCAAACGTCAAATTTTAGATTATCCGCCCCACAGATGATGCCCCGGTCCTCTAAAGTTTTTTTGTAGAGTTCATAGGCTGCGCCTTCAATCGCAGGATTTTGGTGGATAGCCACTAACTTCGCTTTAACTTCATTATGATCTAAATAGTTAAAAATTGTTTCGATTGGTGTGTGCATATGACCAGTTGTCGCAGCAAAGTCCCAAATTTCGATAAAAGCGAGTTTAAACTTATTTAATGGTCTTTCACTTTGAGCAAAATCATTATCAGTCGACACTAAGATTTCATCATTAATATTGAAACTGTAACTTTGATCACTATGAACATTAGCGTAAAAAGAAACTTTGGTTTTGCCAAGGTGGATAACATCATGTTCAGTGTAAGAGACAAACTTCGCGCGGTTTACAACTCCAGTTATAGAACCTCCCACATAAGGTGACTTATAGTAAGCTTGTAACAGTTCTCCTGGGGTTTTATTATAAGCATCGGCACTATAAATAACGAGTTTATCATGGAGTTTTAGCTCTTCAATTAGGGTTAAACCTAAAGTGTGATCATAGTGATAATGTGATAAAAAGAGGTAGATTTTGTCGTATTTATTAACAATATCGATGTATTTCTTTAAATTTAGCAGCCCTGTTCCAGCGTCAATTATGATACATGTTTCTTCGTCATAAATTAAGACTGACGTCGTTTCTTGGCCGCGTGAATGATACCAGCCATTACTTCCAAGTAAGATTACTTTCATCTTATAAGTGCTCCTTCATATATTTTTTAACATAAGCGTACCAGCGTTCAATATCTTGATTTCTAAACTCTCGAACTGCACTTCCTTCTTCGAGTATATCTTGAAGAGCAAGAAGCGAGGCAATTTCAATCTCTGCTTCAATTGCTTGGGCGTGTTCTAAGCCTTTTTCAATCGCTTTTAGTGCTTCAGTTTTTTCTTTTAAGCCGATAAGCGCCATTGCTTCATATAAATATATTTGGAAAGTGTCATAATGCGATTCAATAAGGGGCATGATTCGTTTAATACTTTCAACCGCTTTACCGTATTCTTTTAACCCGATTTCTAAAAAGATTGTGGTGTAAATATAGCGAACGTAATAGCGGTCCTTTACTTTAAGACGGGTATAAATTTCGCTTGCTTTATCTAAATAATTTTTCGCTAGTTCATAATCCTTATGCCAAATTGCCGAGTCCGCAAAAACACGAGCGTACTCCGCAATAAACATTTCGTGATTAATCTTATCGTCGTCACTTGATAGTAAAGGAATCGCTTTTTGCAGCATTTTGATACTATTTTCTATTTCAAGGTAAGAAGATTCCCAATCAAGTCGTTGGAAAGCAATTTTGCCTTTCATTAAATTCGCTAATGATTTTTCGTATAAAGCATCATTTTCTCCGCCCAGCGAAAGCGCTAATTTGGTGTAATGATTACTCTCATCAAAGTTAACGAGCTTGCGGTGACTCATCGCTAAAATGCTATAAATCTCGGCGACTTCCGCAATGGTCAATGCGTCCTTATTTACGAGTAACGGATTAAGTGCATCGACGCCTTCTTTAAATTTTTCCGTAATGTATAGGAAGTTACCTAAAATAAGTCCGCCATGTTGTCCGTAACTATCTGCCACCTCGTTAAAGGCTTTAATAAGACCGATTTTACTGAGTCTAAAGTAGAGGCCTGAATTATAGAAGTATTTACGATGGGTCAAAACTACCTTCATAAAGGTTGGTGAGCGTAAAACATCATGGCAATCAATCTTGCTAAGAGTAAATAATACTTCGAGTTCACCAACAGCGTCACGCGCAAAAGTATCTAACCCATTTAATTCTAATCTCCGGGCAATGAAAGCTTCATCCTTTAAAAGTCCCGCGGCGTTTTCGGTCTGCCGTGAATTTAATAAATGCTTTGTTAAGTAATTAAAGCCGTAATCGTTTAATCGTCCAGTGTAGTATTTGTTAAGGTAATACATACCAATGAAATTATTAGAACTTGACTTAAAAATACTATACTTTCCACTTGAACTACGATCAATTAACCAATCGATAACACTTTTGTGAATTGGAACAATGTTATTTTCAAAGACCGGAAACATTGCCGAAATATATTCAACCCGGTCGATAAAAACTTCTTCCTCAAGTTCTAAAATATCATTAATTTCTTCGAGAGGAAGTGGTTCATAGGCACTAACAATAAGTTGGAAAAGCGGCAAATAATCTTTGAGGTAATTTTGTGGGTTTTCTTTATCTTCAAATAAACGGGTAAAGTAATTTGAGTAAATATTGGTGAGCCCCCGCGGGAAAGCGCCTTGATCTAAAATACTAAAATGGCCCCGACGGACACTTTTTACAAATTGCGCGACATAAAGAAATCTTCCTTCACTTAGATTATAAATTTCATTAACGGTTTGATCGATATCAGGAACAGTTTTAAGTTCCTCCGCTAAATCTTGATAAATAAAGCCAATTACATCCTTTTTGTTTTCTTCTTTATAATCTTCTAAATTAATACAAAGCTTTGATTTAAAACGTCGCATAATTTCTAACTCGGGCCGTGAAGTAACTAAGAGTTTAAACCATGCCGGAGTTTTCTCGAATTCATTAGCCAAAACATCCGCGAGTTCGTTTTTAAGACCAAATTCGGCTTCATCAAGCGCATCAACAATCATGACAATCTTTTCGTTTTGCTTTGGTAAGCTGTGCAGCGGTTCAACAATTAAGTAAGAAAATAACCGACGGATATTTTTATCATCTAAATTATTTAAGTCATTGAGTTGGAGAAGTGCATTGCGGTAATCTTCGTTTTGCGTCGCTAAGTGATAAGCGAGAGACTTGATAACGGTTTTCGGATTAGCCCGGTCTGATTCATTATACTTACAAAAGTGAATTGCTTTAATTTCTGGGTTTTTATGACAAAGTTGAGCAACGATACTTGTTTTACCGCTTCCGGCGTTACCGGTTAAAAACATTATTTTTTCATCGCTCTCTAGCCAATTATTATAAATATCTTTGATCCATTCCCGACCAAAGAAGTGCTTATTATGATTAAAGACATAACCATCATTATCAAGGGGACTGAGGGCCATCATCAACTGATTCATTTCCCCTTCCATTAATAGCCGTTCTTCGCCTCTTAATACTTTAATAATTTGCGCAAGTTTAGTGCTATAAAATTCATCGTTTATCGTTCCGTCTTCCCGGTAATAATTAGCGATATTAATATACTGGACTCTCGTTAAGAAGAGAGGTGGTTCCACAGGCTGAATCATTACTGGTAAAAGTTCTTTATTCGTTGTCTTCGCTAAAGCAAGTTCATCTAAACAAACTCCGCCTGGTCTACGTAGGGAATGGGGACTCATAAAAAACACAACCCATTTTGATTCTTTTATGCCGTTTTCAATCGATTCATCAAACCTTGAGCCACCCGTAATATCAGTTTCGTCAATCCAAACATTAAAATTTTCATTCCTTAAATCCTGGTAGATTTTCTTAACGAGTTCAGCATGATTATCGTGACCATAACTAATAAATATTTTCATCATAAATTATCCTCCTTCATTAAATTCAGAGTTATTTTAGTTAGTCCTGTTTTGTTAATATTAGTTTAGCATATTCATCATGTTTTGCGGCTATTTTTTTTGAAAACTATACAAACTGGTCAAACCGCAAATGACATTTAGGCTAAATTCGCCACTTTGTTTAGGCATAATTTCATAATCTAACCTTAAAAAGAAAGAGAAAGACTTTTGTTTACTCTTAACAAACATAGTTTGTTGCCGCTTTTCTTTCATAGCCCCATATTTCCAATTCATGATATAATTAAAATTCAAACGGAGTTTTTAGAGATGAAAAAAAAGAAGACGATGGTACGTTTGTGGGGAGATCATATTGTAATTTCTTCACTCTTTATTGGGTTATTAATAAGTTTATCGTTAGTAGGTCTTACTTTTGGAATAATTGCGCTTTTAGGCCATTACTATCCAAGTATTGCCGACAATAAAAAAGATTTAATTTATATATTTGGCACTCTCGCGGTTTTAATCGGTTTTGTTATTAATAACTTATGGATTAAACCGCAACGTAATATTATTACGAAAAAACAAAGTGATACCGAGGAAGTAAAATAATGGTAATTACCTTTTCGCTTATTTTACAAATGATCGGTATCTCGCTTTTAATGACTTTAATTTATATCATTATCGGTATTATCCCCGGCACTGACGAAACTTCAGTAATTGTACCGATGACAGTAATTCTTGTTTCGCTCCATCTTAATCCCTTAGTCATTATGGCGGGCTTTATTAGTGCGGTTGTTACGCTGAATATTGCTGACTCTATTCCGACCGCGATAACGTCCATTCCAGGAGGAGTCATGTCTACACCCCTCGTTGGTCCTAGTCAAATCCTTAAAAAACACGGCTACACAGCTTACAGTGTGCGCTGGATGATGCTCGGTTCATTAATCGGCGTCTTAGTAAGTCTTCCGCTTGCCCTTGCCTTTTGGGGAATCTTTGAATTTATCAGTGTTCAAACTGGCTTAGAAATATCAACATTTATCAAAAACTACTCAGAATACATCTTTTTAGGTGGCGCACTCTTAATGAGCTTAACGAGTAAAAAGAAACTCGTAAGTCTTCTTTCAATTATTCCGTTTGGTTTCTTAACTGCTTTTATGCGTAATCCGAGTGCTTTACTTAATAACACCCTCTTAAATTTTCTTGGTCAAGGCAAAACCTTATCAATGACCCCCTTCTTTTTAGCAATAACGACTGGACCTTTAATTTTTGGTTTATTTGAACTTGTTTTCCCAAGTGTTTTCCAAAAACAAAAAGTTGAAGGTAAGATTGACGTTGTTTTAGAAGAAAATATTAAAACCGTGAAAACTGGCACGAAGAAAGTAGTTAAGAAAACCGCAATTGCAAGTGCCCTAGGTAGTTTAATGTTTTTCCTCTCGCCGGTTGGTGTCACCATGATGCTTAGTGAATTTAGTATTAAGGATGAGAAAGACGAAGTTCAACAAGCACTCCAAGGAGTCGCGGTTGTGAACGGACTATCAAGCGCAACTTACCTTGCGGGTATTCTTATTTCGCTCTTTGTTTTTGCTTTCCCGCTTTCTCCCGCTGCTCTTGGTCCTGGATCAGTTATTTTTGGAACAGGCGCAAACGGTGCTGACGGCGTTTTTGTGTCCGCTGGTAATACTGGCTTAACAATTGCTAAACCTACGCTTTTAATGCCAATCCTTATCGGACTAGCAATTGGCGTTTCTTTAACAGTCTGGCTTGGAATGAAGTACTCTTCAAAAATGACTGAATTAGTTTTTAAATATATTTCCCAAGAAACAGTCTTAATCTTTTTGTTCTCTATTATTGCGCTTCTCTCTCTTGCCGAAGCGGGGATGTACGGCTTAATTGTTGTCCTTCTGATTGGTCTCTTTAGTGGCTGGATTAATAAGTTTGGTGCAGGCTACGGCGTGCAGTTTATGGCCCTTTACGCAGGCAATTTGTTTGTTAAATTCATTTTAATGTTATTTTAGGAGTAAGTATGGACGGATATAGTTATGGAAAAATTATACTAAGCGGTGAACATAGTGTCGTCTATGGTAAACCCGCTTTAGCAATTCCTTTTTACGCTTTGCGAAGTGAAGTAGTCTTAACTCCCGCGCCTTCCTTTACGTGGGAAACAAAGTACTTTAACGGCCCCCTTAGTGAAGGTCCTGCTGAACTTGAAGGTCTTTACGTCTTACTGCGTAAACTATTTAAAGATTTTCCCCGTATTAGTCCCGTTAACATTGCAATTCGCTCAAACCTTCCTGAAAAAAGTGGACTCGGCAGTAGCGCAAGTATCGCTAAAGCCTTAGTGGACGCTTTTAATAATCATTTTCGCTTAGGTTTAACCAAGGAAGATTACTTTGCGTATCTCACAATTTCCGAAAATGTTTATCATCATAAAGCAAGTGGCATTGACGCCTCTGTTGTAATTTATGAAACTCCACTTTTATATATTCCTCCGCAAATTACGCCTATTTCGCTGCAAATTACCGGTTTTTTAGTCGCTTTCTACTCAAACACCAATAGCGCAACTAAAGACGCAGTCGCGCTTGTCTCCCGTCATCCACGGCGTGATGAACTTGTAAGTGAACTAGAGAAAAACACCAAATTACTACAAGAAGCAGCGAAGAGTAATAATTTTGAACTCCTTGCTACTTCCTTTAATAATAGTCACCTCGCCCTTCGTGAACTTGGGGTTTCTTCTAAGGTATTAGAAGAGTTACGCGCAAAAATCCTTGCAAATGGCGCCGGAGGTGTTAAAATAACGGGCGGTGGCATGGGTGGCTGTCTCATTGCTTTGTTTAAAACAAAAGCAGCGGCTACTAAAGCCCAAAATACATTGAAAGAGAATCCAAGTTGGTTAATTGATTTAGGAAAAGTGTCATGAAGTTTAAACGAGCAAATGTAAATATTGCCCTCTTAAAATATTGGGGAAAGGCTGATCAACGGTTAAAAATACCCCAACAAACAAGTGTTTCAGTAACTGCGGAAGCTTTTTACACCCGGACGAATGTTACGCTTGATTCAAGCTTACCGAAAGATAAAGTTTTTCTTGATGGTAAAGAATTAACCTCACTCCAATATAACCGTGTTATTCAACATTTAAATGAATTACGCCGTCGCTTTAACCGCACGGAGTATTGTGTTGTTACTTCAATGAATAATGTCCCCTTACGCGCTGGCTTTGCTAGTAGTGCAAGTGCCTTTGCGGCCCTTACTGCGGCTTATCTTGACGCAATTGGCGAAAAGGTTTCCAAAAAAGATATGTCACGCTTAGCACGATTAGGTTCAGGAAGCGCAACACGCTCGGTCCATGGCGGCTTTGTTATTTGGCGGAAAGGCTTTGATCATGAAAGCAGTTACGCGGAACAACTGAAAATTAAATGGCCAGAATTTCGTTTAATCTTTACCGTTATTGATCCAAGTGTTAAATCTATTTCTAGTCAAGTCGGAATGCAGTTATGTGTTGAAAAGTCCCGTTCCTTCCCTACCTACGTCACTAAATGCAGTGAAATGGTTGCGCCGATGATTGAAGCGCTCGAAAAGCAAGATTTAAAAGCAATTGGCGAAATTAGTGAACGAAGTGCGGAATTAATGCGCAATGTTATGCTTGAAGCTGGCGTTGACTATCACACTCCCAAAACACAAGTCATGATTAATCGTATTCATACTTTACGTGATAAATACAATTTACCAGTTTATTACACTTTCGATGCTGGTCCGAATTTAATCTTAATAACCACTAAAGATTATGTCGACGAAATATTACCGCACTTAAGAGACGTTGAAACGGTTGTCTCTAAAGTCGGCGGAGGCATTATTGATGAAGATATTTGAGAAAGTTCCCGGTAAACTTTATATCATTGGTGAATATAATGTTTTAAAAAGTGGTCATAGTGCCTTAATTGCGCCTGTTAATCTCTTTTTACAAGGAACCCTCATCCCTAACGGAAAAACAACAATTATTGAAGGCGGCAAAACTTATCCTTATACTGAGCTTTTAAGTAAAGCCCCGCATCAATTAGAAAACACCGTTGCGACTATTACATTCTTTAATGAATACTTAGCCAGTCACAGGATTAGTATTCGTGAATTTGAATATACAATTGAAAATAACTTAATTAGTGACGAACAAATAAAGTATGGACTTGGGAGCAGTGCCGCAAGTATTGTTTTAACTTTAAAACTTTTAAACCGCCTTTATAACACTAATCTCTCGCCGCTTACCCTTTTTAAAATGGCAGTGCTCATTCAACGCCGACTAAATACGCTTAGCTCTGGGGGCGACTTAGCGGTTGCGCTTTATGATATTCCGCTTTTTTATACACGTTACGACCTTGAATGGCTCTTAAATGAAAAAGAAGACTTAGCGCTTTTAGAACAAAACTGGCCACTTTTAACAATTAAACTAATGACAACTGTCCCACTCTTCTTAGTGGGCTGGACCAAAGAAACAATAAAACCTTCACCTAACGGCATTATTGATCCTTCTTTCTTTATTCGCGCTCAAAAACTTGTGGAAAACTATTACTTAACCTTTGATTCAAGCTATATTGCCCAGTATCAAGAACTTTTAACGGAGTTAGCTTTTGAGAAGAAAAACATGATGACCCCTAAACTTAGTGCCTTAATTAGTAGCGCTAATTCATTAGGAGTAGCCGCTAAAATTTCTGGAGCAGGCTATGGCGACTGTGGGATTGCGCAGATTGATGATCTTAACACGATTACACCACTCGTAAATTTATGGCACAATAATGATATCGAAGTCTTAAATATATGGAGAAGAGATAATGAGTAAAAGCCGGAAAGATGATCATCTGAAGTTAGCCTTAGATTCTTCCCTTACTAATAACGAATTTAGTGCTATTCGTTTTAAGCACGTTAGTATTCCTGATTATTCATTAAATGATATTAATCTTGAAACTGAAATACTTGGAAAAGTTTTCCCCCTTCCTTTCTACATTAATGCGATGAGTGGCGGGAACGCTTCCGGAAACATCATGAATTTAAAACTCGCTGCGCTTGCAAGTCACTTTAATCTGCCGTTTTTCCTCGGCTCCCAATCAGTCGCACTAAAAGACGCTAAAGAGGAAGTCGCTTATCTTGAATTACGAAATAAATATCCTAATTTATTTATTGTCGCTAACGTTAATCCTAATGTTAGTGTGGAAGAGGCAAAGCGAGCCATTAAAATGGTCAGCGCAAACGCCTTAGCCATTCACATTAATAGTGTTCAAGAGTTAGTAATGAGTGAAGGTGACCGTGACTTTTCACTTTGGAGTAAAAATATTAAAGCAATACTTAAGAATATTAGTGTTCCCGTTATTATTAAAGAAGTTGGCTACGGGATGAGTCACGAAACACTTGTTAAACTAAGTAACTTAGGCGCTCATTACATTGATATAAGTGGGGCTTCCGGCACTAACTTTACGAAAATCGAATTAGCGAGATCAGGCGTAGAAAATTCTTCTCTGCTTGATTTTGGTCGTCCTACCATTTCTTCGCTTCGTGACGCCCTTACTTTTGACGCCTTTAGTGTTCACGCTAGTGGGGGCATTAACAACGCTGGCAGTATTGTTAAGTGTCTCGCTTTCGGCGCTCAAGCTGTCGGGATGGCGCATTACTTCTTAAAACTAAGTGAATTACCGCTTGAAGAAATGATTAAAACTGTTGAATTATTAATTACGGACATTAAAAAGATTTTATTATTACTCAATGTAAAAAGCATTAAAGAATTAAAAGTCGAACATTTAGAATTTTAATTAAGTTTTTGGATTGCCTTTATGTTTTACTGGCTTCCATTTTAGTCTGACAAATGGACCAACAATTAAGAGTGGAATAAAGGTAACGAGGAAAAAGAAACCAATAAACGGGAAGATAATCTTTTTAACAGGATGCATTTTAATCCGTTTCCAATCAAAGATAGAAATAAGTAATGACATAACGGTTGTAAAGACATAGAAGATAAAGAAGAAGTCAAACATCGTAAATAAATACGTTTGGACAAAATAAGCAAAGTCATGAGTAAGGATTAAGTTCACTGTCGCAAGTACGCCGTAAATCAAATACCAAAAGACGGTAAAGCCCGGAATTGGAGTAATAAAGAGCGCTGCTTCAAAATGAGAAAACCGTTCACTTAACTTCTTTTTGCCAGTAAACATGCCCTTAAATAGACGACCAACATAGAGAACAAACACTTGGTAGAGACCTTTAACCCATCGTAAGCGTTGCCGCATTGAGTCGCGCATATTTTCAGGTTGTTCGTCATAAAATATCGCGTTATGGGCGTAATATACTTGTTCTTGCTCAATAACCGCTGCTGCACTAGATTCAATGTCTTCAATGAAAGTATGATAAGGCCAGCCTCCAAGTTTTTGAATGCGGCTAATACTAACAAAAAAGCTTGTCCCGGAAACATAAGCACTAGTGTTCATGTGGGAACGGACTTTATGCATTAAACTACATTCGCGCAGAAACGAATAGCC
>CAYJAE010000002.1:32733-35008 GCA_964368105.1 uncultured Staphylococcaceae bacterium
CGGGCAATTTCGGCGGTTTGGTCAGAAGAATTATCGGCAACGACATGAATTTCTATTTTGTCCGCTGGGTAATTAAGCGCTCTAATTGAGGTTATTAATTGCTCAATGACCGTTTCTTCGTTCCGGGCACAAGTAACAAAGATGTAAGAAGCGTATTGATCCGTTTCCTTATATTTCCTGCCCTTTAAAAACATTGAAACAAATGCCATGACAATTTGATAGATATAAAGCACGCCAAAAACAGTTAAAAGAATGGTGTTAATACCAACTAAAATATCACCTAAAAGCGGACCGTCTATTTCCGGTACTCTTCCAAACAAAATCTCAAACACAGAAATATTAAAATTTATTCCAAATTGGTTAGGTAAAGGCATATCTCCATTATATCTTTTATTACCTAAAGAGACGAATATAATGATATTATATTGATGGTCTCGGAGGACTAAGCGTGAAATCTCTTGCTTTAAAAAATACATACCGCTACTTACAAACTACTTATTTCTTCCGCTATATGGGGGATGCTTTTTTTTATGTCTTCCTTTATGTATTTCTCGGGAGCATGAATTTTACTAATTCGCAGATTGGTTTAGTTAGTGCGCTCACGCCTCTTGCCGGCCTACTTGGTAGTATTCTCTTCTCGCGTATTTCAAAAAACATTAACACTAATCGCACCTTAATGATTATCTTTAACGCCCTTGAAACAGTCGTGGCCTTACTCTTTGCTTTCTTACCCGGCCAACACTTTCTTTTCTACTTAATTATTATTACTTTTACTAGTCTTTTTAATGGTCCTTTTTATGCTCTCCTTGACGGATACAGCGCGACTTACATCCTAGAAAAAGGTAAACAATATTCTTCAATGCGCATTATGGGTACATTAAGTTACGTTATTGGCTCACTTGTCGGCGCAATTTTAATGGGTAACGAACACGTTGAATATACTTTCCTCTTTTACGCTTCCGCCTTATTTTTCTTTATTAGTTATCTGCTCACGCTTGCATTACCTAAGAGAAGTGACTTAAAAATTGAAGAAAAAGTTGTGGAAAAAAGTGAGAAAGTCGACCTTAAGAAGTTTCCTGAACTCTTGGTTTATGCCCTTTTCTCTTTCTTTATGGTTTCGCTAGCGATGGTTAGTGATAATTTCTTTGGCATTTATTTAACCGGAGAGCGCGGTCTGAGCGAGAGTATCTTTGGCTATATGACTTCAATTACTCTTTTCTTTGAACTAATCGTCTTTGTCTTTATTATCAAGCGGAAGAACATGTTTAAGAATCAAACGTTCTCGCTTCTTTTAATCGGTTTATTAATGATTATTCGTCCGCTTTCAATCGCACTGAACTTACCGACCGTTGTCATTATCATCCTCGGCTTTTTCCGCGGCATTGCTTGGGGTTATTACGTTGTTTATAATGTCCTCTTTATTGGACGAAATACACCAGTTAAATACTTAACTCCGCTTCTTTTCCTCATGCAAATAGCCGTCACCAGTGGACGGATTATTGCTAGCTTAGTAATTGGCGAAGCATTACAACACTTCCCTTATCAAAATGTATTTATCGCTCTCAGTGTCATAATGCTTCTTGCCCTAATTAGCTTAAGCATCGGCGCTGAAAGTATTAAACGAAAAAAAACTAAACTAATTGATCAACAAGGTGAAGGCGGTAGTTTGTAACCTTATTTTCCTTCGTACCGTCGAGATCATCATTATTTTCAAAATTAAATTGGGCTTTAAACTTCTTGCCGCTTAAGGCAAGATGGAGCCAGTATTTATCGTCATCCCACATTTCACTGTAAGGAACGTCACAAAAGGAAAACCACGCTGGCAGCATTTCTTCGCTTTCGCTTACTTTTCCGCTCCAGGCGGTACAAACATAAAGATGCATTATAAACGGGTAATCCGTCCCAAAATCTATTTCCGCGGCTTTGTAATATTCATTCATTACTAAGCCAGTTTCTTCACGCGCTTCACGAAGTGCCGTTTCTTCAACACTTTCGCCTTCTTTTGGTTTACCACCAAAGCCGTTATATTTACCACGACCAAATCCACGTTTTTTAAGTCCTAATAATACTTTATTATCACGAATAAAGAGTACATTCGTTACAAATTTCTTGTCCATTTTGTTTCCAATCTAGGGCCTAAAGCCAAAAAATACTATACAAGAAAAGTGGACTATTTTCAACCAAGAAGGAAAAAAATTCTAACTTTTTTATTCTTTTCTCACGTCACGCTATTAACAAGTAAAACAAGGATAAAAAAAGAGAGCGATTAAAGCTC
>CAYJAE010000003.1:0-30521 GCA_964368105.1 uncultured Staphylococcaceae bacterium
GCGTCGACCCCGTAGCCAATTCCGTAAACGAGAACTAAGACAATTAGGCACCAATAAAAGACTCCAATTCCTGCCTTACTTATTCTAAACCAACCATATGTTTCATAATCTAAAAAGAAATATGGAACTTTCATTCCATGGCCAAAATCTACTTGAAATGCAGTTAATATCATGGCAAAAGCGAGGTAAAATAAGGGAAAAGTCCATGTAACCATAATCATTGTTTTCTTTGGCTTAAAGTCTTGAACAAAGAAAATATAAGCAAGAATCACTAGAAGCGGACCAAAGGTATGAAGGGTTAAATTCGGAATTGAATAAAGATAAGAAACAGGCATTTGTGGCGATAATAAAGTCCAAAAAACGATTAACGTAAGGCTAACTCCAGTTGCGGCGACAAGCTTAAAATAATTAAATACTTTGTGGCGGACAGCTTCTTTTCCTAAGAGACTTCTTACATCATAAACTAAATCAATCGTCCAAATAATGGCTGCAACAATATTACTTTGAATCGTGAAATAAAATAAACTCTTGGCTCCCGTCATAAAATCAGAGCCACCAAAAATATTTAGTAATACGCCAACAAGGATTAAAACAATGGCTCCACTTTTCATAACAATTGCTATAATCGTTTCTTTTTTATTCATAGATTCACCTTCTTCTTTTGCTATTTTACCTTAAATTAGTGATTAGACAATATGTATCTAAATAAAAATTAGAATTATATTCTTTTTAATACTTATTTAACATTTGTAATTTATGATTAAAGAACGCTGCCTATTTCTTTAAGCAGTGGGAATTCTAAGAAGCGAGGACAAAAGATGGTAAAAATATTTAAATACTTGAAACCGAGGGAATGGGTGATGATCGTCATCAGTGTTGTTTTCCTTGTTTTTCAAGTTTGGTTAGACTTGAAATTGCCTGATTTTATGTTTGATTTAACTACAATCATTAAAACACCCGGCAGTGAATTAAGTGAAGTGTGGAAGACGGGCGGATTAATGCTCCTTGTTTCTCTCGGTAGTGTCATTGTCGCTCTTCTAATTGGATTTTTAAGTGCGCGGATTTCGTCAAACTTCTCCGCTAAGTTACGCGCGGAATTATTTGCGCGAGTTGAATCATTCTCTTCTGCTGAAATTAATGACTTTTCAACCGCTAGTTTAATTACAAGAACAACAAACGATATTAGCCAAGTTCAACGCTTTATTACAATGGGCTTACAAGTCTTAATTAAAGCGCCAATTATGGCAGTTTTAGCGATTATTAAGATTATTGGTAAAGGCTATGTTTGGTCAATTGCCACCGCTATAACGTTAGTCTTAATCTTAATTGTCTTTGCGGTTGTCTTAATCACCGTTGTGCCGAAATTTAAAATAATGCAAAAACTAACGGATGATTTAAATCAGGTAACGCGCGAAACACTCAAAGGCCAACGAGTGGTTCGGGCGTATAACGCTGAAGAATACGAAGAAGCTAAGTTTGAAAACGCTAATCAAAACTTAACGAAGACTAATTTGTTTACGAGCCAAACTATGGCGTTCATGATGCCAACAATCTCATTTTTAATGAACATCTTAACATTATCAATTTACATCATTGGTGCTTACTTAATTAATAATGAAGTCGGCCTGCTCGGGAAAACTGAAATATATGCGAACATGGTTGTCTTCTCTTCCTATGCAATGCAAGTAATTATGGCCTTTATGATGAGTGTTATGATCTTTATGATTTTACCACGTGCTTCCGTATCCGCGAAAAGAATCTTAGAAGTTCTTGAACGTAAGCCAACCATTACTGACGGTCCTGAAGAGGAAGGATTAAGTGGCCAAATCGGAGAAATAGAATTTAAAAATGTCAGCTTTAAATACCCTGACGCAGTTGAGTATGTTTTAAAAGATATTAATCTCGTGATAAATCACGGAGAAACAGTCGCTTTTATTGGTTCAACCGGAAGCGGTAAATCGACTCTCATAAACTTAGTGCCGCGCTTCTTCGACGCAACTGAGGGGGAAATAATTATTGACGGACTCAACGTTAAAGATTATAAATTAACGAGTCTTTACGACAAGATTGGTTATGTTTCACAAAAAGCGGTGCTCTTTAAAGGCAGTGTCGCCGATAATGTCAGTTACGGCAGTAGTGAACACGTCATTGATAGTTACGACACAATTGATAACGCACTTCGTGTCGCCCAAGCCAAAGACTTTGTCTCGGCACTTGAAGATGGTCAAGGCGCTAATATTGCCCAAAGTGGTCTTAACTTAAGTGGCGGTCAAAAACAAAGAATCTCAATTGCCCGCGCAATCCATAAAGATCCAGAAATATACATATTTGACGACTCTTTCAGCGCTTTAGACTACAAAACGGACTTTAATTTGCGTAGTACCCTTAAACGTGAAATGACTAATGCCACTACTTTGATTGTTGCGCAGCGCATTGGCACAATCCGAGAAGCCGATAAAATAGTCGTCCTTGATTCCGGAAGAATAGTCGGTGTCGGACGACATGAAGAATTGCTTGAAAGTTGCCCAATTTATAAAGAAATTGCTCTTTCACAATTAAGTGAGGAGGAAATTATATGAGACCACATGGCCCCCAATTTGCAAGAAACGAAGTAAAGGATAAGCAAAGAAAACCTTTAAATCTTAAAGTCTTAAATTACTTCAAAAAATATCTGCCGCTGATTATCATGGCTCTCCTTTTTGCAATCACGAGCACTGTGCTCCAAGTACTTGGACCAGATAAAATAAAAGACTTAACCGCACAAATAGGTCTTGGCCTACTTACTCCAATGAATATCGATGCTATTTGGCAAATTGGTTTAACTTTAATTATCTTCTACGCTAGTTCACTTCTACTCCGTTCTATCCAAAGTTTTGCAATGGCAACAGTTACGGCAAAAGTTTCTAATACGATGCGAAGTGATATCGCCCGAAAAATCAGTGTCTTACCATTTAAATACTTCGATAAAACAACCCATGGCGATATTCTTTCTCGCGTTACGAATGACGTTGATACCCTCAGTCAAACGCTTAGCCAAAGTATTTCTGAATTAGTTACCGCTGTTGTCATGCTTGGCGGTTCAATAATTATGATGTTTGTTACAAATTGGATCATGGCTTTAACCGCAATCGGAGCAAGTTTAGTTGGCTTTATGATTATGGGTTTATCAATGGGAAAATCCCAAAAGTATTTTAAAATGCAACAAAAAAGTCTCGGTGAAGTAAATGGACACATTGAAGAAATCTACACCAACCACAATGTCGTCAAAGCTTATAACGGTGGCGAAGAAGCTAAAGAGAAATTCGGCGTAATAAACGAAAAACTACGAGTAAGTGGTCATAAAGCGCAGTTTATATCTGGCGCTATGATGCCAATTATGGGCTTTATTGGTGACTTTGGCTACGTTGCAGTCGCCGTTGTTGGGGCGATTTTAACAATGAAAGAAATGATTGGCTTTGAAGTTATTGTTGCCTTTATTATTTATGTCCGCCTCTTCACCCAACCCCTGTCGCAACTCGCTCAAGCGATGCAGTCCTTACAAAGTGCTGCCGCGGCAAGTAATCGTGTCTTTGAATTCTTAGACGAACCTGAACTACGTGACGAAAGTAGTATCGCTAACAAACTAGTGGACATTAAAGGAATGGTTGAATTTAAGAATGTTCAGTTTGGTTACGACGAATCACGAATTATTATAAATGACTTCTCCGCTAAAATTATGCCTGGTCAAAAGGTCGCAATTGTTGGCCCGACTGGCGCTGGTAAAACAACATTAGTTAATTTACTGATGCGCTTCTACGAACTAAATAGCGGTCAAATTCTTATTGATAATGTTGATATTGCTACCTTAACGCGGAAAAACGTCCACGATCAATTTGGAATGGTCCTCCAAGACGCTTGGATTTTTGAAGGGACTGTTATCGAAAACGTCGTTTACAGTAAAAAAGACGTTAGTGAAGAAAGTGTGATTGCCGCCTGTAAACTCGTCGGACTTCATCACTATATTCAAACTCTACCGCAAGGCTATAATACGATGCTCGACGAACGAGCAAGCCTTTCTGAAGGACAAAAACAATTATTAACTATTGCTCGGGCCTTAATCCAAAATTCGCCGCTCCTAATTTTAGACGAAGCAACGAGTTCGGTTGATACCCGTACCGAAGCTTTAATTCAAAAAGCCATGGACGAATTAACTAAAGGTCGGACTGCCTTTGTCATTGCTCACCGTCTCTCAACCATTAAAAACGCTGACTTGATTTTAGTCATGAAAGACGGCGATATTATTGAATCAGGAACACACGTTAATCTTCTTGCCCAAAACGGATTTTACAGTCAGCTCTATAATAGTCAATTTGAACAAATTTAACAAAACAGCCACATAATGCGGCTGTTTTGCATTGATTGAGATATTAAGTGAATTATATTTTTAAGTCTTCGTCACTATAGACTTTAAACTTTTTAAAGAGAAAATCAGTTAAAAACATTAAAGCACCAACGATGACAAATTGGAAAACAAAGATTGAAACCCAGGTCATTAGAGTGTTACCCATTGCGGCGTAAGTAGCAAATTGACCCACTAATCCGCTTGTCCCCATTCCCGAACCAATTGGGTCAGTTTTCATTTTAAAGACTAGTGTACTAAGTGGTCCCACGATTGCGCTCACGATAATTGTTGGTAGCCAAATAACTGGTTTCTTTAAGACATTTTTGAATTGCAACATGCTGGTTCCAAACGCGACTGAAAGGGTCACTCCTAGTGAATTTGATTTCCGCCCCATAATCGCAAAGCCAAGCATTTGAGTAACACAACCAATAAGCGCCGCTCCCCCGGCAATACCACCGATACTAAAAGAAATAGCTATCGCGGCACTTGAGACCGGACTTGTTAAGATTATTCCCATAAAGACACTAAGGAGAATACCCATTAAGAAGGGTTGATTAAATTCACTAACCCGGTTAATAAATGAACCGATAACGCCCGCAAACCAAGTAATTGGGAAATGGAAAAGAGCACCAAACAAGAATCCAAAGATTATTGAAAGTAAAGGAATAAAAATAATATCGAACGGTGTTTTCTTTTTAAAGATTAAGTCAATTAATAATAAAGTAACAATAACAACAAAATAGGCGACAAGCGGATCAGCACTTCCAAATATTTTAGTGGACGTCGCAATACCGCCGGCTACCGCAAGACTAATTAACTTTAAAGAATCCTTTTTGAGTGCAAGTCCAACGCCAAGCGCCACTCCCACTCCAACAAAAGACTGGACGACCGCACCAACATTAACAATTACTTCACCAACGTTATAAACGTTTGAAAACAACTTTATATCAAAATTTAGTAATAAACCAAATTGCTTAATAATGACTCCAATAATTAAGGTCGCAAAAAGACCTTGAACCATACCACTGGTAGACTCTAATATAAATTTACTTGTTTTTTTCCAAAAGTTTTTCATACAACCTCTCTTTATTATCACTAATAATATAACAACATTTGTTGAACTTTTTATCTTTTTTTACGGTTTTCTTTATTAAAATTATTTTTATTTTTGTGGGCTTGCGGAGATTGTTTCCGTTCAATACTACCTTTTTTTCTACTGTCTTCACGATTTGCTTCGGCAAAAAGGGGGTCAATTTTCTTTTTCTTCACTTTTTGCGGTTTAACATTTTGACTTTCTTGCTTTTCTTTAGCAATTCTTTTTAGCTCTTGATGTTTAATCGGTTGCGGCTTACGGTAATTTGGATCCTTCGGTAGGCGCATTTCGGTAGGTAACATTACGTAGTCTTCTTCAACAAAAGTTAAATTTGTGTCGCGCTTGATTGTTCGTAAAAGATACTTCTCGGGATCCATAACAAAACTAATTGCCGCTCCGGTCTTTCCAGCTCGTCCCGTCCGCCCAATGCGGTGAACATATGTTTCACTTGTCGCCGGCATATCAAAATTAAGAACATGCGTTAATGAATCAATATCGATACCGCGACTTGCGATATCAGTTGCAATCAAAATTCTAATCTTATGGTCTTTAAAGTCGTTTAAGGCTTTTTGGCGTTTTGTTTGTGATTTATTCGAGTGAATTACGTCACACTTCACCCCAAAGACTTGGAGGAAGGGCACTAGTTTATTAGCAACATGTTTTGTTTTAGTGAATAAAAGGACACTTGAAAAATCTGGATTAACTAATAAATCTAACAGTGCTTCACGTTTTTCTTCTTTTGTGACGTAAATTATGCGGTGAGTGATCGTATCAAGCATCTCTTCTTTGGTGTTAGTTAAAACTAATTTTGGTTTTGTGAGAAGGCGTCCCGCTAATTGTTTTACTTCTTCATTAAAAGTAGCGCTAAATAATAATGTTTGGCGTTTTTGATGAAGCAAACTATTAATAAAATAAACATCTTTAATAAAGCCCATATCAAGCATTGTGTCAGCTTCGTCCAGGACAAAAGTTGTGACGTTTTCAAAACTTATAATCTTTTGTTCATATAAGTCCATGAGTCTTCCCGGAGTAGCAACTAAAACATCAGTCCCTTTTTCAAGCATTGCTTCTTGCTTTTTTTGACTAACTCCGCCGTAAATTGCCCCTGTTTTAATTGGTAAATATCGACTATAAGTTAGGAAACTATCTTTAATTTGTTCAGTTAATTCCCGGGTGGGCGCTAAAACGAGCACGCTAAAGTTGTTCCGTGGACCTTCTTTTGCTCTTTTAGCTAATACTTCTAAAAGCGGCAAAGCAAAAGCAGCGGTTTTACCAGTTCCGGTTAAAGCCGTACCAATAATGTCTTCTCCCGCTAAAATAACAGGGATTGCTTGCTCTTGAATCGGTGAAGGATTAACGTAACCTTCCTCAACAAGTACTCTTGTAATTTCGTGGCTTAAGCCTAATTCATTAAAGTTCATATTTTTTGTCCTTGTCTACATTATCACAACTAATAATTTTCCTTATTAAAAATGAGCAAATCATGAAGTTTTTTTCACTCTCCCTAGGGAAGTTAATTTTATTTTAAGAGGACATTTTTTTCGGTAATTTTAAACAGCAGTGGTATAATTTTAAAAGGAGGTATTTATGGATAGAAAGCTTATTAAGCAAGAAGTTAAAGAAGTTATTCGTGGTAAATGGTTTATGCTTTTTGTTCTTTATTTAGTTGTTGCGGCGATTAGTTCCTTTACTTTAGGAATTTTAACCCCAGTCTTATTGTTCGGTATTTATTTGATAATCCAAGATTTATTTAAACGCCAACAACTTGACATCAATCGAATGGCGGAACCATTGAAGAATTTAAATCATTCATTTAATTTAGTGGTCGTTCATCTCTTGTACTCACTTATCGTACTTGGCGGAACATTTTTATTTGTTGTTCCTGGCATTATTTTTATGTATCGTTATAAGTACGCAAGTTTAATTATGATGGATGATCCGAAAGTAACGCCACTTGAAGCACTACGGAAAAGTAAGGAAATGATGCACGGATATAAACTTGACCGTTTTATCTTTGACTTAAGTTTCATTGGTCATATCATATTAACTGCACTTACTTTTGGTATTTACAGCGTTTATTTCATCCCTTATCAAAGTGTTGCTGATATTAACTATTACACTCATTTAAAGGGTATTCAAGTCGTTCCCGACGTTGAACACATTGACCCAGAAATCATTGATTAAAAAGAAAGAAGGAATTTACAATGAATAAAGAACAATTAAAA
Organism: uncultured Staphylococcaceae bacterium; assembly: GCA_964368105.1. Classification (GTDB taxonomy): domain Bacteria; phylum Bacillota_I; class Bacilli_A; order RFN20; family CAG-826; genus UBA1361. The sequence continues at coordinate 7,700 of CAYJAE010000003.1, forward strand.
ATTATGAATAAGAAGGAAGGGTTTATCGCTGCACTTGATCAAAGTGGCGGTTCCACTCCAAAAGCTTTAGCGGCTTATGGTGTTATTCTTCCCTCAAATGTTAGTGAAGACGATATGTACAAAACCGTCCACGAAATGCGCAGCAGAATTATTAAAAGCCCCGCTTTTACGAGTGAGAAAGTCTTAGGCGCAATTCTTTTTGAAAATACCATGAATAAAAAGATTGACGGCTTATACAGCGCTGATTTCTTATGGGAAGAAAAAGGTATTGTCCCAATTTTAAAAGTTGATAAAGGCTTAGCAGACCTTGATGGCGGTGTCCAACTTATGCGCCCAATTGACGGCTTAGACGCTTTACTTGAACTTGCCGTCAAACGTCATATCTTTGGTACCAAAATGCGTTCAGTTATTAAAGAAGCAACTGAATCCGGTATTAAACGGGTTGTTGAACAACAATTCGCCGTTGCTAAAACTATTATCAGTCACGGACTTGTCCCTATTATTGAACCTGAAGTTGATATTAACATTAAAGACAAAGCCGAAGCGGAAGCACTTCTTCATAAATACTTATGGCTTGAATTAAAAAAATTAGGCAAAGATGAACTTGTAATGTTTAAGTTAAGTATTCCAACAGTCGCTAACTTATACGCTGATTTAATGCTTGATCCACGGGTCGTCCGCGTTGTTGCTTTAAGTGGCGGTTATCCGTTAGCACACGCTAATGACTTACTTCGTAAAAACAATGGCTTAATCGCCAGTTTCTCCCGCGCTTTAGCGGAAAACTTAAACGTTAAACAAAGTGAAGAAGAATTTGATAGAATTCTTGGCCATGTTGTTAACGAGATTTATGCCGCTTCAATTGTCTAACAATTAAGATAAATTATACAAACCCAATAACCCTCACTTCTTGTGGGGGTTTTTTGTATTATTCACGGCAAAAATGCGCTATAATCATAGATATGAACGAACTACAAGCAGTAATGTTAGAGTCACTTAAAGAGTTTATTCGCGTTTGTGAAAAACATAATTTAACATATTTTCTTGTTACTGGCAGCGCACTTGGCGCAGTTCGTCATGAAGGCTTTATTCCGTGGGACGACGATATTGATGTTGCAATGCCGCGGGAAGACGCTAAAAAACTTCTTGCGCTTAAAGACGAATTTAAGGATCCTTACTTTTTACAACATTACTCCACTGATAAAGGTTTTACTTATCCGTTTATGAAACTAAGAAATAGTAATACTACTTACATCGAGAACTTCTTTCAATTCCATAAAATGAACCATGGTATTTGGATTGATATTTTTATCATTGACGGGATGAGCAAACAAGAAACTCTTACTAACAAGGCGAAAAACGGCTGGTTATGGGTTCTTTATTATTTAGTCTATGGCGCAAACTTCTACGGTAAACCACGGCTTAATAATTTTATTCCTCAATTATTATTATCTTTAGTCTCACTTCTTCTCTTTCCTTTAAAAATTAATAATTGGCTTATTAAAGTAATTGATAAAAAGATGCAAAAGATACCTTACAGTGAAGCTAAACTTGTCGGTGCTTACCTCCTTTGGGGTGGTAATAAAGAAGCGATGCCAAAGGAAATTTACGGTAAAGGGCGCGAGGCTACTTTTGAGGGACTCAAAGTAATTGTTCCAGAACACGTTGAAGAATACTTAACACGAAGATACGGCGACTTTATGAGTTTACCACCAGAAAATAAACGCTACGGCCATCATCATGATGCGGGACGAAGCACTACAATCGGTTACAAAGACTATTTTAAAAAACGTTAATTATTTTTTTAAGGCTATTTGATATATCCGTTCTAACTCGCGACCAATATTTTTTAAACTTCTTTCCGCTGCCACTTGGTAGCCCTCTTCACGGGTATCCACCGCGGTTTTATCAAGCATTTTATCTAAGAGCGTTTTAAACTCTTCATTATTTTTTCCTTTATGACAGTTTATTCCGTCGACCAACCACCCTTCGTAGCAAGGAATGTCACGGATTAACACTGGACATTTTGAAGCAAGCGCTTCAAGAACAACAATCCCTTCCGTTTCTTCGTAAGTTGGGAAGAAGAAAACATCTGCGCTTGCATAAGCTCCTTCAATAATATCTCCGGCAATGTAGCCCGGCATAATCACATTATTCGGTTTACTTTTGATTGCTTTCTTAATTTTCCTTGTTTGAGCACTCTTTGGGGTATGACCAAACCAAATAAACGTATAATCCGGTCGCTCTTTAGCTATTTCAATTAAATCATGAAGTCCTTTTCTTGCAAAAAGGAGCCCAACTGACATCACAACCTTTTGTCCTGGTTGAATATTAAAGTGTTCCTTAAACTTCTTGATTTTTTCAGCGTTATCAACATTAAACCGCGCTAAGTCAATCCCATTAGATAGAGGATAAATATCACGTTTTAAGTTATAAGTATCAAGAAGTCTTTTCGAATATGGAGTTGGAGTTATTAAAACATCTCCATGTTTATAAGCGGCTTTGATATAAACTTTAAATAGCGGAGCGATAAGGTTAGAAAACACGAAAGAATTTTGAAAATCTTCTTTGGTTGAATGGGCGTGCACCACAACTTTTTTGCCCGCCCGATGAGCTTTATTCGCCATCCGCCACGAAGCTGGATCAATGGTATTAATATGAACAACATCGTAATCATCTTTAGGATTGGTGGTATAGGGCACCCCCGCTTCTTGGAGCGCTTTTTCTTGGTGACGCATTGCCCGACCAACTCCAGATTTATCATACAAATTTTGATTTTTATTAAATAATAAAACTTTCATAACTACCTCCGCTTGTTCTTTAATTTTACCATAGATTAAATCATTCCAACATTTACCAATTATTAATGACCTATCCTTGTTCACTTTTATCCGCTTCGTAATTTATCTGCCGTTTTTTTGATAAAATAAATACGTAAATTGATTTAGGAGGGTTGTCAAAATGAATAACGTCTTTTATACCACTCATGTTACGCCTCTTGGTGTTTTTACATTAGTGAGTGACGGTACTTCTTTAACTAAGTGTCTCCTTCCTCATGAAGTTTTTCACTTTAGCGACAATAGGGAAGAAAACCAAGACTTACCGGTCTTAATTGTTGCAAAAACCTATTTAGATAATTATTTTTCAGGAAGTACTTCACTAATTCTTCCTCCGCTTCGCCCTGCTGTAACTCCTTATACAGAGAAAGTACTAAAAGAAGCATTAAATATTCCTTATGGAGAAACTATTTCTTACCACGAATTAGCGGTCCGTCTTAATAAACCTACCCACGCACGGTCAGTTGGTAATGCTTTAGGAAAAAATCCATTACCAATTTTTATTCCATGCCACCGGATTGTAAAAAGCGACAATTCACTTGGAGGATATACTGGCGGACTTCATTTTAAAATTGAACTACTTGGCCTAGAAGCAAGACATAAATCATAATAATATTGTTGTTTTTTCTTTATCCTTATACCCGCTTAAGGATGAAAAAAATGATATAATAATTTGAACTTATGAATAAAAGAAACAAACAAATAGATGTATTTAATGAGGTTTTTCTTTGTGAATCTTTAAATGCATTTGAAGGTAATAGCGGCTATTTTAAGCGCATTAACGCGCATTTTGCCACTCTTTTAACAACTTACTTCAAGCATTATGATGTTGATAAGTCTCTTTTACTCATCGAAGCAATAAAAAAAGAACGCGCTTATAAAGGTCATCCGTTCTTTCCCTTTTTCATTAAATATTTGTCTGTAGAAAATATTACTAAGCGCAACAAAGAACAAGTGATTGCCGCATTTACAACCTACCCTGAATACCCGCTAGCGCTTTATTTTAAGGCGATGCTTTCCTTGCCATTCGAAAAGCGGGGTATTAACCGTAAAGATAATTTCCTCATAATTATTGAACTTTTAAATGGGACCGCTAAAACTATAGAAAACTTAAACGAATTAAGCGCTGAAGGTTTTGCTTTTGCTACCTTTGAACTTTTGAAAAGAAGTTTAGAGGCGGGCGACAATTCAACCCTTGAACCACTCCTTAGCCTTCTGGTAGAGCAAAACGGTGGGAACAGTAAAGAAACAACTATTTTATATTTAGAAAACCTATTAAATCTTTCACTCTTTTCTAACGAAGTAAAACAAGAGATTTATCGTCTTTTAGTGAAAAGTGGCGCGACCAATTACATCATTCCGCTTGTGGATTTATATGAAAAATCTGGAAATTACACCTTAGCGTTCTTTAATTTACACTTAGGACACACTTTAAATATAAAAGAGGCTACTTCCCGATTAATTGCCTATTACCAAAGCGGGAAAAACATTCCGTTAAGCGAAGAAATTATTAAACATTTAGAGAATAATTAAAACTATTAATCAGCAAAATCAAATAAACTCATTTGATTGCTTTCAGGCAAGTCATTTAAGACACCAAGTTCTCTTAAGCTTTCGATATTATTTGTGTTTAGTTTCGTTCGTTCCACTAAGTCTTCAATTGAGAGGAATTCCCGTTCAGCGCGTGCCGCTATAACACTTTGGCCTGCAGCTTCACCAAGTGACTTGATAACAATAAAGGGCGGAATTATTTGGCCGTTTTCTTCGTCAACAATAAACGTGCTTGCTAAACTTCGATAAAGGTCAATGTTTGCTAACTTATAACCACGATTCATCATTTCTAAAGTAAGTTGTAAATTTTCTAAAATGTTATTATCCCGGGGATTAAGATCACCTTTTTGCCGTAGTTCATCAAAATTACCAATTTCTTTAATAATAGCATCCTGACCACTGATCATTGTTTTAAGATCAAAGTTATCACCGCGGATTGTAAAGAAGGTTGCGTAATAGGAAAGGGGATGATAGAGTTTAAACCATGCAACCTTAACGGCCATGATAACGTAAGCGACTGCGTGAGCGCGTGGGAATAAATATTCAATCTTCTTACAAGACTCAATATAGAAAGAAGCTACTCCTGCGTCTTTCATCTTTTTTTCTAAATCTTCATCAATACTTTGCCCCTTACGAACCCGTTCCATAATGGTAAAAGCATCCTTTTCAGCCATGTTTTGCCGGATTAAGTACGTCATAATATCATCACGACACCCAATAACACCCCGTAAGTCAGTTGTGCCATTTTTAATTAATTCATCAGCGTTAAAGCGCCACACCCCAGTCCCATGACTTAATCCTGAAACAATTACTAAATCATTAAATGTCCGCGGTTTAGCGTCATTTAATAATTGACGGACAAATTGCGTACCAAATTCTGGTAGTCCTAAAGCACCGGTTTTTTCTCCAAGTGGATTAGCCATTAAATTAAGGGCGTCAACACTTGAAAAGAGTGAGAGTGTTTTTAAGTCATTCGTTGGAACATCATTAAAATCAATCCCTGTTAAGTCACAAAGCATTTTAAGAGCGACCGGATCTTTATGACCGAGTAAATCAAGTTTTAGTAAGTTATCATGCATTGAATCATAATCAAAGTGCGTTGTAAGCCAGTCACTATCAACGTTACTTGCTGGATACTGAACGGGTGTAAAGTTATATACTTCGTATTCACTTGGAATAACGACAATCCCGCCTGGATGCTGACCAGTAGTCCGTTTTGTCCCTGCGACTTTACTTGCTAAATATGCAATATATTCACTCTTCGTTTCTTCACGGGGAATATTCATCGTTTCAAGGTAATTTAAGACATAACCAAAAGCGGTTTTATCTGCGACCTTTTGAATAGTGCCGGCCCGGAAAGCATTTTGTTCACCAAAAAGCACTTTCGTGTAGTTATGCGCTTCTTTTTGAAAGTCTTCAGGGAAGTTTAAGTCAATATCAGGAATCTTGTCTGCGGCAAAGCCGAGGAACGTTTCAAACGGAATGTTTTGGCCGTCAGCTTTTAAGAGTTCTCCGCAGTGCGGACATTTTTTGGGTGGTAAATCAAAGCCACTTAAGACGTTTTCAACATTATGAAAATCACTATATTGACAATGCGGACAGTAGTAATGAGGCGGTAATGGATTAACTTCGGAGACTTTCGCAAAGTGGGCAACAATCGAACTACCAACACTACCTCGACTTCCAACAATAAACTTATTGTCTGTGGCTTTTTTAACAATTTGATGGGCTAAATAGTAAATAACCGCGTAGCCGTTTTTTATAATTCCAGCGAGTTCTTTTTCAATACGCGCGCTCACAATATCTGGCAGCGGATTACCATAGGTATGGTAAGCATTATCATAAACCAAAGTTTTTAATAATTCATCAACGTTTTCAATTGACGGCTTATATAACTCTTTAGTAAACGGTTCAATCTTATCAATTAAGTCATTAATCCGATGGGTATTATCGACAATAATTGTTTGTAATTCTTCTTCAGTGAAAGCATCAAACTTTCTAAATTCTTCAAACATTTCAGTTGTGGAACGGTAATGTTGATCAGGATTTTCAAAAAATGGTTTTTTATCACGGTCATAAGGATTAAGCGGGTGTTTAACCCCTTTTAAGCCTTTAGCGACAATATAAACATCGCGATATATTTTTTCACTAGGCAGGGCGTAATGGACGTCACCAGTTGCGACAATTGGTTTACCAAGTTTTTGCGCTGCGCTTTTAATATCACGAATTACTTTCCGGAGATTGTCTTCACTATCAAGGTCACCCATATTAATGAGATGCGAATAATTAGAAAATGGTTGAATTTCAATAAAGTCGTAAAAAGCCATTACTTCTAAGAGTCTATTTTCATCATGATGCGCAGCAGCGTTAAAAACTTCACCATTAAAGCAGCCCGAGCCAATTAAAAGGTTTCCCCGTAAACTTTGCAGTAATTTGCGAGGAGTTTTCGGAATATCAGTTGAATACTCGGTGTGAGAAACACTAATGATTTTATATAAGTCTTTTAGTCCTGCTTTGTTTTTAACGTAGACTGTCGCGTGGACTGGACGAAGGTGAACAATCCCAGAAGAAGGTAATTTTAAATTAGCAAGTCCGCTATGCGTTAAGAATTTATCGTTTTCTAAAAGTTTAGTGAGCATGGCTTGCCACACACTATTTAATATTTCTGCGTCAAAATCAGCGCGGTGTGCTTTATCTTCGTCGTACATTACTTCTAAGTTACGCGCTAAAATACCAAGTTTATGGCCTCGAGACTCAGGGAAGAGGTAACGCGACAAGGTAAGGGTATCAATCGTCGGATTACTTAAAAGTTTTCGTCCACGACGTCGTAAGGCCGCATTTAAAAACCCAAGATCAAATTCAGCGTTATGCGAAACTAAAATATGGTCACCAATAAAATCAAGAATTTCTTCAAGTACTTCGTCAAGCAGCGGTTTGCCCCTCAATAGTGCATCACTAATTTTTGTCAATTCTTCAATCTTTGGTGTAATTACTTTACCTTCTCCAGGATTAATTAAAAGATCAAGCCGTTTGATGATTAATCCATGATCAACAAGGACCGCCCCAAATTCAATAATGTCGTTATAACGAGCACTTAAACCCGTTGTTTCTAAGTCAAAAATAACATAAGTCGCGTTATTTAAAAGTAGCGAAGACGGATTATTAATAAACTTAAGATTTTCGTCCACGACATATAATTCACTACCGTAAATCATTTTTAAGTCACGCGCCGCACCAGCTTTTTGGGCATCAGGGAAAGCTTGGACTACACCGTGATCGGTAACCGCAAGCGCTTCATGGCCCATGTTTTTAGCAATATCGGCGTACTCTTCAATACCGCTGACCGCGTCAAGCGCACTCATCCGTGTATGTAGATGGAGTTCAATCCGTTTTCTCCCAGGATGGTCGTCACTTGGAAGGGGTGGTGCACTGATTTCTTCAATAAAAGCACCGGCAACGTAGAGTAATGCTGCATTGCGATAATTATCAACGGTTACTTCACCATTAATCCGTACATGTTGATTGTTTTTTAAATTCTTTAACAGTAATTCACGTGGCGAGTTCCGTTTGCGTTCATTAAAGCGGACACTGATTGCGGCGTCTTCTTTTCCAATACCCATTGAATACTGGACTCCGTGTTTAGTAACTCGCCGCTCCCAATTGTAGACAACTCCATCAAAATCAACATATTGTATTGTTTCATTGATATCTTTAATCGCCACTACTTTGTATTGACGTGTTTTTTTGTCTTGGCGTTCGTTAATCATCTTTTGATAATTTTGTTGAAGTTCATCGTGAACACCAGCGTGGGTTTCGTAGCTTAGTCGGACTTCTTCGTCGATTACGACATCCTCTTCTTCCTCAGCAATAAAAGGAACATCTTCATCTATTAAGACAAAGTCGTCTTCCACTTCTTCCTCTTTGATTAAAAGTTCTTCAATTTCAAATAAGTAATTAAGTTCTTGAAGAAGTAATTTGAAGTCACTTATAACACTCTTCCCGCTTAAAGCTTCTTCTTCATTAATAAACTGAAAAAGGAGTTTATCGTTTCGAATTGTGAGGGTAAAGGGTGAAGGAGCAAAATACGTGTGTTCGTACCACTCATTAAAGAGCTGAAGCGCATCTTCCATCGTTGGTCGAGTTTCATAAACATAAACAATTGTGTATTTGTAACTGATATTTGTCAGTGCACTACTAAAAGTAATAAAGTCCGCAAAAGCCCACGCCTTCTTTTTAAGCAGGGTATATTCCCAAACATTATCGATTTTTTTAAATGTTAAGAATGAGAGGCCACTTACGTCAGCGTCTTCATAATTAATCGAAGAGAAAAATCTTGCACCGACTGAATCCATCTAGAACATTACTCCAAAGAAACTAAAAATATCTTTGCCAATAATGACAAGCGAGAAAACAATCATTAATATTGCGCCAACCATTGAAGCGATATTTTTAAATTTCGGGTTAAGTTCACGCCGGGTAATTGCTTCAATTGCCACAACAAGTAAGTGCCATCCGTCAAGTGGCGGGAACGGCAATAAATTAAAGAGTGCGAGGTTAATACTAATAAGACCCCATAAAAAGAGGAAATTAGCTAAACCTTGATTTTTTAAAACCGAGGAAGAGGCGTTAAAGATCGCAATCGGACCACCAACCCCGTCTAAGCCACTCGTGAAGATTGAACCAAGTCCTTTAATAACCGCAGTTGCGGAATTAACAAAATCGGCATTAGCTTTAACAAATGTTTGTTTAAAACTATTGCGATAGGTTCGGGTTGTTAAGGAAAAACCTAACCCACCGAGCATATAACCGTCCTCTGGTTTCTTTTCGTCAACTAAGACGGTTGGAATACTAGCGTTATACTTAATAATTTCAGGCTCAGCATCCTTATCCGCTTGATGAATAAACTCCGCTTCAAAATTTAGCACGTCACCTTCTTTAAAGTCTGTATAAAAAATATTTGGCGTTAATTTACTCGTATTTGTTGCGACTAATTTAAGGGAGTTTCCACTGAAGGAGAGATCTTTAAATCCTTCAGGTTGGAATAAAATATAGTACTCTTTAGTATTTTCATTAATCGTGCCAATACCAAAATACTGAATGTCTTGGCCGTCTATTTGGGTCTCTTCAAAATTAATGTTCCAGATTTTTTCGTTATCAACACCTGCGGCTATAAGCGGACTAGTTTCAGCAACACTTACCGCAGAAAGTAATTGAGTTTGGACAAGAACACCGTTAGAGAAAAGAAAAATAGCGTAACCAAGAATCAAGTTCATAATAATGCCTGCGGCCATAATAAGTGCCCTTTTGCCACGATTAACGCCTTTTAAACTTCGTTTCGGATCAATTTCCACTCCTTCAAATCCTTCAGGTAGTGCGCCTTCTTCTCCGTACATTGAAACAAAGCCGCCAAGCGGAAGCGCCCGAACAGAAAACTTTGTTTCTCGGACTTTCTTGCTTTCTTTTACCTTCATGTTTTTCCAAGGAAAAATCTTTGGACCAAAGCCAATTGAAAACTCAAAAACATAAACCTTAAAGAGTTTAGCAATCGCAAAATGACCGAGTTCGTGAATTGTCACTAACACGCCAAGCATGAAAATAAACAAAAGTAAGTTAAGTAATGTATATAAAAAATTCATAAATCCTCATTTCTAACTAAAGTAGTAAACTCCAGCCGTTGTTAATAAAAGTCAAAAGTAATGAAACCGTGATTCCAACGACGAGTAAGGAATCAACCCGGTCTAAAACACCGCCGTGACCGGCAATAATATTTCCGTAATCCTTAAGCGATAGCTGACGTTTACTGGCACTGAAGAATAAATCTCCAACGTTAGCGGCAAGCGGCATCACTAAGCTAATGAGCAATAAGTAATACCATTGATGATGACTTAGGAATGGTAGGATTGGATGTCCGACTGCAGAAACAATCATTGCAAAAGCAAAGCTGATAATAAACGAAAATAAAACTCCTCCGCCAAATCCTTCCCATGTTTTATTGGGAGAAATGCGTTCAATCATTTTATTTTTGCCAAATAAAACACCAATAAAGTAAGCACCGATATCATTCATAATCGTTCCTAAAACAATGTAAATCAATAAAAAACTACTCGTAAACATTGATGGGAGCGGAAGTTCATCAGCGGAAGCGACAAAGCTTGGGAATTGACGAATAAAAATAAGTGATTGAAAACCAAAGCCCGTTAAAAGGACTAGTAAGAAAACATAAGCTGCAATATCAAAGCGGAATTTCTTATCGAGAATAACGACAATAAAAAGGCCGAGCAACATCGTTGGAATTAGAAAACTTGAGATTTGAATAGAGGGGAACCCTGATTCCACGACCCACTTCGTTATATCCCAGAAAGGATAGTTATTATTAACATTAGCGACACTGTTTGTTTTAATAAAGACCCAAAAAGTTAAACCGATAATTGAGAGGAAAACAAGGACGTATACATACCATTGGTCACCTTTAATCTTTGTTGCGTGCATAATTTCAAAAATTGCAATGAGTGAAGTAATAAAAACAAAGGCAATAAAGTACCATCCCCCAAGAATTAAGGCCGGAATTGCAATAAGCGCTAAGATAATTCCCGAAATTACCCGCGTTCCCATCGTTTTTTTCGTTCCTTTGCTAATCTCATTAAGTGAAATTTTTAAGGTTGATGTCGACTTTTTCTTTGGTTCTGTATCGTTCATAATAGCCCCCCGAATCGTCGTTTGCGTTTTGCATAAACAACTAAATCACGTTCTAAACATGCCTCGTCATAATCAGGCCATAGTGTTGGTGTAAAAATAAATTCTGCATAAGCACTTTGCCAAAGCAAGAAATTTGATAAGCGTTCTTCCCCGCTTGTGCGAATAAGTAAATCAACCGGAGGTAAACCCGCCGTGTCTAAATAAGTTTCAAAAACGTCAGGTGTTAATCCCTCAATCGTTAACTCTTTATCTTCAATATCATGATAGGCTTTCTTCATCGCCCGAATAAGTTCATCTTTTGCGCCGTAATTAATGCAAATATTTAAAATCATTCGTGGATTATCTTTTGTTTCACTAACTGCCTTATTAATTGCAGCTTGGGTTGAAGGTGGCAATTTAGTCAAGTCGCCAGAGGTAGCAATTCTAATACCGTTTTTATTAACTTTTTTAAGGGTGGAAGCTAATCTTTTTTCGAGTGTTTTAAAAAGAAAACTAACTTCGCTTTTCGGCCTGTTCCAGTTTTCGGTTGAAAAAGCATAAACACTCATTACGGGAATATTCCGCGCATTAACATCAAGCGCAACATCAAAAAGACTCGAAAACCCCCGACTATGACCAAAAGTCCGCGGCCTGTTCCGCGCTTTTGCCCACCGGCCATTGCCATCTAAAATAAAAGCAATGTGCTTAATTCCGTAGTTTTCTGCTTCCTTCACCGCTCTTTTTTCCATATGATAATTATACACAATACGACGCAATTTTAAATTGATAACATATTTATGTTAAAAAGAAAAAGACCCCAATTTATGAGGTCTTAATCAATTAATTAATTTTCTTAAACAGTGAGAATTTCTGCTTCTTTTTCTTTGAAGAGGTCATCGATTTTTTTAATCGCTTGGTCGGTCACTTTTTGTACTTCTTCTTCGTGCCGTTTTACTTGATCTTCACTTAATTCTTTATCGTTTTTAATAGCGTCATTAGCGTCACGTCGAATATTACGGACGGCAATTTTTGCTTCTTCAACGAATTTTTTCGCTTGTTTAACTAAGTCACGGCGCCGATCCTCGGTGAGTGGAGGCAAGATTAAACGAATAACATCCCCATCATTTAGTGGGTTAATCCCTAAGGTTGAAGCGTTAATTGCAGCGATAATTGCTTTAACGTCGCCCTTATCATACGGTTTAATGAGTAATTGACGCGGTTCGGGGACACTAATTGAACTGATTTGATTAATTGGCATTTTATCACCATAATAATCAGCTTCAATCCTCTCTAAAAGCGCAGCGCTTGCCCGTCCAGTGCGGAGAGTAGCAAATTCACTCTTTAAATTTAAAATTGTTTTGTCGTTGCGTTCATTCGCATTTTCAGCATGTCGTTCCATTATTGTTCACCTCTTGTTATTATTGTACCAATTTCCATGTGTTCTTCAAGTGGTTCGAAATTTATTACTTCATCCATCCCGATGACAAAAGTGTCAATTGGGGTGTTTTTAAGTAACTCCAAACAACTTAAATCCATTGCTTCAATTTTAATATCAATTAGTTCTTGATAGGTCGCACTCGAGATGCGTTGAGCGTCTTCGTAAACTAGTGGATTTTTGGTGTATAAAGCGTCCACTCCGTCTTTGACCATAATTATTAAATCAGCTTCGATTTCGCTTGCTCTTAAGGCTGCGCCAGTGTCAGTTGTGAAAAATGGTTCACCGGTTCCGCCCCCAAATATAACGATTTTGCCGGCGTTTAGGTAACTTTTTGCTAAATCTTTAGTTACTTTAGGTGCCAAACCTTCGACACTAAAAGAGTTCAGGACAACTGACGGTAATCCGTGATTATTGAAGTAATCTTGAAGTGCAAGCGAGTTGAGGAAAGTTGCGGTCATCCCCATAAAGTCCGCCCCACGTGCGCTAAATTCCATCAGTTTAGCATTCTTTCCGCGCCAAATATTACCAGCGCCAACAACAAGAGCGACTTCCATGTTTTGATGGTGTTTAAAAGATTTTACAAAGTTAAGGACAGCCGCAAAAATTTTGGGATCATAGATGCCACTTTTCTTATCTCCGCTTAAAGCTTCACCACTCATTTTAATTAATACTCGTTTATATTTCATTTCGTCTCCTAAATAAAAACACCCGAAGGTGTTTTTAGTTTTTTAAATTTATTTAATTTGTCCGAGAACTTCACTTGCGAAGTCATCAACTTTTTTCTCAATGCCTTCACCAACTTGATAACGAACGAACTTAACGACGCTGTTGCCTTTGCTCTTTAAGACGGCGCTAACCTTTTGGGTGTCATCCATTAAGTATGCTTGGTCAACAAGGACTAAGTCACTAAAGTGTTTTTTGATTTTTCCACCCAAGATTTTTTCTAACATTTCATTTGTTTTATCAGCAAGTTTTGGGTCTTTCTTCGCTAATTCGATTTGAATGTGTTTTTCATGGTCGTAATCAGCGGCAGGAATATCAGTTTCAAGAATGTATGATGGGCTATTAGCGGCAACGTGCATTGATAAGCCGTGCGCTAATTCGTCATCTGCATTACTTAATTCAACAAGAGTGGCAATCTTTCCACCCATGTGGATGTAGCTAGCGCCACGAACGCCAACTGGAAAGACATCAAAGCGACGGAACGAAAGCTTTTCACCAATTTTAACAGTTGCGTTAACAATTAGTGGTTCGACTAAAAGGTCGGCTGCTTCTTTAGTAGCTGGTTTTTCCTTAATTAATAAGTCGAGGATTTCGTTAACAAGTGCTTTAAAAGCGTCGCCACGACTAACAAAGTCGGTTTCACTATTAACTTCAACGATTCCGGCAACGCCGTCAACAATTTTAGCTAAGGCAAGACCTTCAGCAGCAATCCGGCCACTCTTCTTTGCAGCGGTCGTAATTCCTTGTTCACGTAACCAATCTTTGGCTTTTTCTACATTTTCATCATTAGCAAGTAGCGCCTTCTTGCAATCCATCATTCCGGCGCCAGTTAATTCTCTTAATTCTTTAATTTTATCGATTAAACTCATTTTATTCTCCTTCTGTTGGAGTCACTGGATCAACACTTCCTTCGCCTTTTGGTGCTGCATCTTTGCTCTCAACTTTTGCGTGTGGTTCCCGACGTGGTTTATTACTATAATCAGTCCGGGCTTTCCGTGGTCGACGATCATCATCATTACGACGTGGCCGTGGTTCATTATGTTTTAAGGCTTCTTCTAATGTTTCGGTATCAGGTTCTGCATCTTTAGTATAAGCAAGAACTGGTAAGCCGCCTTTTGCTTCAACAATTGCGTCTGCGAATAATTGGAGCATTAATTGAACAGTTTTAGTCGCGTCATCATTACTTGGGATAATATAGTCAATAACATCTGGGTTACAGTTTGTGTCCGCAAGGGCAAAAACTGGAATATGTAAGGCACGTGCTTCTAAGATAGCATTTGCGTCATCTAAAGTGCTAACAACAAAGATTGCTTCTGGCACTTTACGCATTTCTTTAATACCTTCGAAGTTTTCACTAAGCCGTTTCATTTCTTTACGGAGTAAGATTGCTTCTTTCTTTGGTAAGAGATCAAGGGATCCTTCACCATCACGCATTTCTAAGTCACGTAAATACTTAACGCGAGCGGAAATGGTTTTAAAGTTTGTCAAGGTTCCACCTAACCAACGATTCTTCATATAGAAGGAACCGCTGCGTTCAGCTTCAACTTTGACAAAATCAGCATGTTGTTTTCTTGTGCCAACGAATAACACTTTGCCGCCACGTAAGACAATTTCACGTAAAGCTGCATATGCTTCTTCAATTTTGACCATACTTTTTTCTAAATCAATAATGTGGACATTATTGCGTGAACCATAAATATATGGTTTCATTTTTGGGTTCCATAATTTGGTTTGATGACCAAAATGGGCGCCTGCTTCTAATAATTTCTTCATGGTAATGACCGGACGATTTTCATCTGGTAAGACATCTGCCATGGCTGTTTCGACGACAACTTCGTCTAAGACACTTTTTTCTTCACTCATTTTTTGAGCCTCCTTTTGTTTTTCCTCCACATCTTCGAACTAAGCCCCTACATAGTAGAACCGAACTTAGAATCCAATGTGTGTGTATTAGCCTCTTTTGGGCCGTGTATATATTACCATAGGTAAAGGGTTAGCGCAATCAATAAATCTTGATATATGAAAAGCCTGACTGCTTTAAGAGTTTTAGTTAAAATAAGCGAAGAATTAGTCTGTTTTCTTCTTTTTAGCAGCCCGCGGATGGGCGGAATAGTAGGAAGAAGCAACACTATCTTCACTAACGTGAGTGTAAATTTGAGTTGTATTAAGCGATTCGTGACCTAATAGTTCTTGGATAATTCGGAGGTTAGCGCCTTTGTTTAATAAGTTTGTGGCAAAGGAATGACGCAGTAAGTGCGGATGGAGATGTACGTATTCCCCAGTTTTCTTTTCAACACTTAAGAGGATGTAGCGTAACCCTTGAATTGTTAACTTGTCGCCTTTGGCATTTAAGAAAAATGCCGAAGTTGGTTGAGCGCTTTTGCGTCTTGCTAAAAGTTCTTTGCGGGTGCCCGCTAAGTAGGAGCGAATTAAAATTTGGACTCGTTCAGTAAAAGGAACCATTCGCTCTTTTTGTCCTTTACCGACAACACTTAAAAACCGTTCATTAACGTTAACAGTTTGGAGTGTAAGATTAACTACTTCACTTGCTCTTAAGCCGGTTGCAAACATTAATTCTAACATTAATTGATCGCGACTTGCTAAGAAGTCGGTTCGTATTTTATTTGCTTCTAAGATTAAATTTATTTCTTCTTCGTAGATTACCGCTGGTAGTGGATTAACTACTTTCGGGGTCATAACCCGTAGGAAAGGATTATCGCTAACCACGCCTTTTTCCTGTAAGTAAGTGTAATATTGGCGCAGGCTTGTCATCTTTCGCTTTAATGATCTTTTACTTAAATTGCCTTCAATTTCCGCTTGCATAAACTTCCGGATTTCAAGTTTAGTAACGGCATTATCTAACACATTAACCTCTAATAAAAACACATAAAAAGATTCAATGTCACTCGTATAAGCAGTAACTGTATGTGGGGAATAATGGCGTTCAAAGCGAAGGTATTCTTGGAATTCACTTAGTGTTCTATTCATAAGTTTTTTCTCACAAACTCTTTAGTTGTTTCAAGTGCTTTTTTAGCCATAATATCTCTATTTTTACGGTTTGACCCCGGCAAAATGCCATAATTTGCGTTCATTGGCGCAAAAGCAACTGGGTTAGCGTGGGTTATGTAAAACATTAAAGAACCGAGCATTGTATTACGTGGATAGTCGAGTTTTTCTTCTCTTAAGCGCATTAAAACTTGGAGGCCAACAAAGAGCCCGCTTGCGCTACTTTCAACGTAGCCTTCAACGCCACTTAATTGTCCCGCAATATAAATATTGAGGTTATTTTTCAAACTCATATCATTATTTAAAACTGCTGGAGCATTGACGAAGGTATTACGGTGCATTAAGCCATAACGGACAAAACTTGCTTCTTCAAGTCCGGGTATCAGACGGAAAACCCGCTCCTGCTCTGCGTAGGTTAAATTAGTTTGAAAGCCCACTAAGTTAAACAGTGTTCCAATTAAATTGTCTTGTCTTAATTGTAAAACTGCGTAAGGTCGGTCTTCCTTGGTTTTCCCAAGCCCGCGCGGTTTAAGCGGACCAAAGCGGAGCGTCTCCACTCCTTGTTCTGCAATAACTTCTACCGGCATACAGCCATCAAAATAGCTAGTGTCATCCTCGTGAACTAAAGCGCGCTTGGCGTTAATTAATTCGTGGTAAAACTTTAAATACTCTTCTTCCGTAAACGGACAATTTAAATAAGCATCATCCCCTTGATCATAACGAGATTTAAAGTAAGCTTTTTCTAAGTTTATTGAATCTTTTTCAACAATTGGTGAACTTGCATCAAAAAAGCCAAGAAAACGATGACCAATTAAGGCTTGAATTTCTTGTTCAAGTTTAGGACTAGTTAAGGGTCCGGTAGCTAAAATAACAATACAGTCACTTGGAAGTTTTGTTATTTCTTCGTTAATTATTTCAATATTTGGGTGTTTGGTAATAATGTTAGTTATTTTTTGACTAAACTCGTCGCGGTCAACACAAAGTGCATTACCGCCTGGAACCGCGGTCTTGTTTGCTACTTTCATCATTAAAGAATCAAAAAGGGTTAATTCGGCCTTTAGAAGACCACATGCATTCGTTAATTCTTTACTTTTTAGGGAGTTAGAACAAACAAGTTCGGCGAATAAGCTTGTTTGATGGGCGTTAGTTTTTACCTTTGGACGCATTTCATAAAGGCTAACTTTAATTCCGTGCGACGCTAAAAAATAAGCGGCTTCACTTCCAGCTAAACCTCCACCAACAATAATGACTTTTTCCATAGTCATATTATAACAACTACAGCACTAATCTTGTTTTTTACGTTTGATCCGACGAAGCGAAAGCGCGTAATCACATACTTTATAATCTGAACAACGAATATATTTTTGACCTTTTGCGTCATGCCGATAGACAAGTGGTTTGCCACACTTTGGACACATTTCACCAGTGTAATCGGCAATATTTTCAACGTATTTACATTTTGGGAAATTAGAACAAGCAATGAACCGACCAAATTTACCTTCACGATAAACGAGTTCACCGCCACAACTTGGACAAACACGACCAACTTTTTCGGCTTGAATCTTTGGCATTTTCTTTTGGGCGTGAGTTACTTGTTCACTAAATTCACCATAGAAAGAAGTTAAGAACTTAACTTTATCACTTTCTTTAGCGGCAATTCTATCTAGTTCAGTTTCCATCGCTGCGGTATAGTCACTACTAATTAAATTAGGAAAATATTCATTTAATGCTTCAATAGAACGAAAGCCACTTTCAGTTGGGGTAATCATTCCTTTACTAATCGTAATGTATTTTCTTTTTTGGAGTGTTTCAATCGTTGGAGCGTAAGTCGATGGACGACCAATTCCAACTTCTTCCATTGTTTTAATTAAGCGGCCTTCACTAAAGCGAGCCGGTGGTTCGGTAAATTTTTGTTCGGTTTTAACGTCTTTAATTGGTAAAACTTCACCCTTCTTTAAACTTGGAAGTTGTCCGTCACTTTTGTTTTCAAAAGCAGCGTATACCTTCCGGTAGCCTGGGAATTTAAGGTCAGTTGAGGATGCACTAAAAAGGTTACCATTACTTTCAAAGGTATATCTTGTAACTTCTTCACTGCTTACAGTCATTAAACTCGCAACAGCGCGCGCATATACAAAACTATAAACATTTGCTTCTTCTTTTGTGAGGAATGCTGCGACTCTTTCTGGAGTTAAACTTAAATCGGTTGGTCGAATTGCTTCGTGAGCGTCTTGGACATTTGCGTTGGCTTTTCCAGTTGCCGGACGAGCGGATAAATACTCTTTGCCAAACTTATTAATGATGAAGCTTGAAGCTTGACTAATAAAGGAAGCAGAAAGCCGAGTTGAGTCAGTTCTGATGTAAGTTACAAGACCAGTTTCGACGCCGTCAATTGCCACCCCTTCATAGAGCTTTTGGGCAATTCGAGCCGTTTTTGACGCTGAATAGCGGTATTTTGCACCAATTTCTTGTTGGAGAGCGGAAGTTGTAAACGGTGCTTTCGGACTACTTTTACGTACTTCAGTCACGACTTCAGCAACATTCAACTCTGCGCTTAAACTTGCAAGAATTGCGTCTTTTTCCGCCGCAGTATCAATTGAAGTTTTACCAAATTTAGACTTCTTAAAGTTAACAGTAAAGTCTTGGTTTTGGGCACTTGTTTCAGCTTTCATCGTCCAATATTCAACTGGAACAAAAGCTTTTATTTCATTTTCTTTATCAATAATTAATTTAAGGACAGCGCTTTGGACACGTCCTGCACTTTGGACTTTGATTTTTGATTTTAGTAAACCAGAAAGTTTAAAACCGACAATGCGGTCAAGCATCCGGCGTGTTTCTTGAGAATCAAAAAGCGCTAAGTCGATATGGGAAGGTTCTTCAAGTGCACTAAGAATTCCGTCTTTCGTAATTTCGTGAAAAGAAAGACGCTTTGTCGTCTTAGGATCAATATTTAAAATTTTAGCAATGTGATAAGCAATGGCTTCCCCTTCGCGGTCTGGGTCAGTTGCAAGGAGTACTTCGTCACTTTCTTCTTTAGCTTTTTTTAGTTCGTTAACGACTTTACTTTTTCCAGGAGTAATCGCATAATCCCCTTCAAAAGTTTTAAGATCAATGCCTAAGCGACCAATCCCTTTCGTGGACAAATCAGCGACATGGCCAAAACTAGCCAGTACTTTATAGTCGGCACTTAAATAACGTTCGATTGTCTTGATTTTACTTGGCGACTCAACAATAACTAGTTTCATAACTGTCTCCTTCGGTATATGAATATAAAGGTAATTACAAAACTTGTCAACCGTAAAACACTGACTTTTTCCCTTTATTTATAATAAATAAAAGAAAAAACTAGTTTGTCCATAAGTTGATAATGTCCGCGGCGCTCTCGACTAAATAAGCGCCATCTTTAATAAGTTTATTAGTTCCGCTTTCCATTCCCGCTCGTTCAGGGAGGCAAAAGATGTCACTCCCACGCTCCAGGGCGTAACTTGCCGTAATTATCGTTCCCGAGCGGTATTTAGCTTCAACAATGAATAAACCGTGGGAGAGGGCGGCGACAAGGCGGTTTCTAAATTTAAAAAATTCTGGTTCCGGTTTTACCTTACGGGGATATTCACTAATGATTAGACCTTTTTCCGCTATTTCATTATAAAGTGCGGTATGGGAAAGAGGATACGGGTATTCAATGCCGCTTCCTAAAACTGCAATTGTCTTTCCGCTTGCGCTTAAGGCCGCTTCATGTGCAAAACCGTCAATTCCCCGCGCCATGCCACTTACAATCATAAACCCTTCTTTAACTAAGTCTGTAACTATTTTAATAGTATGCTCTTTGCCGTAATCAGAATATTCTCGTGCGCCAATTACCGCTATCGCCTTATCTAAATTATTTAAGAGTGTGACGTCACCTTTATAAAAAACAACTAAGGGCGGATTAGGGATACACTTAAAAGCGTGCGGATAGTCGGAATCAACAATTGTTATTGCATTAAATTCTTCGCCTTCACTAACTTGCGCTTCATAGGCTTGATCATTAATCCGCTCCCGGGATTTGATGGCATTAAGAATCTTTTCGTAATCCCCATCATACTTTAAGGAAAAATAAATAAGGATGTCTCTACTTTTAAAAATCATATTATTAACCTCACTAATAAATACGCTTTTTGTGAGGTTTTTATAACATTAAAATAATTTAATTTGTTTATTCATTGCTTTACTAACTGGTTTATACGAAAAACGATGGACCCCAACAATTGGTCCGTAAATATCTAAGGCTTCAAAATGAGATTTAGTGGGATAGCCTTTATTGTTCTTAAAATCGTAATGAGGATATAACTTATCAAGGTTAAGCATATAGGCGTCGCGTGTTGCTTTAGCGAGAATACTCGCCGCGGCAATTGAAAGCGACTGAGCGTCACCTTTAATTAAAGCTTCATACCCTGTCTTAGCTTCAAAAAGTGGCATGGCGTCAGTGAGCACAAAATCATAATCGTGATTTAAGGCTTTTAAGGCTTTCGTCATTGCTTGCTTCGTTGCTTGATAAATATTAAGCTTATCGATTTCTTCCGGACTTACTTCAATTAAGACGTATTCAAGTGCGACTTCTTTAATAAGTTCAGAAAGTTCAATTATTTCTTTACTACTTAAAAGTTTTGAATCTTTAATCCGTTCATCATTAAAGTGTGGTGGGAGGATAACCGCTGCGGCAAAAAGCGGACCAGCAAGTGGTCCTCGTCCTGCTTCGTCAATCCCCACTAAATAATGGTGACCGAGCCGGCGATATTCGTTATCAAAGGTGAAGTAAGTCATGATAATTCCAAACTAATCCGGCCAAGCAACCCATTTTTAAAGTCGTTTAAGACTAATGCTGAGGCTCTTTCAAGAACGACATGCTCTTCGCCAATTATTCCTCGTCTTTTGGCAATTGCTAATAATATTTCTTCTTTAGTTGCGGTTTTATTTAATTCAATGTCGTAAAACGAACTTAAAAGCGCAAGATAATGTTCTTTTAAATATGTTAGAAGAAAATCACTCATTTTTTCAAGTGGTAATATTTCTTGACGAATCGTGCCAACAAGCGCTAGACGCATCACGACTAGTTCGTCTTCGTAACTTGGGGCAAGAATTCCTGGAGTGTCAATTAAAGCAATCGTTTTACTAATCTTAATATACTGATTAGCGCGGGTATGTCCTGGTCTATTTTCAACACTAGCCGCTTTCCGTTTAGCAAGTTTATTAATTAAGGTTGATTTACCAACATTAGGAATACCAACAATCATAACCGTAATCGTCCGCGCTTGGAGTCCTTTTTTCAAGGCTTTTTCAATAATTGGCGCACCGACACTTTCAATTTTAGCAATAATCGTTTTAATAAACTTTGGTTCATTTAAGTCGCCTGCTAAAGTGTTAGCTTTGTTTGTGTACTCTTTAAGCGCTGACGTGTCCGCTAAATCAGCTTTAGTTAAAATATAAATATTTGGTTTTTGACTAATAATATGTTGGAGGGAACGCGCTCTGCTACTTTCAGGAATACGTGCGTCTCCTAACTCAATAATGATATCGACCATCTTTAAAGTTTCAATGAGCTTCCGCGTCGCTTTTTGCATGTGTCCCGGGAACCAGTGGATATTGTTACTCATTAGTATTTCCTCCAATCCCACGGTACATAATAATGATTACTAATAAACTCACCCTTATCATTTACTTTTCCCATCCCTTGAATGAAAACAAGTTTGCCTGAGATTTGGGCTTTATCAACTGGACCTAATCCCGGACTCATCCGTGAATCCGTAGAGTTTACCCGATTATCGCCCATCACATAATATTCGTTATCGCGCAGTTTAAGGGGTGATCCAATTGCCGGGCCGTGATTATAACTAGCGTTGACCGTTTCGCGACTTGCAAAGTCACTTAAATAATCTTCCGCTAAAACGAAAGCTTCTCCACTTACCGGCGTGATTTTCACTAAGTCACGCGGACTACTATCTTGTAGTTCAATTGTTTCGCCGGGCAGAGCAATAACCCGTTTAATAATTAAGTCTGTACTCGTGCCTACACCACGATTAATAATAATGATTTCACCACGTTTTAAGTTCTTGAGTGTCTTAGGCCGTTGATCCATCAAGCCGAATTCATTGTTAATTAAAGTCGGATTCATACTGCTACCACTGATATAGATTGGGTAATAGGTAATATCAAAATAAATAGTGGGGATAGAAACTAACACTAGAGACACTAAAAGCGTATACCAAACAATGCTAAAAACGCGTTTAAAACCTGGCTTCCGTTTTTTCTTTATTTCTTCAGCACTAATTTCTTGAACACGAATTGATTCTTCAGTAACCATATATCGTTTATTATACAAGATATTGCATATCTTTTAATGCAAGGAGTAAAACAAGGCAAGAAAAAAGGACGCTTTCGCGTCCCAATTTAAGATTAACTTATTTCTTTTCTTTAATCCGGGCTTTACGACCAGATAATTTGCGGATGTAATAAATTTTCTTCCGGCGAACTTGACCGCGACGAATTACTTCAATCCCGGCAATGACTGGTGAATGAGTTAAAAACACTCTTTCAACGCCGATGCCACCCGACATCTTCC
>CAYJAE010000004.1:0-26193 GCA_964368105.1 uncultured Staphylococcaceae bacterium
ACTTAAAAAACAGAAATTGGAAAGGTTGAAATTAACAGTAATCCTTGAAAAAGCAGACTAAATATGAGAAAAAGAGAAACAAAAATAGGTTGTTTGTTATGAAACAGAAATTAGATATGAATTTTTTCCAAACAAATGTGCGTAAACCTAGCAAGTTTATGTATTTTTTGTTTTACCATATTGTCTTTAAGCTTGTTAAGTGGAAAGTTAATTTAAAAGTAAGAAGAGCTAAAATTTTAAAAGCGGTTAAAGGCCCATTTATTATTATGTTTAATCATGCCTCATTCTTTGATTGGATTTATTCTTTTCCGCCACTTTATCCTAAAAAACCAAATGTCGTGATGGCTTATTACTACTTTACAAACTATCAACTCGGAAAGTATTTAAATAAAGCCGGTGCGTTTCCGAAATTTTTATATCAGCCTGACGTAAGCGCAATTCGGAATATAAAGAAAGTCATTAATTGGGGCGGCAGTATTGCTATTGCTCCGGAAGGACGATTAAGCGCATATGGAGAAATTGAAACGATTGCTCCGGCAACTGAAAAGTTATTAAAACATTTACAAGTTCCTGTTTATATTAGCAAAATAGACGGGGCTTATTTAACAAAACCAAAATGGGCTAAGACCATCCGAAAAGGTCGCGTTGAAGTAACTTACGATCAAGCGTTTACGGTGGAAGAACTTGAAATGCAGTCCCTTGAAGAAATAAAAGCAAATCTTGAGAAAAAACTTTATTATAATGATTTTGAATGGCAAAAAGAAAACAGAGTTTATTTTAAAGGCAAGAAATTTGCTGAAGGCCTCGAAAATATTTTGTATCTCTGTCCAGTCTGTCATAGTGAATTTAGTTTAGTTACAAAAGAAAATAAAGTCACTTGTTCTCACTGTTCGCTTGAAGTTAAATTAAATAATTATTATGAATTTGAAAGTAGCAATGCCGCAGTTCCTCTTAATATTCGGGATTGGTTTTTACAGCAAAAAGCTTATGAAAACCAAAATGTTGCTAAAAGTGACTATGAATTAAGTGAGAAAGTAACATTAAAATTTCCTGATCCGTATGGGAATGGATTTGTTGTTGTTGGTAACGGAGTGTGTCGCTTTAATTTAGAAGGAATGCACTACGAGGGAACCATAAATGATGAGAGAGTAAATAAACTCTTTAAAATTGAAAACCTCCCGGCAATCCCCTTTGGAGCGGATGAAAACTTTGAAGTATACCATGATTTGACGCTTTATTATTTTATTCCAGAAGTAGCTTCCCACTCCGTAAAATGGTCGGTTGTCGGTGAAGCTCTTTATAAAAAGTATATGGAAGGAAGTATAGGAAATGGATAACAAGAAAGCCTTAAGTATTAATCGAAAATCGTTTATTACCGTTGTCAGTATTTTGTTTGTCTTTATGACACTCTCTTATGTCTTAACATTTTTTGTCGGTAAAGGAATGTATGATAAAGACTTTAATTATATTCCGCTGGCCGGAACGGGATATGGTTTCTTTAAGTATATTTTTGCGCCATTTAGAATACTTGGTTCAAGTGACGGATTAACAACCATTGTTATTGCCCTCTTTATTTTAATATTGGGTGGTGCTTTTAATGTTATGGATAAAACTAAAGGAATTTATGCCCTTATTGCCGCGTTAGTGGCTAAATTTAAAAATAAGAAGTATCTCTTACTTTATATCGTTACCTTGTTTTTCATGCTTTTTGGGTCTTTATTAGGGATATTTGAAGAATCGGTTACGCTTCTACCAATTATTATTATGCTCGCTCTCTCGCTTGGGTGGGATACTTTTACGGGTCTTGGAATGTGTTTAATGGCCGCGGGATTTGGGTTTAGTACCGCTCTCACTAATCCTTTTTCGGTTGGTTTAGCGAGCGAAAAGATGGGAATTAATGTTAGTGATGGCATTTTTTATCGTCTCCTAATCTTTGTCATAATGTATTTGGTTTTAACGACTTTTCTTATGATTCACGTTAAACGAATTGAGAAGAATCCGGAAAAGAGTCCAACGTACGAAAGTGATCAACAAAAGTTAGTAACACTTAATGAAAATGTCTTTGAAGTCCAAGATAAGAAGGTGTTAAAAACATATCTTGTTTTCTTTCTCTCGATTTTAGTCATTATTATTCTTACGTCAGTTATTCCCGTTTTTGATGGGTTATCCGTGCCGATTATAGCAATTGCCTTTTTAATTGGGACGTTTATTGTCACATCTGTTATTCGCGTTAAGTTTAAAACCGCCCTGAAAATGTTTTGGGATGGACTCGTCGGGATGAGTCCCGCGGTAATTATGCTCTTACTCGCCGGGTCAGTTAAGTATATCTTACAAGACTCTCAAATCTTAGATACAATTATTTTTCACCTTGCAAAACTTTTAGATAATCAATCGCCGATCATGGGCATTCTCTTTATTTATTTAATTATTTTACTTATTCAATTTTTCATTGGTTCGGCGAGCGCAAAAGTGTTAATGATTATTCCAATTATTTCACTTTTAGCAAAAACCGTCGGAATAACCCAGAATATCGCGCTCCTTGCTTTTATCTTTGGGGACGGGTACACCGATTTGATTTATCCGACAAACCCCGTTTTACTAATTGCGCTGGGGATGGCGGGATTTTCTTACACGAAGTGGTTTAAGAAAACGGGTCTCTTACAATTAATTATTCTCGCATTGACAGTCGGATTTTTGATTCTCGGTTATTATATCGGCTACTAAAGCCATAAAGTAAAATTATCAAAGGATTACTTTCAAATGTTTTCTGCTTTTCCTGCCTTTTATGTAAGCAGGAGAAACGACGAACAAATACAACAAGCCGTGATAAAATTAACTAAAGGAGATTTACCAATGACTGAAAAAGAACTATTAGAAAAAGGATACCGGAAATACTGTGGTGACGGTGTGGATATTTATTTTAATGCCTCAATTTGTCAACATAGTGGAAACTGTGTTCGGGGCAATAAAGGAGTCTTTGATACAAAGCGAAAACCATGGATTGAACCGAATAATGCCGCAGTTAGTGAAGTAAAGCGTGTAATTGACTCGTGTCCTTCCGGGGCATTAAAGTATATTATTAAGGAAGAGGACGACAAGTAAATGATTAAGCAAGATCGGAATAGTTTTTACATTAACGATGAAAGCGGTAAATTAGTTGCACGAATGGAGATTAGTGAAACCGAGCGTATTATCATTATTGCTTCGACCTTTGTTGATGATTCACTCCGTGGTCAAGGAGTTGGACGACTCCTGCTTGAAGAAGTAGTAAAACTCGCGCGTTCTTCAAATAAACGGATTCTGCCACTTTGTCCTTATGCGCTTAGTGTATTTAAAAAAGACGATTCACTAAGTGACATTTGGGATAAGTAAAAAACAATTTATAAATTATTTGATATAAGTAGAAGCGTAGGCTTTAAGAAGGGCAAAGACTTTAAGGGCAACTTCGATTTCTTTGTTTGAAGCTCCAAAGAGTGCTTCATAATAATTAATAATCCGTAACATAATAAATTGATCTATTGCATGAATTAGTTCATTGCTAAAGGTCAATTTTTTCTTTTCTTTACTAATGTGGCCTTCTTGAATATAACGTTTAAGTTTTGAGATGAGCGTTTGATAAGGGATAAAGAGATAATCCGCAAGTTTAGGCAGTGAGAGATTAACAATTACTTCATTTAAATATAATTCACTTAAAAATGAAAGATCATTGAAAGCAAAAGCAACTTTTTCGTCTTCAAAGAATTCTAACTCTTTGTTTAAAAAGAAACTTTCAATGTCGTCAATTATATTAACCACCGATTTTACTGTTTGTTTACTTTTATTACTTTTTTTCTTTCCCCAATTATTAAGGAAGTTGTTAAAGATAATCTTCTCATTAAAACTTAAATTGTTCTTTACGAAAGTTGCAAAGTTATTAAAATAAGTTTGATACTCTTTAATAATTGCTAAAGCATTTGAGGTCAAAGTAACAATGAATTTTCTTTGATCATTAATGTTTTTAGTCCGTTCAATGAGGTGTTCGGACTCTAAATAAGCAAGACGATTACTGAGGTTTGTCGGGCTTGTTCCCGTCACGCTCGTTAATTTACTTGGTGTTGCTTCTTCAAGGGTTGCAATAGTTTTTAAGAGCGATAAATCTTTGGCTGAAACATTAGATTTAAAGATATTAACTAGCGCCTGATGGTGATAAATTTCAAAAATATTATAAGTTTCTTCCTTGATTTGAATATATTTATAGTAGTTTTGTTTCATTTTCTTTGTTTCACTCTCAGTAAAAAAATATAATTTTTATACTTGTTAATTTTAGCATAAATAACCATTTGCTTATGAAAGATTGCGTCTTTTGGGTATACCGCCTCTTTCATTTTCTTGCTTTTTGCTTAACAAGATATACCGTCCCTAACAATATAAATGTAATTTGTTCTTGCAATGAGCAACCACAAAATTAGCTTAGAAGTATAAAAACCATAGGAAAAAAAGCGAAAAGTTGGCGGAAAGATATGAACTTTGAATATGTGAATTTCTCATATTATATTTCCGGTTATGTAATGTAGTGAATGAAAAACAATAGATATTTTATTGGGCCATTTTACTATCCAATGATTAGTAAATTCCCCCATTTAACAAACAAATTGTCGGTGTTTTGCGATTATTTAAGCTTAATTGCTTAATTATAAACCAGTCAATTAATTATTTTTATTGAATTGTTTTATTCTGGTTATTCAATATTAAACAAAGCGGCGACATGTAATAATCTTAAATTAAGAATATTGAAAGAGTATTATTGTCAACAAGATTATCTTTATAATAAAAGTGATAAGTCAAACTTTTAAATCTTCCGCTTCGCAATCATTTGAAGCACAACCAATCTTTATTACACTAAAGATATATCCAAAGGAGAACTAAATGAACACTAAGCATTTTAAATGGCGCCTAGTTACGGGTATACTACTTTTCTTAAGCCTTTTTACCGCTGCTTCGCCCGCCGTGGTCCGCGCTGATTACGGAGAAATATACGGTATTGTCGTTTCAATGAACGGGCCGAGTAATAGTAGCAGAGGAATTAGTTGGTATAGTAGAGAAGACGGGCTTGATAGTAACGTCTTAGTGCGCCTTAAAGGAGCAACTAGTTGGGAAAGCGCCACTTTATTTAGTGGTGAAGCCGCGACTCATAATAACCAAGTTGATAATTCACTTATTCGTAAAGATTACTATATTCATAAAGCCGTTGTAAATGGTTTAAAGAGTGGCCAAGATTATGAATATAAAGTCGGGAGCCAAAAGGATAATAAATGGAGTGAAGTCGGAACGTTTAAAACAAGTGACGAAACTAGTAAAAAAGTATCATTCATGGTTACAACTGACGTCCATTACGGGGCAAGCGAAAATCCCGGATATCGGTTTTATGAAAACGCTATTAAAAGTGCTTATAAAGTTAATCCCGACCTTGATTTTCTTGCGATGACGGGCGATATAGTCAATCAATGGAGTGACGAACTATATACATATGTTTATAAAGAAGAAGAGTGGATTGACGCTTATACGAGTAATCCTTATTTAACAAAGACAACTTTTGTTAATACTGCGGGAAACCACGATATTAATCAAGCAAATAGTGATTTTGACTATTCGCACTTTAATCATTATGCCCTTTCTTCAGGTGAAGGACTTGAAACTAAAGACGGGGTGACCTTTGCCTTTGATTACGCAAATGCCCATTTTGTTGTTTGGAATAATCCGGATACGAATTATGTGTTAAATGATACTGAGCTTGGCTCACTTTATTACGCTGCGCAACTTGCTTGGCTTGAGGCTGATCTTGCGGCAAGTGAAAAAGAGTGGAAAATAATCTTTACCCATGTCCCACTTTATGAAGGGCAACTTAATTATTCTTCTGAAGTATTAACGATTTTAGAAAAATACAATGTTGATATTGTTTTTGCGGGTCACCGGCACTATTACATGCGCACGAAACCAATGAAAAATAAAGTGCCTGCTCAAAGTGTAACGATTAATGAGAGTTCCGGATTTGTTAGAAAGATTTATACACTTGAAAACGAAGGAATAGTTCATACTACGAATAGTTCTACTGGCGGAGCTTCCGCCTGGCGGATTCATAACGGAGCTTTAAGCAGTAACAGTGCGAATTACTTTGGCCTTAATACTGTTTTACCGGGAGTCGGCACTGTTGAACATGGCAACGGGATGTATTCTTTAGTTACAATTGACGATAACGAATTAACGGTTGATGTTTATTTCCGGAAAACAACAGATCCAACTGCACCGTTTAACTTACTTGAAAGTTACGGAAATAGAAAAGATTATTATAAGTCACTTAACCGCCAAATTGCGGCACTCCCCGCTAATAATGAATTGAAAGTGAGTGAGTTAGAAACGCTCTTGGCTCTTCGGCAAAACCTTGAAAAGTATCAAAGTGCTTTCCCCACCCTTGCCGTTAATGTTGAAGCGGAAAAAATTGCGAGACTAAATGAAGCAATTGATTATTTGTTAAACCCGCCAGAAGTTCCCTCGCCAATTGTCCCACCCGTTACTCCTGAACCAGAGACTCCAAAAAGTAATGTCGGATTATATATCGGACTTGGTGTTTCGGGCTTTGTTATCACTGGCGCAGTATTATTAGTCGTTCACACATTTAAAAAAAGACGGAAACCGTCTGTAAAATAAAAAGGAGAAAATATGAAAAAGAAATTTGTATTATTACTAACTACATTGTTCTTAGGAATCGGCTTAACAAGTTGTAAACCAACCCCAAGTTCAGAACCACCAGGTAGTTCTAACTCAGAACCTCCTGTCACCTACACTTTAAGTGTTAGCGATTTTAATGTTGAAAAAGGCAGTGAACATCCAATTCGCTATCAGTTAAATCCAAATGTAAGTGGAGCGAAGTTAGTCTACGAAATTATTAACGAAACCGTTGATAACATGATTGCGATAACTAACGGCGTTCTTTATACTTTTGAAGAAGGGGTTGCTAACGTTAAAGCCCGAGCTTTTAATGCAGAAGGTGCAAGTGTTGTCTTTAATGTTGAAGCAACTTTTAAAGTAACGGTTGTCCCTGTTCCTGATCCTTATGGAGACGAAATTGTTAAAAATGGCGGATTTGAAAATGGTTATGATCGTTGGGAAATAAGCCCAAAAGATCCAAGTTACGTTTATAAAATTACCGTTAATAACGCTAAGTCACATACTGAAGATGCGTCCTTAAATTTATGGTATAACCCTGATGAAAAAGCCGAAAAGAGTGTTGAACTTGACTTACTAGTTGCTCAAAGTGGCCTTGAAGTAAGTGCGGGAATTTATTTGTTTAGTTTTTGGTACACCGGAGAAATTGGCGAAATTACTGCGGAAGTTCATGTTGGTGAAGAGCTTGAACCTTTAGTAAGTGAAAAATTCCCGGGTTACGGTTATAAACCACTAGTGGCCCATAATGGTTACGTAAATTACGGAGTTGAAGTTGAATTAGCGGAAGCCTCAACTATCAGTGTTAGCCTCCATTTTGCCGGTGAACCTGGCTGCTGGGGCTATCTTGATGACGTATCATTCGAACTCGGAATGCTGGAAGACTTAATCGTCGCGCCTAAAGACGGGGAAGATGGTGAACATAACTTTATTAGTAATGGCACGTTTGCTTATAATGCAAATGGTTGGGAAATCACAAAGCCAGAAGGCGTAAGTTTTGAACGAGTTTCGCAAGATGGTGGTAGACTTTCTGCCTGGAATGTAAAAAACGAAGACGTTATTAGTGCTTATTACTTAGTGAAAGATTTACCTGCGCTTAGTTATAACGCAGCGGTTTATTTTAACGGAGGGGATGGAGCTTTTACAAGTTCAAAACTCGTTATCTTAAACAGTGAAAAAGAAGTACTTCATAGTCAAGAATTTACGGCCATTGGTTGGAACAATGGCGTTTACTTAAAAGCAACAATCATGGATGTAGAATTAAGTGGTGATGTTTATGTTGGGGTTGAAGTTGTGGGCTCAAGCGCTGCTAAATGGATTAATTTTGATAATGTTGCCCTATGGTCATTTGGTTACGAACCTGAAGAACCAGGAGAAGAACCAGGAAAAGAGCCGGGAGAAGAGCCGGGAGAAGGTGAAGAAAACAATGGGATCAATGTTAGTTTAGCGAGTGCTGACTGGAGTCATGACGCTGTCAGTGAAGTTGCACTTGCAAACTTATGGTTCACAGATGGCATTAGTTATTCCTCTACCAAAGTTGAAGGTCCACTTGATGTTTTAACTCTTACTTCAAGTCTTAGTGAATTAGCGGAAGGAACCTATACCATTAGTGTTACTTATAGCTTAAAACACGGAAACTTAAGTGTTAACGGAGTAACAACAACCTACCTAGCAGATAATTGGACTGAACAGGCTGATCAAGTATTATTAGTTAGTGACGTTGTCGTTGGAAGTGACGGACTTTTAGACTTAATAGTCGTAATGACTCCAGGTACTTGGAGCTACGTCAAGATTACCGCAATTAACTTAGCGCTCTCTGAATAAAAATAAATCTTTATTACGACAAAAAGGCCTCGTTTTGAGGCCTTTTACCTTGTACAATAGATGGTAATTAAATTTATTTTACATTGTTAATCAACATAATTGATCGAGTTATTATACGTAACTTATTTTAAAAGTGCTTGTTTAGATTTAACTTCTATACTATGTTAAAATTAATCTTTGTAAGGAGGAGGCACCATGAAATTTATTAAGTATCTACGCGAAGTTTTTGTTTCCTCTCTCCCACTTTTACTAATTATCTTTGTTGTTACGGTTTTAGTCTTTCCTTTTGCAGATAAAACTGAATATATTAAGCTGGCAGTTGGCTATGTAAGTGTAATTATCGGTCAGACTATCTTTCTCGTCGGTTTAGATAGTAGTATTTTACCAATTGGCAAATTAGTCGGTGGTAGTGTGACCAAACTTAATAAAACCATCTTTATTCTTCTCTTTGGTTTTCTCTTTGGTTTACTTGCAACCGCAGCAGAACCGGCGATTAGTGTTCTTGCTGGTCAAGTCGCACAAATTAGTCCCGCAATTAATGCAACGCTTTTCGTTTGGCTCGTCAGTTTTGGAACCGGAGTTGCGATTGCTTTTGCAATTTACCGAATTATCAAAAATATTGACATCCGCAAAACGTTCCTTGTTTTATATTTATTGATTTTTATTATTGTATTTTTTGTTCATCCCCAATATCGCGCCCTTGCTTTTGACGCAAGTGGAGCAACAACAGGAGACATTTCAGTCCCCTTTATCTTAGCGCTTGGTATGGGTATTAGTCGAACTGCAAGTAAGACGAAGGCGAATGACGAAAGTTTTGGTGTCGTTGGTATTGCTTCGGTTGGTTCCATTATTGTTGTTTTCCTTTATGGTTTAATTGTTGGACCTCAAAGTAATTTGAATGAGTATTTACCAGGTGGTAATGTAAACTTTGGTGGCATTGTGTTAAATAATCTCCGCACTGTGGCAATGGCAGTTATACCGATTATTGTTATTTTTATGCTTTTTCAGTTTTTCCTTATAAAACTACCAAAACGCAATTTAGCAAAAATACTTGTTTCAAGTGTTGTTGTCTTTGTGGGACTACTAATATTTTTAGTCGGTATTGATTATGGCTTTGCTTATGCCGGTAGTTATATCGGAGAAATGTTTGTTGGACCTGACACTGCTGACTTTTATCGTTGGTTCTTAATTCCAATCGGCTTTGTCCTAGGATTTGCAATTACCCTTAGTGAACCTGCTGTTGTTGTCCTTGGGGAACAAGTTGAAGAGTTAACTAATGGTCACTTAAAAAAAGGACTTATTAAATTATCCTTAGCGCTTTCAATTGGCATTGCGAGTGTTTTAGCGATTATGCGGATTTTATTTGATATTAATATTTTATATTTCCTTGTTCCACTTTATGCGATTGCGCTCGGACTACTCTTTTTTACCCCCAAACTCTTTGTGGGTTTAGCTTTTGATTCCGGTGGCGTTACGGGCGGGGCGATTACTTCGGCCTTTTTGACACCATTAACTCTTGGGGTTAGTCAAGCGCTTGGTCAAGATATTTTGACCTCTGGACTGGGAATGATTGCTTTTATTTCGGTAACACCAATCGTTATTATTCAAATTCTTGGTATTTTATATCAAAATAAGATTAACAAAGCGCAACATGTCACTGATCTTGTCTACGCTGACGAACTTAGTGACTTACTTAATCATGAAGATGCGCCCGCTAAATTAGAGGGAAGTATCACTCAAAGTGAAGTAGTCATTAGTGAAACTCTGGCACCGATTATCTTAAGCATTGAAGAAGTAGAATTAGTGAAAGAACCAGAAATAATAGAAAAAGCGGAAGTTATTCCACTTCCAAATAGTGAACCGTTACCAATTCTCCCACCGGAGAATGAAGTCACCCCACAAAGTGAGGTTCTGACCGACGAAGAAATAGAGGTAGAAGATGAACGAAAAACAACTTAGTATGCTGATGGTCATTGCTCCCCGAAAAGAAAAAGACCACTTAATTAGTGCACTTCATGAACTTGAAGTAGTCTATATTAATGTCATGTACGGTAAGGGGTCATTGTCTCAATCAAGCCTGGCGAATGTGCTCGGTTTTGAAACTGAACCACACAAAATTATTATTGCCGCTTTTGTTCGGACTAATTTACTTGCAAATGTTTTGGCAATGCTTGAAGAAAAGTTTAAATTTGGTCAACCTAATACTGGGTTTGCTTTTGCAATACCTATCGAGAAAATCGGTGGTTAAGGAGGGTTTATGAAAGAAATGAAAGCTGTATTTATTATTGTTAATGTTGGGTTTGCAAACGAGGCTGTTGAGCTCGCCCAACAATGTGGTGCAAAAGGGGCAACTATTATTTCTGCTCGCGGCAGTGGTGCTAAATTCACCGCCTTTTTAGGAATGCATTACGAACCAGAACGGGAAATTATCCTAAGTGTTGTTAGCGGCGAAGTAGCGGATAAAATTGTCGAAGGTGTAAAAGAAAAACTTGGGCGGGACTCACAAGCCAAAGGTGTTTGTTTTATTATGCCGGTTGAACAAACTACGACCACTGCATAGTCTATACCCAATTTAAAATAGTATTCTTAGGAATATTCAATTCCTTGACTCTACCTTTTTAATAGCAAGACAATCATGAAGTAATAAATGTAATCAATTAGCGCAATCGATTACATTTTTTTATTTTGGAATTGTGTTTTTCTACTAAAAAAATAATAAACTTAAAAATATATATCACTAAATAATATGATTATATGAAAACTTTAATATTTGAATATGTGAAAATCTCTAATTTATTTTCCTATAATATATGAAAAAATCATCGTCTTTTATTATAATGATATTACTGACTGAGGAGAGACTAAATAATGACCCACGTTTTAAATGACGCTAGCCGCTATTTTGAGTTAAGGCTTTTTGAATGTGGCTATGAACAAACCATTCCTGATAAGGTTTTTAGTTTTACCCCAAAACATTATTATGTCGTTCACCTCGTTATAGCGGGACAAGGGACATTCGTCACTAAACACCAAACATATAAACTAAAAAGAGGAGATATGTTTTTTATTAATCCCGCGGAACTACCGCATTATTATCCTGACCCAAAAGATCCGTGGACTTATGTCTGGCTTGGCTTTGGCGGCGTTAACGCTCATGATTATTTAGAGTACGCCGGAGTTAGTCCAAAAACACCAATCTTGCATGATGACGAAGCGCAAAGTGCCCGTTATTTACTAGAAACCATTTATTTTAGTTATTCAGACCATGGCCACCTTGATTTAAATTCACTCGGTCTTGCTTATCAATTTATGGCCGCACTTGCCCGCCTTGGTCGTAAGAGTGAAGCAACGCTTAATGTCGCTCACCGTCATTTTAATAGCGCTAAACAATTTATTTATAATAATTATGAATTTGAAATTTCGATTGAAGATATCGCAAATAACGTCGGGGTATCTCCAAACTATTTATCAAGTATTTTTCATAATATCATTGGTTTATCGACTAAACAATTCTTAATTAGTGTCCGGATGGAGCGGGCCAAACAATTACTGTTAATGAGTGAAGATCCAATTAAAGTAGTGGGTCAAAAAGTAGGTATTAAAAATGCACTTTATTTTTCAAGTGCTTTTAAAAAATATAGTGGACTTAGTCCCGAACAATATCGGATAAAGGAGCAGAAATATGAAGCTTAAGAAAATGAATTTAGCACTCTTAGCGCTGACGCTAGGTTTAGCGGGATGCAATAAAGTACCAAGTGAAAGTAGCGAAGTACCTAAAGGGGATAGCCTCTTTACTTATCAAACAACGTCCTTCACGGATAAGATTGGTAGTAAAAGTAATAATGAAAGTTTTAATTATGACAAAATTATCGTTAACCCAATTAGTAATCTTCGTGAAGATTTTGCAATGGGAGTGGATGGTTCGATGATTGAAACCGTACTTGAAAAGGGCGGTGTCTACTTTAATGAAGAAGGTAAAGAACAAGACGTTTATCAAATTATGGCGCGTAACGGTGTTAACTTTTTCCGGGTCCGCCTTTGGAATAAACCAAGCAATTTGTTTGGCGACGGTTACGGCGGCGGTAATGTTGATACCGCTAAAGCGATTGCAATGAGTAAAAAAGCTCAAGCTGCGAATATGAATATTTTAGTTGATCTCCATTATAGTGACTTTTGGGCTGACCCAGCGAGTCAAAGAATTCCAACTGCATGGGCCGGCCTTAACCTTCAAGGATTAGCCAATGAAGTTGAAACATTTACTGCGAAAGTTTTAAATGACTTCAAAAATGCCGGTGTAAATGTTCAAGCAGTGCAAATTGGTAATGAGATTAATAACGGTTTATTATTCCCAATCGGTAAAATTGATTGGTCAAATGCCGCTAAAAGTTATGAGAGTGTCGCAACAATCTTAAAAGCAGGAATTCGCGGCGCAAAAAGTGTTAATTCAAATATTTTAACAATGATCCATTTAGCGGAAGGCGGCAGCTTTGACGTCTTTAATAGTTTCTTTAGTGCAATGGAAACAAATGGAGTTAATTACGATTTAATTGGTGCTTCTTATTATCCGTATTATCATGGCAGCCTCAGCAATTTACAAAACAATTTAAACAATACCGCTAATAAATTTAAAAAACCTGTAATCGTCGCGGAAACGAGTTATGGCTTTACGACCGCTGACAGTGAACATGCTTCCCATATTTATAATTCGGGGATGGAAGAAGGCGGAAAATACTTAACAAGTATGCAAGGTCAAGCGACTTTAATTCGTGATGTTGTCCAAGTTTTAGCGGATGTTCCCGAAAACCGTGGCGCAGGCATCTTTTATTGGGAACCAGCTTGGTTACCAGTTGAAGGCGCAGGATGGGCGACGGCGGAAGGTCAAGCCTGGACGGAATATGGCGACGCGAATGAGAGTTCAAATGTTAGCCAATTTAATGACGGTAAGGCAACTTGGTCAAATCAAGCCTTATTTAGTTATAATGGCCAGATGCTTCCTTCTTTAAAAACATTTAAATTAATGCGCGGTAGTCATAGTAGTATTGCCGAAGTAGCGGTTAAAGCGCGGACGAACGAGATTTCTTTAACACTCAACTTAGCAGCGGAAGAAAAATTACCGTCAACTTATTTAGTCGAAACTAATCTTGACGCAATTCGTCCAGTGGAAGTTAAGTGGAATGAAAGTGAAACTAGTCAACTTTCGAAACCGGGCAGTTATGTTGTTAACGGGTTAGTTGAGAATAAATATGTGGTCAAAGCAAACGTTGCTGTTATTGAAAACTATGTTGTTGATCCTTCATTTGAAAATCAAGGAAGTAGTGATCGAGTTATTGCTCCGTGGGTTCCGGCCAGTGAAACACATCCAAATGAAGTCAATAAAGTTGCTAAACTGAACCGTAAAGCAGGGGACGTCAGAACTGGGACAACAAATTTCAATTGGTACCACGGCAGTGATACTTTCCACTTTAAAGTAAGCCAAGAAATCACCCTTAAATCAGCGGGAACTTACGAATTAAGTGCTTACGTAATGGGTGAAGCTCCAGGTAAAATTAAACATGAAATGCTTGATATTTTCGTGATAAAAGGTGATGGGACACGGCTTAAGATTGACATGAAAGATACTATTACAGGCTGGAGTGACGTTAGTGGTTATAAAAAAGGAACTGTTGTAAACATTAGTATAAGTGCGAACGAAAAAATTACGATAGGTGTTGAAGGACGAGCTCTAAAGGGTGGCTGGGGTCACGCTGACGACTTTACGTTGGTAAAGGTGAGTTAATTATGGAAAACAAACTAATTCTTAATCTTGTTCACCGCCCAGAAATGGTCCCGGAATACTCCCAAAAAATAACGGGACACGGCGAAGTTGAAGATTTAGGCAAAGAGCCACTTCTTCAAGAGTCACTCGACATTTTCAAACTTCAACAGCATATTGCGCATAAAAACGGCCTTAAAACTACAATCCAAATGACATACGCTAGTTTATTTAATGAAGAAGCGGTCGCGCTTGCTAAAGCGCATCACGCTGAATTTGGGGACGAAATTTCCTTAACTTTACTTGGATTACCAAGTGAACAATTCTCAGCAAAATATAAAACCAAAGATTTCTGTATTTGGATGTTTGAAGCCCAAGATAAAAAACGGATTGTGGATGATGTATTTGGTCTTTTCTATAAAACGTTTGGATTTTATCCCTCTTCGACGGGAAGTTATTATATGGACGCTGATTTAATCAACTACATTAAAGAAAAATATCCAAGTGTTGTCACCGCTATTGCGACGT
Organism: uncultured Staphylococcaceae bacterium; assembly: GCA_964368105.1. GTDB lineage: Bacteria > Bacillota_I > Bacilli_A > RFN20 > CAG-826 > UBA1361. The sequence continues at coordinate 14,804 of CAYJAE010000004.1, forward strand.
GTTGGGAAGAAGGCCCAAAGGCGTATCACGCCACAAATAATTCGTGGTATACGTTTATGGATGGTGGTCCATGGAACCCATGGATTCCAAGTAAAGTCAATACTCACGTCCCGGCTGAAAACGAAGATGAAGATAGCGGTATCGTCGCTATTCCACATTTATCACGCGATTTAAATGCTTGTTTTGACGGTAATGGTAGTAATTTTGGAACGCATCCCCAAAATGTCTTACGCTCAATGGCGTATGAAAATGGCGAATATCCGTATTTATTTAATATCATTGATCAGTATCGTCATTTAGGTAAATTTAATGACGGTTACGCCTATAACATGATGTTTGTTGGTCCAGGATGGATGAATAAAATGGGGCGGTGGGAAGCACCTTATGAATTGCTTTTAAAGAGTTACGAAGATGGAGTCGCTTATTACGGCAAACTTAAAAAAGAAGGAAAACTCATAGACTTAACAATGAGTGAATTTGCCGCGCATTATCGAAATAAAAAAGGCTATAAAACTCCTGAAGTTGCGCTTTGGCATGACGTCCTCTATGGCAGCGGTAAAGAATACTTCTGGTATCTTGACCCTTATTTCCGCACCTGTGTTGATTTAAATCAAGGTGGAGCGCTTATTGACTTACGCCCGTACGCTAGTAAATTATATTTACCAGTTGGAATAGGGACACCACGGATTGTTAACGCCAGTTATCCGTTTTTAATTCAAGCTAATTATCGGGCCGGCTACTTTACCCATTACGCCGGTGAAGGAACGCTTAAATCAACGAAAGTAACTTACGCTGAAGAAGAAATCGATTTAGCGCTTTGTCGCTCAAAGGGTCATTATTCTAAAGTTGGTGACACTCGTTACTTATCGCTTGATCCGCTTGAAGTTGAGTTTAAAGATTTAACAATCTCGATTGCCACAACGATTGAATTTAAAGAAGGAAGTAGTGAAATTTGCTACCGTCGGAAGTTAGTGAGTTGTAGTAAACCTGATGCTGCTGTTCTCTTTGATGATTATATGACAGCGTCTTTTGGCACAACTGAGTATCCAGAAGAGATGTATAACGTTATTCTTAAAGTTAAAAATAGCCAAGAAAGCGAAGAAATAAAATATTTCTATAAAAACCGCAGTCTGACTTTACCTGAGGCAGTTGCAGAAGTTGTTATTCCAGACATTGACACTAATGTAAAATTAAGAAGTAGTGAAAAATATGAAGCATATGTCCGTGAAGGTTATGCATTCTCACCAATGTACACCCTCGGCATTCGCAAAAATTTAAAAGTTGGGGAGGAAATAGTCACATGGCTCAAGCTCGCAAAGGCAAACTAAATTATCGCTGTCCTTCATGCTTTATGCGTGATATCGATATCGACCTTTTTTATGATGTAACTAAACAAGAATATTATTGTCTTCGTTGTAATTATGTCGGTAATGAAAGCGATGTTCTTGCTAAAAATGATTTAGCAAAATTCCGTTACCGGTTAATGAAAAAACGCTTCACGTTTGACGAAGGAGATAAGTAGTGAAAGATAAGTTTCTTTATGGAATGGACGTTAGTTCACTTTTGAGTCTTGAAATTCAAGGGGCGAAATTTTACGATGAAACCGGAAGTGAAAAAGACTTATTAGTTATTTTAAAAGACTCGGGAGTTGAAAGTATTCGCTTACGACTTTGGGTTGATCCGACGTCTCCTGACGGGATCACTTACGGAGGCGGCGGTAACGACTTAAATACGACGCTAACCCTCGCAAAAAGGGGTTATAACTTAGGGTTTAGCATTGTTCTTGATTTTCACTTTAGTGATTTTTGGGCAGATCCCGCGAAACAATTTATGCCGAAAGACTGGGAAAATCTCTCTTTTAATGAACTTGTCAGTACCGTAGAAAAGTATACTGAAATGGTTATTGATGAGTTTAACAAACTAAAGATTAAACTTGCTTACATTCAAGTAGGTAACGAAATTCCGAATGGTATGTTATGGCCCCATGGTCAGCTCTATGATAAGGGTGGTAACTTAATTTCGGGCGGCCACAAACGACTTAGTCACTTAATTAACGCTGGCATTAGCGCAATTCGTAAAGCAAGCCCTGAAAGCAAAATAATTATTCACCTTGATCGGGGTGGGGACGTTAAAATGTATGAAGACTATTTTAAAGTCATGCATCCGCTTTTAAGTAAGTTTGATATCATCGGTTTAAGCTATTATCCTTATTGGCATGGAACCTTAACTGACTTAGGGACGACAATTGATTTCTTAAAGCAAAACTATCAAGAAGAAGTAATGATTATGGAAACAAGTTATGGCTTTGATAGTGAAGCGCGGCATGGTCCTTTTGTTGTAACTGCAGCAAAAACGCCACGAATTGACACTTTTCCGCCTTACACAGTTGCAGGACAAGCTGAATATTTAGCAATGTTATTTAAATTCATTCTTAGTCACAAGGTCGATGGTCTCTTCTACTGGGAACCAGCATGGATTCCCATTAAAGGCGACACATGGGCCACTAAAGAAGGAATTAAGTATATAAAAGAAGACCATAAAGAGGAGGGAAACGAATGGGCGAACCAAGCATTATTTGATTATACTGGTCACCCCTTACCTGCCCTCTATGTTTACAAAAATTATCTTAAAGGAGAAAAAAGATGAAAAAGAAATTTGCCTTTAGTCTACTTCTAAGCGCCCTCTTAATGAGTTGTAGTGGCGGCGGAAGTAATGACAACACCGTTAACATTTTGATTTGGGAAGATGTTAATAATCATGAGTTAATCACCGAACTCTTTACCACTTACCAAAGTAGTTACCGTCAAAATTATCCAGATGGACCAACCATTAAAATTACTCTTCAAGAAGAAAAAGAAAGTAAAGCGGTTAGTGATTTAATCCTTCAAGGACCAAGTGGAGAAGGACCAGATATTTTCTCCTTTGTCCATGACACACTCTCTAGTGCCGTAACTAACGAACTAATTAGTGAAGTACTCTACCGTAGTGAAGTAATTGCAAACCATAGTGAAGATTCAGTTGCAGCTTTTACTAATAATAAAAAGTTATATGGTTACCCCATCACTGCGGAATCACAAACTTTAATGTATGATAAATCAAAACTGAGTGCGGATGACGTCGTTAGTTTTGAAAAGATTTTGGCAAAAGGACAAAAAATCGTTCTTGATGTTGCCGATACTGATTCAAGTGGTTATTATATGTTCTCATTTTTAACTGACGCTAATCTTTTTGGTGAAAAAGGAATCGATCCAAGCTCGTTTAATTTAGATGGAGCAAAAGGGGCGGCAAACTTAACATCATTAACCAAAGATTTACGCGGTGCTATTACCAAAGGTGTACCAGATTCAAGCCAAGCCATTATTAGTGTTGGCGAAGCTGCTGGTGTTATTTCTAGTCCTTACCTTTGGCCACTCTTTCAAGAAGCAGTTGGCGTTAATAATGCCGGTATCGCCCTTATTCCAAGTGTGAACGGCAACGCAGCCCGTCCTTTTAGTGGTTATAAAGGATACGGAGTTAGCCGCTATGCGAAAAATCCGCATATTGCCCATGACTTAGCCCGTTATTTATCTAGTGAAGTTGCCCAACGCTTACGTTTCTCGAAACTTGGTATTTTACCAACATACCAAAGTGACGCAATTGATAGTGCGGTTAGCAAGAGTGCTTCCGCAACTGTTTTCCAAAACGCCCTTGATAATTCGCTCGTTATGCCTAATATTACCCAAATGGGTAGTTTCTGGGGCCCGGCAAATGACGCTATGACCGAAATTTGGAATTTAAATCAAGGAGTAACGGTTGATAAAGTCCATACTATTTTAACTAAAACCACAAATGATATTAAAAAATCATTTTAATTAATAAGGTAGAAACAGCGTGAAAAAACTAAAATCATTGTTTACGAAACTTCAAGATATTCCAAAACGGATTAAGCGTTTTGTTTTAGTCTCAAGTCACACGTATCGGCAAGGAACTAATTTAACACGCTTTAATTTGATCATTGGTTATCTTTTGTTTTTTCTACCATTCTTTATTCGCAAACAACTAATTAAAGCATTTAGTTATTTAGCAATCTTTGCGGGCTACCTTATCTTTATGCTTACAATCGGTGGGAAGAATATTGGCGCGATGATGAATCTCTCCCTGCACACCGGTGATCGGCGTCAACCACTTGTTTACGGAATTATTGCGCTTATTTTGACTGTTTTTGTTATTTTTATTTACATAAAAGCTCAAAACGATAATTTGAAAAACGAAAATGATCTCGTTAATGGGGAACCAGTTTTAAACTTTAAAGGTGAATACGAAGCACTCAAGCATGATAAAGCCTATGTTATCATGCTCTTTGTTCCAATTATTGGTGCGGTCTTGTTTACTATTATTCCCCTTATTTTTATGATTACACTTGCCTTTACCAATTACAACATTGCCAAGGAAATCGGCATTAATGCCTTTGTGTGGTCAGGCTTTAACAGTTTCAAATTACTCTTTGACGGTGGGACAAACTTTAAGGCATTTCTTAATGTCTTTTCGTGGACAATGATTTGGTCGGCCCTCGCGACTGTTACATGTTACTTTGGTGGGTTCTTCCTAGCGCTTCTCATTGCTAAAAAGACGCTTAAATGGAAAAAAGTCTGGCGTTCGTTATTTGTCATTACGATTGCCGTCCCTCAATTTGTTAGTTTACGGGTAATGTTTGCCTTGTTTCACGATTACGGCCCAATTAATTCATTGATTGTTAGTCTTGGCGGCGTCCGGTTTAGTTTTTGGTCAAATGAATATGTTGCTAAAGCGCTCATTATTTTAATAAACATGTGGGTTGGTATTCCTTTCTTCATGCTGATCATTAGTGGGTTACTCTTAAATATTCCAAAAGACAATTACGAAGCAGCGGAGATTGATGGCGCCTCAAAAGGGCAAATCTTCCGCAAGATTACTTTCCCTTATATTTTCTTTGCGACTACACCATTATTAATAACCCAGTTTGTCCACAATATGAATAACTTTAATGTTATTTGGCTCCTCACAGGTGGCGGACCAATGGGTCAAGGAACGGGGGGAGTAGCAGGAGCAACTGATATTTTCATCACGTGGCTCTACAAGTTAACGATGTATAACTTAAATGTTGCTGAGTACGACATTGGGGCAGCAATCGGCATTATTATGTTTATTATTAGTGCGGTCCTGAGTTTAATTATTTACCGTCGTTCGGGTTCATATAAAAACGAGGAGGAGTTCCGCAAATGAGTAGTAATATTAGTGCAAAACAGGTGCGGAAAACGAAACGTGCTAAATTCTTCGATTCAGTATGGTCACATGTTTTAGTAATCGTCCTTGCTATTATTTGGTTAATTCCTATTATTTGGGTTATTGCTAATAGTTTCCGGGCTCAACCAGGACTATTAAGCCCGACCTTCTTTCCGACTAAGTGGACTTTTAAAAACTTTGCTGATCTCTTTAAAGTTACAGGTACCCGGAAGTACGGCTTGTGGGTGTGGAACACTTTCCAAATTGCCGTATTAAATATGGTCCTTACAACATTTTTCACTTTAATTACTGCCTACACATTATCACGCTTTCGTTTTAAGATGCGAAAACCATTAATGAATATTTCCCTAATTCTTGGCATGTTTCCAGGATTTATGGCGATGGTCGCGGTTTATCTTATTTTAAATTTACTCGGGCTTGTAGGTAATAAGTGGGCGCTTTTACTCGTTTATACCGCCGGAGCCGGACTTGGTTTCTTTGTCGCTAAAGGCTATTTTGATTCGATCCCGACTGAGATTGACGAAGCGGCAAAGCTTGACGGCGCAAGTCAGTTCCGCGTCTTTTTCCAAATCTTTTTACCAATGGCGAAGCCAATTATGATTTACACTGCGCTTACGGCCTTCATGGCACCATGGAGTGACTTTATCCTGGCGGGATTAATCTTACGCAATCCAAGTGAAATGACGGTTGCGGTTGGTCTTTATAATATGACGGTTGACACTGCTTCAATGTTAACGAACTTTACAACTTTTGCGGCTGGTTCAATTTTAATTGCTATCCCGATCGTAATTCTCTATATTAGTTTACAAAGATTTATGATTGAGGGCATTTCAGCAGGCGCTGTTAAAGGCTAATTTAAGTTCTAAATTTAGCTTAATCTCACTTTTTATCCCGTTAATTCATTGTTCGCGGCTTATTATAGTCATCTTTTCAAGTATAATTAAAGCACTTGATAATAATGAAAGGATTAATATGAATATATTACTTAAAACACACAATCTAAGTAAACGTTATAAAAACACCCTAGCCCTTAATAACGTCAACATGACCATTCATAAAGGCGATATTTACGGTTTTGTTGGTGAAAATGGCGCTGGTAAGTCCACTCTAATTCGGGTTGTTACTGGAGTTAATTTCCCAACGAGCGGAAGATTTGAACTCAATGTTTCAAAACGGCTTGGAAGTATCGCCGCAATTGTTGAAACACCCGCGCTTCATCATAAACTGAGTGCTTTTGGCAATCTCTCCTATCAAAACGACTTACTAGGACTTAAAAAAACTAGTGACGAATTATATGAAATTTTAAACACTGTTGGCTTAAGTGACCAAACTGGAAGTAAGAAACAAGCCCGAAATTTTAGTCTTGGAATGAAACAACGCTTAAGTATTGCGCTGGCGCTTTTAAGTAATCCGGAGTTTATTTTATTAGACGAACCAATGAACGGCCTTGATCCCGCAGGTATTAAGGAAGTGCGTGAACTAATCATTAAATTAAATAACGAAGGTGTTACTTTCTTAATTTCTAGTCACATTTTATCCGAACTTGATAAAATAGCGACCGTCTACGGTCTTATTAGTCACGGTGTACTTGTTAAAGAAATAACAACCAAAGAATTACACGATGAAGTTGGATCATACGCTAAGATTAAATTAGGAAAAGAACTTGATGGAGAAGGACGAACTCTATTAAAAGATTTTGGCTTTGAAGAAAAAGAGGATGTCTTAATCTTTAAAACCGAAGAAGATGGACAAAAGGCAATGCAACTTTTAATTAAAAATGATATTTTAGTTATTAGCTTTGAAATAGTCCACCAAGAAATTGAAGACTATTATTTTAAAATTATTGGTGGGGGTGTGCGGTAATGAAAAACATGTTAAAAGCTGATTTTAAGAAAATATTTTCAGCAAAATCTATTTATGTCTTACTTGCTATCGCTATTTTAATTCCATTTGTGACGAGTGGGTTACTTAGTCTTATTGAAAGTCTCCTCAGTGGGACAGGCCTCGAAGCATTCCCGAATATCTTTTCAGCGGCTTACCTTTATTCTGCGAGTTTTAGTCCGACAAACAATGTTGGGATTATCGTTCTCATTACTCTTGTTGTTTTAGGCGCTAATGAATTTAGTCAAAATACAATCAGAAACAAAATTATTGCGGGCTACCCAAAACCAATCATCTTTCTTTCATCACTTATTTATAATTTAGTTATTATGACGTTAATTATGCTCACTCATACATCTGCCACCTATTTATTTAATGGTGTGTTTAATGGGTTTGTAGCAAGTGAATTTCTTGATGTATTTAAGTATGGTGTCATTGGCTTTTCTAGTCTGTTTGTTGTTTATACGCTTGTGACAGTTTTACTCTTTAAATTTAAAAACATAGTTTCACCACTGTTAATTACCTTTGTCAGTTTGATATTTATTAATTCAGTTTATTCAGTGTTAAATAGCATTACTGCAGAAGAGGTTGATTTTACATTTTTACAACATGTATTCCCGATTATTAGAGTCCTTAGTCCGACAATGTTAATCAATCTTGAATCTATTTCAATATCGATTGAAACTCACTTGTGGTGGGTTGATTTATTAGTTAATCTCGTTCATGTTACTTGGCTTACTTTTCTTGGTATATTTGTTACTAAGAAAACTGATTTCAAGTAAAAAGCCCGCTGTTTATATTCTTTTTACGTGCTTTTTGACCGCAAAATGCGGCTAAAATGCTACAAAACGCGGATTAAATGAAAACAAGAAGGAAGGATAGTTATGGATATTTATACCCTTGAAAATGATTTTATTCGTTTAAGTCTTAATCCTCTTGGTGCGGGAATTTATAAAGTTGAAATAAAACCTCTTGCTAATCGAAATGTTGTTTTAACTGCAAAAAACCTTGAAGATTATGCTTCCGCTGATAATGGATATTTAGGAGCAACTGTCGGGCGTGTTGCTGGTCGAATCGGCGGGGCTAAATTTAAAATAGACAGAAAAGCCTACCAGCTAGAACAAAATGACCACGAAACAAATTCGCTCCATGGAGGCTTTGCTAGTTTTGCTTTTAAACGCTTTAGCGTTAGGCAAGAGTCTTCAGACGAAATTAGATTTACTTATAAAAGTATTGATGGTGAAGGTGGTTATCCCGGAGAGTTAGTGCTTAATGTTATCTATAAAATCAGTGAAGACGGATTTAGTGTTGATTACTTTGCAACTACTACAAAAAAAACGATCATAAACATTACAAACCATAGTTATTTCAATTTAGATGGTTCCGCCACTATTACTAATCATTATCTAAGTGCAAATGCTCAAGCAACGTATACGCATACTGACAAGCAATTAAACGAGGAACGGGTAATTATTACCGGTGACCATCCTTTTGCCATTCGTAAAGCTAAATTACTTGGTGAGATAATTCATGACTCACGGGTTAATGTTCCTCCGGCTTGTGGTTTAGATTATCTTTGTGAAATAAGTGGCCCGTTAACATTAAAAGGCCGTGACTTAGTGCTCGAAGTGACCTCAAATTACCCCGCTGTTCAATTATATTCCACCAATTTTCCAGCGAAATGTTTACTTCTTAATGGGGAACACGTCGAAAAGTATCATGCTTTAGCGATTGAACCAGTCGATATTGTTAAAAGTGTTGGTGAAGAGTACCCGCAGTTAGAAGTAGAGCCGGATGAACTTTATACCCGCTATATTAATTACAAATTTAAAGTAATTTAGACGTAATAATTTCTAAAACGAAAGGATTTAATTTATGAAACGTAAAACATACTTAAAACACGCAACAATCTATCAAGTCTATGTCCGTAATCATACGAAAAAAGGCACTTTTAAGGCACTAAAGGGAGATCTTAAGCGGATAAAAGATTTAGGAGTTGATATTCTCTATCTTTTACCAATCCATCCAATTGGCGAAATAAGTCGCAAAGGCAAATTAGGTAGTCCCTATGCGATTAAAGATTATTACGGAATTAATGAAGAATTAGGTAATCTTGATGACTTTAAGAGTCTTTTAGCCACTGCTCACGACCTTGAACTTTCGGTAATGATTGATATTGTTTTACATCATACGAGTCCTGATTCAGTTTTACTAAAAGAACATCCAGATTTCTATTTTTATAAAAATGGCAAACCCGGAAATAAGGTTGGTGACTGGAGTGACATCATTGATCTTGATTATCAAAACCGGGAACTTTGGGATTATATGTTAGAGATGTTGACCTACTGGGCTGACTTAGGTGTCGATGGATTTAGAGCGGACGTCGCTCCACTTATCCCGCTTGAATTTTGGAAATATGTACGAACAAAACTTGACGAAAAGTATCCTGAACTGTTGTGGCTTAGTGAATCAGTTGAACCAGGATTTTTAACCTTTTTACATGAAAACGGTCACGTCGGTCATAGTGACGCGGAGATGTATGAAGCCTTTGATATGCTCTATGATTATGATGTCTATCCAGATTTTAAAGCGTATTTAGCCGGCGAAAAGCCATTATCTCTCTATATTGAGGGTCTCAAAGCGCAAGAAGTTAATTATCCCAAAGGTTACTTAAAAATTCGTACGATTGAAAATCATGATACAAGTCGGATAGCGGAACTTTGTGATAATGAGCAACTACTTTATAACGTTACTGCGTGGTCTTTTATTCAAGAAGGAGTAGGTTTTATTTATGGTGGTCAAGAAGTAAAAGCAATGCACCGACCAACTCTCTTTGATAAAGATACCATTGACTTAACGGTCCATGATCAAAAATTTTATAAATTTATTCAAAACCTTGTTAGTTTAAAACTTCATCCGAATTTTGGAGATGATTTATTAAGTCCAAGGATTGACACCGTCGGTGATATCATTCAAGTACTCCACCATATTGACGGAAGATATGCGCTTTGCTACATTAATTTAACAAAAGAAAAAGTAATGATTAATGTCCTTCTTCCTGAAGGGAAACATAAAAATCTTTTGGGCGGAGAAATTGAAGTTAGCGACGGAAAGTTTGAATTAAGTGGACCAGTAATATTTTTTGTGTAGTAAGCAAGTTTATTACTCTTACAATTAAAATATCTTTTCCAATTAAGCACTAAAAAAGGCGAAAAATAGTAAAATACACTTATGAAATTAATAAGTTCACTAATTGATGATCAATATCCACAAGCATTGAAGTACAAAACTCGGGTTGCTGCGCGCGCTGTTGTTTATAACAACAAGGGCGAAATAGCACTTACCCACCTTTTAGCGGACGATCAGTTCGGCCATCGTGATTATTTTGAACTTCCCGGCGGTGGGAAAAAAGTGCAAGAAACAGTCAAAGAGGCAGTCCTCCGTGAAGTAAAAGAAGAATTAGGAGTAGAAGGAGAAATAAAGGCGGAAATCGGAATAGTTCACGATTTTTATAACTTAATTAGTCAAGAAAATTATTCTTATTACTATCTTGTTAAAGTTAACTCAATTGGCACAAAACATTTGGAAGAACGTGAAAGTCGCTTAATTGATAAAATGCTTTGGATTAATGTTCATAAAGCCAATCAATTATTTAAAAAACAGTTAAGTATTACCGGAGTTGGTCTCCTTGTAGCGCGACGTGAATTTCCAATTATTACAATAGCAGCGAATTTGATTGACAAAGACTTAACTACAAAGTAAAATACTACTTGCAATGTGGCGGCCGTGGTGAAGTGGTTAACACACCTGGCTGTGAACCAGGCATTCGAGGGTTCGAGACCCTTCGGTCGCCCCAAATAAGAACGCTGGTCTTGATAGAGTTATCAAGGCCTTTTTTCTTTATGGGGAACGACCGAATTAGATAAAATCGCTGTTTTATGGCTGTTTTGCGCTAATTTTTCAGTATTTTTGCCAATTTATCAAGTAACAACAATCTTTAAAACCGCTATTTATTGGTTTTCTTAATTTGCACTCGTTAACGAATATAGGTGGGGGTTGCACTCGTTAACGAAATGTAAAGGGGGGTTGCACTCGTTAACGAAATATAAAATGTATGGTGAAACAAGGAAATATTCTCCTTGTTTGCTATTAAAAGAGCTATTATTTCAAAAGTTTTTCGTATATAAAATTGTTTTGAGCTAGAATTGAAAAATGATTTAAGATTTCTGTTTTGTAACTTTTAAAAG
>CAYJAE010000005.1:0-5975 GCA_964368105.1 uncultured Staphylococcaceae bacterium
CAAGTAATTTACGGAACATTTCAAGACCGGTAACGACGGTTGATTTGGTTGCTTTGATACCAACGATTTCAACTGGTTCGTTAAGTTTAACAGTTCCACGTTCGACACGGCCAGTAACGACGGTACCACGGCCAGAGATGGTCATGACGTCTTCAACTGGAAGTAAGAACGGTAAGCTGTCTAAACGTTCTGGGTCAGGAATGTAGGAGTCAACGGCTTCCATAAGTTCGAAGATTGATTTTTCTGCACCGGCTTTGCCATCAAGGGCGTCACGGGCGGAACCACGAATAATTGGGGTGTCGTCTCCTGGGAATCCATAGGAACTAAGAATATCGCGAACTTCCATTTCAACGATATCAACGAGTTCTGGGTCATCGACTAAGTCAACTTTGTTTAAGTAGACAACGATGTAAGGAACACCAACTTGACGAGCAAGTAAGATGTGTTCGCGAGTTTGTGGCATAACACCATCAGTAGCAGCAACAACAAGAATTGCGCCATCCATTTGGGCGGCACCAGTAATCATGTTTTTGATGTAGTCAGCGTGTCCTGGACAGTCAACGTGAGCGTAGTGTCTTTTTGCTGTTTGGTATTCTAAGTGCGATGTGTTAATTGTGATTCCGCGGGCCTTTTCTTCAGGTGCGCGGTCAATTTGGTCATACGCGGTTGCTTTTGCGCCACCTTGGGTCGCAAGAACTTTGGTAATGGCTGCAGTTAAAGTAGTTTTACCGTGGTCAACGTGACCAATGGTACCAATATTAACGTGAACCTTACTTCTGTCAAATTTTTCTTTTGCCATAATATTTCCTCCTAACTGTAGCGTTATTATAACGCTTCTAGTGTATAGCAATTACAACTTTTTTTCAAACTAAAGTGCTATTAGTATAGCATTTAGAATTTTAACGGGCTTTTACGCCTTGTTTTTTAATAATTTCTTCAGCGATATAACGTGGACATTCACCATAATGATCAAATGACATCATGTATGTTCCGCGTCCTTGGGTGAAGCTCCGCAGATCGGTAACGTAACCAAACATTTCCGATAATGGTACTTCAGCATCAATGATTTTGGCATTGCCACGAAGACTTTCATCTTTCATGACACCACGCCGTCTTGCTAAGTCACTAAGTACGTCGCCGTAATATTGTTCAGGAACAGTAATTTCGACTTTCATAATTGGTTCTAGTAAGACTGGATCGCCTTTACGAGCGGCTTCTTTAAGCGCCATTGAGGCAGCAATTTTATAAGCAGCTTCGCTACTATCGACATCGTGATAACTTCCGTCGAATAATGTGGCTTTAATATCAATTACTTGGTAACCTGCGACAAGTCCACGACCTAAAGCATCTTTTAAGCCTTCGCCTGTTGGTTTAATGTATTCACGAGGAACGGTTCCACCAACAACTGCGTCAACGAATTCAAAGCCTTTGCCTGGATTTGGTTCGAAGCGAATCCAAACGTGACCATATTGTCCACGTCCACCTGATTGCTTAATGTATTTACCTTCCGCTTCACATTCTTTAGAGAGTGTTTCGCGGTAACCAACCATTGGTGCGCCAACATTGACGTTTACTTTGAACTCACGACGGAGCCGGTCAACGAGAACATCAAGATGTAATTCGCCAACACCAGCAATAATCGTTTGTCCGGTTTCGGCGTTTGTCGTAACCCGGAAGGTTGGATCTTCTTCCATAAGTTTGGAAAGTCCGGCACCCATTTTTTCTTGATCAGCGCGAGTTTTAGGCTCAATAGCTTGTTCAATAACTGGTTCAGGGAATTCCATTCTTTCAAGGACGATTTTGGTTTTCTCGTCACAAATAGTATCACCAGTAATGGTGTTTTTAAACCCGACTACCGCACCGATATCGCCGGCGGTAAGTTCTTCAACTTCTTCACGGTGATTAGAGTGCATTAAGACGAGTCGACTAATCCGTTCTTTAACTCCTTTAACTGAGTTATAGACGTAAGATCCGGCTTTGAGAACACCGCTATATACCCGGACATAAGCGAGACGGCCCACAAATGGGTCAGTCGCGATCTTAAAGGCAAGAGCAGCAAGTGGGGCATTGTCGTCACTTGGACAAGTAACTGGAGTGCCGTCCATCTTTTCTCCTTTAGCAGCAGGAACATCTAACGGACTAGGTAAGTAATCAACAACTCCGTCTAAGAGTGGTTGAATTCCTTTGTTTTTATAAGCACTTCCACAGAAGACTGGGAAGAATTCACCAGTTAAAACTGCGTGACGGATAACGCGTTTGATTTCGCTCACTTCCGGTGTAACACCGTCAAGGACAAGCATCATTAAATCGTCATCAAAAGCAGCAATTTTTTCAAGTAAATGTTGTTTTGCTTCCGCCGCGGCTTTGACCATATTTGCAGGAATTTCACCAACGACGAAGTTTGTAATCTTTTCATCATAGAAATATGCTTTTTCTTCAATGATATCAACGATTCCTTCAAAGTTAGATTCCGCACCAATTGGTAATTGCACTGGGGCAGCGTTAGCGGCAAGACGGCTGTGAAGAGTTTCAACCGCCATCGCGAAGTCGGCTCCGGTCGCATCCATTTTGTTTACAAAAACAATGCGGGGAACGTTATATTTTGTCCCTTGACGCCAAACTGTTTCAGTTTGAGGTTCGACCCCACTTTTGGCATCGAGGACTGTGACTGCACCGTCTAATACGCGTAAGGAACGTTCAACTTCAACCGTGAAGTCAACGTGTCCTGGAGTATCAATAATGTTGATGCGGTTTTCTTTCCAAAATGCAGTTGTGGCCGCACTTGTAATCGTAATTCCTCTTTCTTTTTCTTGATCCATCCAGTCCATTGTCGCGGCCCCTTCGTGGGTTTCACCAATTTTGTGAAGCCGTCCGGTGTAATAGAGAATCCGCTCGGTTGTGGTTGTTTTTCCAGCATCAATGTGAGCCATGATACCGATATTACGCGTGTGGCGCAAGTCATATTTAGTTAAGTCTGTCATGCATCCTCCTAATAGCGATAATGTGCGTAAGCTTTATTTGCTTCCGCCATTTTTTGGACATCTTCGCGTTTCTTCACTGATGCACCTGTTTGATTTGCAGCATCAATAATTTCGGCTGCTAATCGCTCTTCCATTGTCTTTTCGCTGCGTAAGCGTGAATAATTCACTAACCAGCGCAGTCCGAGGGTAGTTTTTCTCTCGGGGTTAACGTCTGTTGGAACTTGGTAGTTTTGACCTCCTACCCGACGTGATTTTAATTCGACTTCTGGCATAATATTGCTAATTGCGGTGGCAAAGACGTCCATTGCTGGTTGCCCGGTTTTTGCTTCAATGCGTTCAAATGCATTATAAAGAATCGTTTGGGCTGTACCACGTTTGCCGTCGTACATAAGTTTATTAATTAAGCGTGTAACAAGTTTTGAGTGATGTATTGGATCTGGTAAGACATCACGTTTTGCAACACTTCCTTTACGTGGCATATCGTTTCCTCCTTCCTTTTTGATAATTGAGTGATATACGTATTTATAAGATTAATCTTCTTTCTTTTGTGGCCGTTTCGTTCCGTATTGACTGCGACCTTGACGTCTCTTGTCAACACCAGCGGTATCAAGTGTTCCACGCACGATGTGGTAGCGAACACCTGGTAAGTCCTTAACACGACCACCGCGGATTAAGACGGTACTATGTTCTTGTAAGTTATGACCTTCTCCACCGATATAGGCAGTGACTTCATAACCATTTGATAAACGAACACGAGCGTACTTCCGTAAAGCAGAGTTAGGTTTCTTTGGCGTCATAGTTCCGACCCGGGTACACACTCCACGTTTTTGAGCTGAGTTTTGGTCAACTTCACGACGTTTAAGTGAGTTCCAACGTTTCAGAAGTGCCGGAGATTTCGATTTGTATTCGTTTCTTTCCCGACCCGAACGTACTAATTGGTTAATTGTTGGCATAGCGATTACTCCTTTCTGTATAGTTGTTGGTTGTGCTTGACACACAACCGGGTGTATCAACATTTTTGTTTTAAAAACGACCTCTTTGGTCATTGCACTTTGATATTATAAGGATGCGTATCTTTGTTGTCAACTAATTATATTTAAAAATCCGACTTTTTTTACTATTTCTTCAGTGACTTCCTTATCTTTACAAGATAGCGGTCATTTTTTCTTTATTAATAAGACTTTAAATCCTAAGCTGCGGTTAGTTTAATAGTGACTCCCGCTTCATCCATATCCCCGATTAAAACACTATAACCAATTGCACTATTATCATTAAAGGTATTACCAGAAAACAAGTATTTCCGCCATTCAGTGTTTTTAATTTCTTTGCCACTTCCAAATAATACTAGGCTACTATTTGCTAAGCCAACTTGGTGGTACCAATTATTCTGCCGCGCGCCACCGTCCAGGAGATGAATCCGTTTGAAATTAGTGACATAACTCGTTGTGGGTGTGTTTGAGGTGACATATTCCAAATAAAAATTAGGATTAATTGTCTCTAGTGAGTCACGGAAAATATATGGAAATGGGTTTCCCTTTAAATCACCACGCATTTCCGCGATTCGTGAATCAACGTGATAAATCCGCACTCCGGGAACATTAAAGCCTGCTACCTTTTTATCACCTTTGCCATATCCTTCGCCCATACTATCATGCTGATTAAGGCCAGTTGGTGTGTAATATTCTATCAGGATATATTCATCATACGCATGACCATTCCAATTATTATTAATTAAAATGAAATCGCCACTGCTTTCAGCGGGACGGAGGTATATTTCACTATCGCCCAGCGGAACGTAAGGCGTCGCCCAATTAAGAATGTACTTTGAGTACATGTTGTGATCAATGATGTTATTGTCCATCATATCCACTCCGCCAATAGGAGCACTTTTACCGTCATAATCATAATAATCATCTAATCCAAACATATGACCAGTTTCATGAATATATGTATGCGCGGCTGGTCTAGTTTCATTATAGTTACTATCTTCACGGATAAATTCGTAGCTTGCCCAAGCATATGTGTTAAAAACTGGCCGACCATTTTCTTTGTTTTCGTTCCATGGCGCCCGGTTCCAATAATATTGGTATGCCCAAAAAACGTCCCCGCTTATTGGCGCAAGATAGATAAAAAACACCGCATCAACGAAACCATTATTATCTTTATCGTATTCGCGTAGTTTTGCTGAGGAGAGAACATCACTATTGTAAACGTCTTCAATTGCGTAATGACTTTGATCCCAATATTCGTCACCAGATATATCCAATTTTTCAAACTCTTTGGTCGTATAATTCAAATGAATGATATTCGTTACTTCACCCGTTAAATGGAGGGCGTTATAACTTGATTTTTCGTAAAAGGAACTCACTGATTCCCAACCGGTATCACTACTTTCTCCAAAGAAAACGTTGTTTAAAGTAGTTTTAATCTGTGCTTCATTACTATAATCTCCCGCGGTATCCGTAAAACTAAGGGGAACGACGAGTATTTTTTGGTTGCCAACACTATTTAAGGAACTAACCCCTTTTGAATTGCCAATAACTTTATTAGAGTAAGGATTTTCTTCGCGTTTATAATAGTTTGATTCGTCACTAAGTACCGGATGCTTATAATTATTATCAGTGCTCTCATAAATGCCGTTTGTTTTTGGTCTTTCATTATTTGAGCCAAAAATGTCGCCAAAAGGGATGCAACTCGTGAGTATTATTGCGCTTAATGAAAGAATTAAAAGTTTTACTTTTTTCATTATATTACTTCAACTTTCAAAGTGATTCCATCTTTATTTACTGAAGTAACACTAAATTTATAATTAAGGAGACTACCATCATTAAAAGTAAAGTTTTGATAGTACTCTGACCCAAAATCATCTCCTTTAGTAAAGAGTGACTTAACATCTGCGGTTTGGTGCTCCTCACCAATATGCGTGCGCTCTTTTGGTTCAAGTAATTTATATAAAACAAAGTCTCTTTTTGGAGCGCCGTTTTGTGATCCAGT
>CAYJAE010000005.1:6075-24869 GCA_964368105.1 uncultured Staphylococcaceae bacterium
TGATCGCCAAGCGTGAAGTCCATTAAGTCAAAACCACCCAAAGGATTGTATGTTTCAACCGTACTTGTATTGTAATAATCACTTAAGCCAAATAGGTGGCCAACTTCATGGATAAAAGTATGGGCATCAACTTTTCGGTTGCTTTTTGCCGCTAAAAAGTGATAACTACTCCAAGCATAAGCATTAACTTGTTTACTTAAACTACCGTCATTTGTCGATTTATAAGCCGCAAAAGCCCAAAATATATTGTTGTTATCTTTCGGGGCATAGGGTGCCGAATAAATAAGATAAACACTATCAATATAACCGTCATTATCAGTATCATAATCAGCGATTTTAGCGGGATAAAGCCGTTCAAATTCACGAACAGCCAGCGCCGAAATGCGACTTGTTTCATTAATTTTTTCACTACTGCCCCGCACCCGAGTATTAAGGTTTTCAATGCTATATTCAGCGGGCAAAGTATACCACGGCGCCACTTCACCTCTAACCTTTAATTTGCCGTAACTTGATTCATGATAAAACCCACTGACCGAGCGCCAACTTGTCTCCTCATTTTCTCCAAAAAAGGCATTTTCAATGTTAACCAATGCTTTTTCGCCATTCTTCCCGTCCAAGCTATTTAAATTATAATCAGGGAAATTAACCGGCAAAACGAGGATTTTTTGCTCTCCTACTGCCCGCATTGGACGACCGTTTCTCGTGCTATTGTCGCCTGAAGTGAGAACATCATAAAAAGATTTAGTAAAAGGTTCCGCTCGTTTATAAGCGCCCAGATCTCGAGCGCTCGTTGTATCTACTTCAAGCGGCGGAAACGTGTAAGGCGTAAAGACTTGTTCAATATTACACGAAGTTAATAGCAATAAAGTTGTCAATAAAAAAAATATATTTTTACTTTTTTTCATGCATTAATAATACGTGATTTAAGGCTTTTTTGCAATCAAGGTGGTGCAGGAAACTTAACTAGAACAAAAGAAAAAGAGCGGATTTGTGGTCCACTCTTCTTTGCTTCAATATTTAACTATTTAGCGCTTCTAATTTTAATTGATACACCTTCAGGCTTCATTTCACCAATTTGGACAGTATATCCGACTTCACTCTTATCATTAAACTTAGCTGGTCTTACTCCACCTACTGGATTTGTTTGTAAGTATTTGCCCCAGTCTCCGGCTTCAATGATTTGATATTCTTTGAAAAGTGCTCCGTTTCCGGCTGCTTTTAATGAATTAAGCCAACTGTTGTCCCCAGTACGACCACCGGCATCAAGTAAGTGAATTTGCCGGAAGTTTTCATTAATATTCCGCCGGTCAGCGGTGTTGTTTGGACCCATTTGTGTATATGCATAGTCGGTTGGATCTTCAAGCTCATCAACCCAATCATATTCGTAAGTTCGTCCATCTTCAGATTCGGTAATGCGAATAAAGCGTGAGTCAATATGCCACATCCGGATGCCAGCTTTAGTAAAAGGAGTGGTTTTTGCTTCACTTGATTGGTAACCGTCAACTGCGTCCTTCTTATTAAGTCCGGTTGGCGTGTAATATTCAATTAACAAATAGTTGTCGTAAGCGTGACCATTCCAATCGTCGTTAATTAAAATGAAGTCGCCACTACTTTCAGCAGGACGTAAGAGGATATCAGCGTCCCCCGTAACGTGGTATGGTTCAACCCAGTTTAATAAATATTTGCTATAAACATTGTGGTCAATAACGTTATTGTCCATCATGTCAATTTGGCCAGCGGGTGAAGATTCACCGCTGTAATCATAGTAATCATTAAGCCCAAACATGTGTCCAGTTTCATGAATAAAGGTATGAGCGTCATATTTGTTGTTTTCCAGTGAATAACCGACGCCGTCATAAGTAAAGTCAAAACTTGCCCACGCATAAGTGTTAGGGGTTGGTTTATCGTCATTTGGTTCTTGGTTCCAATAAAACTTATAAGCCCAGAAGGTACTATCTGGATTTGCGGTATTATAAGCATTCATATAAACCATCCATAAGGCGTCAACGTGTCCGTCTTCGTCTAAATCATAGTCTTTTAAGAGTTTAGCATCTAAATCTTCGTAAATATCACGAATAATATGATGCGTTTGGTCCCAGTAATTATCCGCTTCACCAAATTCTTGTGTTTCGCTTACTTCTAAAGCTTCAAATTCGGATGTAGTGTAATCCGCGTAATAATAGTCCGTCACTTCTCCGGTTAAATGAAGGCGACCAAAGCTCGATTTTTCGTAAAATGAGGCAACGCTTTCCCAGCCAGTTTCTTCACTTTTTCCAAAAAAGACTTTGTCGATAACATTGTGATTTGCCGGAGTGGCGTTTCCGGTAATGTCTTTAAAAACAACCGGTACAACAAGAAGTTTTTGATTTCCTAATGAATTAAGAGCGGTAAGTCCACTTTGTTCATCTAAAGCACGGTTATCATAATTTTCGCCTTTTGCGGCTTTTTTATAGCCGTCCCGCACATCATTATCAATTAAGTTTTCGTTGAGGGTTGAACTTGGCAATGAATCTTCGCTTGGCGTGCTACTCTCACTACTTGAGTCACCTGCACATCCAGCAAGTAAGATCGTTAAGAGTCCCATTAATATAAATTTTCGTTTCATAAAGTATAATTCCTTTCTTACTAAAACTGTTAAATATTTTAACATACATAATTTTTAAATAATGGAAAACAACAAACATTTAAATGTAAACGTTTACTTATTAAGTAATTTATACTTATTTATAAGTATTTAAGGCAAAGAAAAAGGTCTGCTATAAGAGTCACAGCAGACCTTTGTTTAATTACATTTAGTCTTTAATTGAGTTATTGTAATTTTCTTTAATAATATCGAGCGTTTCGCCAACCGAGAAGTCTTCAATTAAGTCTTCTTCTTGGGCCGCACTTAAGATACCGCGACCGGCCGGGATTAACCGACCAGTAATGACGTTTTCTTTTAAGCCGTGCAGTGAATCGATTTTACCCTTAATTGTCGCGTCAGTTAAGATTTTAGTTGTTTCTTGGAAACTGGCGGCGCTTAAGAATGAGTCACTTGCAAGCGCGCTTGCTTTAATACCTAAGATAAGCGGAGTTGCGACTGCTGGACGTGAACCACTGATTAAGGCGGTGTGGTTAGCAGCCGTGAATTGTTGGGTCGTAACTCTTTGGCCTGGTAAGAGACTCGTGTCACCACCGTCAACTACATAAACCCGATTGAGCATTTGATTAATAATGATTTCTAAGTGCTTATCACTAATCCGGACTGAGGCACTAATGCGGTAAACTTTTTGAACTTCATTAAGGATGTAATTTTGAACTGCGGTGACGTTACTTGCGGCTAATAATTCACGTGGGTGAATTGCCCCTTCAGTAATCCGTTCGCCGTTTTTAATGTGGTCACCCTTTTTAACGCGGAGTTGTTGACCGTATTCAGTTAAGTAGGAGCGTTCTTCAATGTCATTTTTAATGGTGACAGTATAACGACGACCTTCTTCTTCAACGATGTCACTAACAACGCCAGAAATGTCGGTAATTTTTGCTTTACCTTTTGGATTACGACTTTCGAAAAGTTCTTGAACCCGTGGTAACCCTTGCGTAACGTCTTCAACTTGAGCAACCCCACCACTGTGGAATGTTCTCATCGTTAATTGTGTTCCTGGTTCCCCAATTGATTGGGCAGCCATAATACCAACCGCTTCGCCGACTTTAACTTGTTCGCCAGTAGCTAAGCTAATACCGTAACAGTGGGCACACATGCCCTTTTTAGCTTCACAACCAAAGAGCGAACGAATTTCAACTTCATGAATGCCAGCTTTTTCAATAAACATTGCGGCGCTTTCAGTAATAAGTTGATTTGCTTCAATAATAACTGTTCCGTTTTCTGGGTGAATGACGTCTTTAACAGTGTAACGACCGCGAATCCGATCACTAAGTGGAACGGCTGGCGTGTCTTTTTCACGAACTCTAATTTCGCTAACGAGGAAGCCGTGATCACTACCACAGTCTTCTTCAGTAATAATAACGTTTTGCGCGACGTCGACTAACCGACGGGTTAAGTAACCTGAGTCGGCGGTTTTAATCGCAGTGTCGGCACCACCCTTACGGGAACCGTGCGAAGCGATAAAGAATTCGCTAACACTAATACCTTCCCGGAAGTTTGATTTAATTGGAATTTCAATTTCTCCGCCTCTTGGGGAAGCCATTAAGCCCCGCATCCCTTTAAGTTGGAGGAAGTTTGTGGTCTTACCACGCGCGCCACTATCAAACATAATGTAGAGCGGGTTGCGTTTATCAAGTGGGAACTGATCTTTAAGTTTTTTCTCGACTGATGAAGTAACGTCTTTCCACACGTTAATAACGGCAGTATAGCGTTCTTTTTCACTATAGAGCCCACGTAAGGCAGCTTTATTAATAGCCCGAACTTCGACTTCACCTTCGTGAATCTTCTCTTCTTTACCTTTAATTGGGGTAATGTCCGCTAAGCTAACAGTAAGTCCTGCTTTCGTGGAATAACGGAAGCCTTGGTCTTTAATTTTATCAAGAATTGCGCTCGTCCGGACCGTGCCGTAACGGGTGAATATTTCGTTAATAATTAAACCTAAGAATTCTTGGTTAATTGGACGTTTAAGTGGTAAGGCGGCAATATATTCTTTAATATTTGTGCCTTGAGGGACAAAGTATTCAACCTTATCCATTTGGAGGGACGTCTTAATTGGTTCATTTAAATACGGGAAGTTGTTCGGGAAAATCGTGTTAAAGATTACTTTTCCAACCGTCGTAATTAAGTATGATTTTTTCATCTCTGGCGTGAAGTTTACTTTATCAAAGGAACTTCCTTTTAAAGCAACCCGGTTATGTAAGTGAATATTTTCAGTTTGATAGGCCACGAGTAATTCGTCGATTGAGGCAAAGACTTTTCCTTCGCCGTCGGCATACTTCCGATACATTTCCGCACCAACAGAGTCGCCAAGCCGTTCACTTTCTTCCGCGCGAGCTAAGAAGTCGGCTTTACTTTTTTCAATCGTTAAGAAGTAATTACCAATAACCATGTCTTGCGACGGGGCGGCAATTGGTTTACCGTCTTTTGGACCTAAGATATTTTTACTCGCAAGCATTAAGTTAAGTGCTTCTTCTTGCGCAGCTTTACTAAGTGGGACGTGAACCGCCATTTGGTCACCGTCAAAGTCGGCGTTAAAGCCGGTACAAACTAGTGGATGTAACCGAATTGCTCTTCCACTAACGAGGACTGGTTGGAAAGCTTGAATACCAAGTCTGTGGAGCGTTGGTGCCCGGTTCAGTAATACTGGGTGGTCAGCGATAATTTCTTCAATAATATCGAAGACGACTTCGTCTTGCCGGTCAATAATCCGGTCTGCTTGCGTGTGATTGCTAATATTTAAGTCACGTTCAATGAGTTCGTGAGCGATGAATGGACGGAATAATTGAATGGCCATTTCGCGGGGAATACCACATTGATACATTTTAAGTTCTGGACCAACAGCGATAACGCTACGGCCGGAATAGTCAACCCGTTTACCGAGTAAGTTTTGACGGAACCGTCCTTGTTTACCCTTTAAGCTTGAACTTAAGGACTTAAGTGGACGTTTGTTACTACCAGTATATGGTTTACCACGGCGTCCGTTATCAATTAGTGAGTCCACTGCTTCTTGAAGCATCCGTTGGCCGTTCATGAGAATAACTTTTGGCGCGTTCATCTCCACAAGCGCTTTATAACGGTTGTTTCTGCTAATAACCCGACGATAGAGATCGTTAATGTCGCTTGTCGCGTAACGTCCGCCATCAAGTTGAAGCATTGGCCGTAAATCTGGTGGGATTACGGGAATAACATCAAGAATCATCCATTCTGGACGATTGCCGCTATGAAGGAAAGCGTGAATAACTTCTAAGCGTTTTAAAAGTTTCTTTTCTTTATTTTTGCTTTCTTTTTTAAGCTTTTCACTGACTAAATCGAACTCTTTTTGTAAGTCGACTTGTTTTAATAGTTGTTTAATAACTTCCGCACCTTCACCAAACTTTGCGCCGGTGTGTTTGCTAATATAACGAGCGGTCACAAAGAAGTCAAATGGTTGAGTTGCTTCGAGTTGTTCTAAAAGTTCTCCTCCCCGAGCGTGTTCGAAGTTATCTTCTTCAATGCCGGCTTGAATTTCTTTGATGGCTTCCGCAAAAATTTGCCTTCCGCTTGTTTCATCAATAAATTGTTTGTAGTAAAGCGCAGTACTTTTGCCAGGATCAAGGACGATATGGCTAATAAAGTAAACGATTTCTTCAAGTTGTTTTGCCGGAATGTCTAAAAGCGTTGCAATCCGGGCTGGGGTTCCTTTTAAGTACCAAATATGAGTACATGGACTTGCAAGTTCAATGTGGCCCATTCTTTCACGACGAACGTACTTCGAAATTACTTCAACGCCGCACTTTTCACAAACTGTGCCGCGATGACGAATTTTACGATACTTTCCGCAATGACATTCATAGTCTTTACTTGGTCCAAAAATGCGTTCGCAAAAGAGACCATCAAGTTCAGGCTTTTGGCTCCGGTAATTGATTGTTTCTGGCTTGGTAATTTCGCCATTTGACCAATCACGGATTTTATCAGGAGAGGCAAGGCCAATTTTTACACTTGCGAGAGTGTTAATGTTAAATGGTTGTTTTTTTGCCATAATCTATTCATCTCCTCCTTTATCTTCACCCGTATAAAGTACGGCTGTTTCTTCTTGTTCAGCGACTACTTCGTCTTCACGGACTGAAGAGGCGCGGCGACTACGACGGATATCAGCGTCTTGCTCTTTAGCAAGGGCATCAAGATCGAGAATGTCACCATTGTCAGTGCGGAGTTCAATGTCAATCGCTAACCCTTGGAGTTCACGGGTTAACACTTTAAAGGCTTCAGGAATACCAGGTTTTGGTAAGTCGTAACCTTTAACAATTGCTTCATATGTTCGCTTCCGACCAACACGGTCGTCACTCTTTAATGTTAAGATTTCTTGGAGAATATTTGCTGCGCCATAAGCTTCAAGCGCCCAAACTTCCATTTCTCCAAACCGTTGTCCACCGTTTTGAGCTTTACCACCAAGTGGTTGTTGGGTAACTAAGCTGTAAGGTCCAGTTGCCCGAGCGTGTAATTTATCATCGACCATGTGGACGAGTTTAATCATATACATTGCGCCAACGCTAATCCGTTCATCAAACCGTTCGCCGCTGCGACCGTCATATAAGATTTCTTTTCCATCTTGGTGCATGCCAGCTTCGGCCATCAGTTCAAAGATTTCGTCGTTCGTAATGCCGTCAAAGACTGGAGTTGCAATGCGGACGCCAAGTTTTTTACAAGCCATCCCTAAGTGCATCTCAAGAATTTGTCCGATGTTCATCCGGCTTGGAACCCCAAGTGGATTTAACATAATGTCAACAGGTGTGCCGTCTTCCATAAATGGCATATCGGCTTCTGGTAAAATGCGGCTAATAACCCCTTTATTACCGTGACGTCCGGACATTTTGTCCCCTTCACTAATTTTCCGTTTTTGGCCAATGAAGACACTAACGGAAATTTCAATGTTTGGACCAAGTTCGTCGCCTGCTTCACGGGTAAAGACTTTGACGTCAATAACCGTTCCGCCGCCGCCGTGTGGAACACGGAGTGAGGTATCTTTAACTTCTTTAACTTTATCATTAAAGATTGTTTGTAGTAATCGGTCTTCTGGGCTTTGTTCACGTTGACCTTTTGGAGTAACCCGACCAACGAGAATGTCGCCTTCTTTTACTTCCGCACCTTTAACGATAATGCCGTCTTCATCTAAGAAAGATTTCGCGGCTTCGCTAACGTTAGGAATATCACGGGTAATCCTCTCTTCAACAGTTTTAATTTTCCGTGCTTCAATCTTATATTCTTCAATATGAATGGTTGTATAAACATCTTCTTTGACTAAACGGTCACTCATAATGACAGCATCTTCAAAGTTGTATCCATCCCACGTCATAAACGCGATTGTGACATTACGTCCTAAGGCAAGTTCACCGTTTTGCATCGACGGACCGTCAGCAATAATTTGGCCGTTTTTAATGACGTCACCAACTTTAACAATTGGGACTTGATTAAAACACGTTCCTTGGTTGCTTCTGGCAAATTTTTGCATTGGATAGGTTTTTTCGCCGTTTTGAGTTTTAACCCGAACAGTCGCACCGTCAACATACGTTACAATACTATCTTCGCGCGCGACTACGCTTGAGCCTGAGTCATGGGCGATTTTGTTTTCAAGTCCAGTTCCAACAAATGGCGCTTCTGGAACCATTAATGGAAGAGCTTGACGTTGCATGTTAGCACCCATCAGGGCCCGCATCGCGTCATCGTTTTCTAAAAACGGAATAGAAGCGGCAGCGATACTAACAATTTGCTTTGGAGAAACATCAATGTAATCAACTTTTTCTGGGCTAACGAGTACGTTTGCCCCGTGTTGACGAGCAATAATTTCTTGAGTTTGAATAACGCCGTTAGCGTCAATTTCAACGTTTGCTTCGGCAATTACGTATTCTTTTTCTTGATCAGCGTCTAAATACACTGTTTCATTGGTAATTTGGCCAAAACCTTTAACAACTTTACGATATGGTGTTTCTAAGAAACCATATTTATTAATTTTAGCGTAACAGGCGAGGTTATTGATGAGCCCGATGTTTTGACCTTCTGGGGTTTCAACTGGACAAATCCGACCATAGTGCGAGTAGTGAACGTCACGAACGTCAAAACTGGCGCGGTCACGAGTTAATCCACCTGGTCCAAGAGCACTGATCCGCCGTTTGTTCGTCAGTTCCGCGAGCGGGTTAACTTGGTCCATGAATTGGCTAAGTTGACTCGTTGCGAAGAAGTCACGAATGGCGCTTGCAACTGCTCTAGTATTAACAAGTTTTTGGGCGGTAATAGTTTCGGTATCGGCAATTGAAGAAGAATCTTTCATTGCTTTAACCATCTTACTTAAACCAACCCGGAATTGATTTTGAATAAGTTCACCAACTGGACGAATCCGGCGATTACTTAAGTGGTCAATATCATCAATAGTCCCAATGCCGTGCATAAGGTTAATGAAGTAAGAGAAAACTGCAGCAATATCAGGAATTGTTGCGCGTTTTTCTTCAATGTTTAAGTCGGTTCCAATAATATTAATGGTTTTTGTTTTTTCGTCATTAACATAAACGAGGACGATATTAACGTTATTATGGTCATCAATTTCCTTGTCATATGGAATTTGGAAAGTATGAGCGCCTTTTTCAAAGAATGACACTGATTTAAGTTTATCAACATCAGCCTTTTTAAGTTGGTCGCCTTTAGAGAAGAATACTTCTCCTTCAACACTCACTAAGTCTTCGGCAAGGATAACGCCTTCAAGACGGTCGTAAATTCCAAGTTTCTTCCGGAATTTGAAACGGCCAGCTTTACCTAAGTCATAGCGTTTTGGATCAAAAAACTTTTGAATAAGGTGGTTTTTGACGCCGTAATCATTGGCGGGTTCTCCTGGTTTAAGTTTTTTGAAGATTTCATAGAGTGCTTCACGTTGACTTAAGATGTTTTCGTCTTTACGAAGGGTAAGTTCAAGTGGAGTTAAGTCGTCTTCACTTACTTTTTTCTTGCTTGTCCGAACTTGTTTAACATCAAAAAGGTCAAGGGTTTGTTGTTCGTCAGTAAAGCCAAGCGCCTTAAGGAGGAGCGTAGCGTTCATTTTTCGTTGTTTGTCAATCCGCACTGAAAGAAGACGTTTAGCGTCATTTTCAAAATTAAGCCATGTCCCTCTTGTTGGATTTAAGTCAGCGTTATAAATAAATCTTCCGCTTTTAGAATCGAGTTCTTGGGACATATAGGCACCAGGGGAGCGAACGATTTGCGAAACGATAACCCGTTCTGCACCGTTGATCACAAAGGTCCCTGAGTCTGTCATTAAGGGGATGTCACCAATAAAAATTTCACTTTCAATAATTTCGCCGGTCTTTTTAAGCGCTAAAGCGAGTTTTACGTGCAGCGGAGCGCTGAAGGTAAAACCACGGTCTTTACATTCTAAATAATTGTATTTAGGTTCGTCAAAACGATACCCGGCAAAAGAAATTTCAATATCTCCTGAATAAGATTCTACCGGAAATACTTCATTAAAAACTTCCGCAATTCCTTCATTTTTAAACCATGAGAAAGAATCAGTTTGAATCTCAATGAGGTTTGGAATTTCGAAAGCGCCGCTAATTTTGGAATAATCAATACGATCGTTATGGAGTCTTTTAGTTTTGTCTTTGATTTGTTTCATAAATGGCCTCTCTTTACTTATTATTTTTACTTGGTTGCTCTGTAAACGTGGAATCCATGTTCACGATGACTTAGTTCAACATGTGAATAAAAGTCTTTGACGTACTTAAGGGCACTCTCTGCCCCGAGGGATTTCCGGATTACAAACACAAGTATTCCGCCATCAGTTAGATAGTCTCTTGCTTCACTTAAGAGGGGGTAATATACTTTCTTACCAGCTCTAATTGGTGGATTAAGGACTATTAAGTCGAACGATTCTTTATGTAGTGCCTGATAGTTGTTCGCTACATAAACTTGAGCATTTGTGATCTGGTTGAGATTCATATTTTGTTCGGTTAGTTTGACTGCTCGCTCGTTAATGTCAAACATCGTTACTTGGCTATTTTTGAACTTAGTGGCAAGATATAAACCGAGTGTTCCATATCCGCATCCAACATCAAGAATAGCTTTGAAAGAAGAATCTTTTGTCAGTGTTTTGAGTAGAATTACTGACCCTTCATCAACTTCCTTATTGCTAAATACACCGCGATCACTTTGGAGAGTTACCTCGACGCCATCAAGCTTAAGTACCAACGACTTCGTCTTATGATTTAGCGTTGGATCGTTTTCATAGTAATGGCTCAAGTGGTCCTCTTTTATATGCACGAAAACCCACAACTGAAATTGTGGGTTATCATGCTAGATTTTTTTAAGTTATTTAACTTCAACTTCGGCACCCGCATCCACAAGAGCTTTCTTGTGTTCTTCAGCTTCAACGGGTGAGATTTTTTCTTTAATGTTGACAGGTGCTCCGTCAACTAATTTCTTGGCGTCCATAAGTCCTAAACCAGTAATCGATTGGACAACTTTGATGACAGCAACTTTGCTTGCGCCCCAATGTTTGAGCACTAAGGTGACTTCTGATGGTCCTTTATCAACTGGGCCTTCATCTTCTGCACTGACGGCTGGGCCGGCAGCAACAGCAGCAGTAACACCAAATTCTCCTTCAACTGCTTTGACTAAATCATTTAATTCTAAGACTGTCATTTCTTTTAATGTAGCGATAATTTCACTAACGGTAAGTTTTGCCATTTTGTTTTCCTCCTTGGGCAATTATTTTATTTTTCTGAGACCGCTTTAAGTGTTGCGGCAAACTTTTGAATTGGCGCATTGAGCACCGATAAGAACATTGAGATCATGCCGTTATGATCAGGTAATTTAGAAATTGCCCGAACATCATCAGCACCAACAACACGGTCTTCGAATAAACCGCCTTTGATTTCAACTTGGTCATTAAAGCGGGCAAACCGAGTTAAGATTTTTGCGCCCGAACTGACATCTTTACTAAAAAGCAATGCATTTGGGCCACTTAAGTGTTCGTTAAGTTCTTCTTTGCCAAGCATTTTAGCAACGCGTTCGACCAGTGAGTTTTTATAAATCGCCATTTTTGCATCACTGGCAAGTAGTAATCTACGTAATTCAGTGATTTTAGCAACACTTAAGCCGTGATATTCGAAAACGATAACTGCTTTGTGTGATTTCGCAAGTGAATGAATTTCTTCAACAATTGCTTCTTTAGCGACGATGTTTTTATGATTCATGTGTTCTACCTCCTTCCTTTATTTGTGATTGAGGCTTTCAATAATCCCACAAGGACATATTTTTAATATATTTCTTGACCTCGACAACATTATTAAGCTGTTTCGCCGTTGTTTTCTTAGGTTATTGTTAGCTAGTATAGTTTAACGACCGGCAAATGTAATGGCGATCGATGGACCCATTGTTGTGTGGATAACTGCGTTTTTAATAAATGCACCTTTAACAACTGAAGGACGAACTTTAACAATTCGGTCAGTTAAGGCTTTTAAGTTATCAACAAGCTTTTCATCTTCGAAACTAACGCGACCAACTGAGACGTGCATATTTGCTTCACGGTCAACACGGTATTCAACTTTACCAGCTTTGATTTCGTGAATAGCTTTTTCAACGTCGTTAGTAACTGTTCCGGTTTTTGGGTTTGGCATTAAGCCTTTTGGCCCGAGAATTTTACCCATTTTCCCAAGTTCACCCATCATGTCTGGTGTGGCAACGATTACGTCGTAAGCAAACCAGTTTTCAGTTTTGATTTTTTCAATCATGTCTTTGCCGCCAGCGAAGTCCGCTCCGGCTTTAAGTGCAACATCAGCGCTATTGGTAATGACTAAGACTTTCTTAGTTTTACCGTTTCCATGCGGAAGAACAAGTGTTCCCCGAATTTGTTGGTCAGCTTGACGTGGGTCAACATTTAAACGAAATGAGACGTCCACAGTTGCATCAAACTTTGTTGTTGCGGTTTGTTTAACAAGCGCAACGGCTTCTTCTAATGTGTACAGACGACCTTTTTCAATTAAAAGTTCCGCCGCACGATATTTTTTCCCTCTTTTCATAATTCCTCCTCTGTGGTCCTAACGAGTGTGGGTTCTCTGCCACTAGTCTTCGACTTGAATGCCCATGTTACGCGCGCTGCCGGCGACGATGCGCATAGCGGCCTCAATATCATTTGCATTTAAGTCTGGCATTTTGAATTCAGCAATTTCCCGAAGTTGACTTTTGGTAATTTTGCCAACCTTGGTGGTTTTAGCATTGCTTGAACCTTTAGTAATGTTTCCGGCCGCTTTCTTTAAAAGAATTGTGACTGGGGTTGTGCGTAAGATAAACGAGTGTGATTTATCTTCATAGGCAGTAATAATAACTGGAACTACTTCTCCGCGGCGATCTGCTGTTTGGGCATTGAAATCTGTACAAAATTTTGGCATGATAACACCAACTGATGCAAGTTTCGGTCCTGGTTTAGCTTCACCACCGATAAGTTCGAGTTTGACGACTTTAGCGATTTTTTTACTCACGTGACTGTCCTCCTTTTTATTCTTAGATGTCCGTGCTGTGGTATGGGGAAGATCGCACTTCCTCCCACGAGCGTATAATGCCTACGCCTAGCGAGCATTACGCATATGATTATACCAAAAAGCGGTTTTTTGACAAGAAAATAATGTAATTATTACAATCTTTTTTGCACTTTAGGCCAAAAACGCCAAAATTTCTCAATTTTTTAGAAAAAAAACAATAAAAAAGACTCCACCGAAGCGAAGTCAATTTTATTAATTATATTAAAGTTTAGAAATTTACTTTTTCAATTAAGGCGAAATCAATGTCTGCTGTGGTAATTCTACCAAAGAAAACGGCCTCAATTTTAACGATTCCTGATTCGCGGTCGATTTCAATAATATGACCTTCCGTGCCCACAAGTGGACCATCAATTACCCGAACATAATCATTGAGATTATAACGGTCGTACATCTTCTTATCAACATGGCCTAAACGTTTTAAAATTGGTTCAATATCTTCATAGACTACTGGGAACGGCTTCGCACCGCGACCACTTGATCCGATAAAGCCAGTGACGCCTGGAGTGTTCCGAATTAAGAACCACATCTCGTCACTCATTTCCATTTCAAGGAAAATATAACCAGGATATAAATTACGTTTCTTAATGACAATTTTATTGTCTTTACCAAGCACTTCTTCTTCAATTTCCGCGACAATAAGTCGAGAAACTGTATTAGCTTTTTCGCTTGATTCTAACCGCTTTAAAATGTTGTGTCTGACTGTATTTTCTTGACCAGATTGGGTACTAGCAACGTACCATTTTAAATCAATAATTTTTTCATCCATGTTATTTACCTAGCCTTTAAGCCCTTCGAAAACTCGTTCGATTTCACCAAGAAGTTTTCCAACCGCAAGATCTTCCACAAAGAGGACGGTCGCTGCAAAAAGGACAACAACAAGAACAACGACGATTGTGCCAAACAGCACTTCACGCTTTGGCCAACGAACACGTTTAGCTTCTTTAACAACTTCAGCTGAATATTTTTTTAATCCCATAAATCCTCCTAGCGGCTTTCTTTATGCAATGTCATTTTATTGCATTTCGGGCAATACTTTTTAATTTGGAAGCGTTCTGTTTGTGACGCCTTATTGACCGTTGTCGTATAATTACGAGAGAGACAAACTTCACATATCAAAAGAACCTTTTTCCGCATATATTATACTCCTTTATAAACCACAGTAAAGAAATATTAACATAGCCCTTTTTTTCGGTCAAGTAAAGGCTCTTAAATTTGGTAAAAATCGATAATTTATGACTGTTTTAACCACTATTTTAATCAAAAAATCAAGCACAAAATTGCCATTATTCCTTGTTTTTTAACTAGGTTTTTAGACAAATTAATAGCTTAATTCAGATGATTTTTTGACGAATAAAAAGGGTTTTTTAGTGAAAAAATACGTTTTTTTTACTCGTTTTAGAGCCATAAAGACCATAAATTACTATTCAGAACCACCACTTTTTGCCTTGATTACGGCAATTAAATCATCGAGTTTGCGCTTTGGAATAGAAAATTTTTCACGGATTTCTTGGTAACTAAACCCTTGTAGTTTCCAAAGGATTATATCAAGTTCATTATTTTCACAGACAAACGGAATTGAATCTTCAAAGTAACCAATCGGGCTTGGCGAGTATAAACCGAAGTCGATTACTGCGCTATCTGTAATCGAATCTGAGATTAATAAGGTGTTATTACTTTCATGAAAATAACCGTCTAAACTCATTCCCCTCCGTGTCAATAAGGAGGAAGGACGCGTTATTTGTTTAATATAATTACGAAAAGCATTTTGAATAACAACTGCTGCAAATGCGGCAAAGGGAATGTTATCACCGCGATAAAGTTTAAGCGCACTTAAAAGTGCGGACTTGCCGACAACTTCTAAATCAATATACTCGAGACCATAATCTTCATAAAGCGCCAGATAATAGCCGATGCGTGAGCGGATCAGCGGATTAAAATTTTCAAATATACCCTCGATTAGACTTTGGTCACCGGCGACAATACTACGAAAAATTTGTTCATTGGACGCAGAAAAAGATAAAGACATAATAGACTCCTCTCTATTTTATGTACTTCCTTATAACTGATTTATGTACTTTTATCTTTTACTAGTTTATATACTTACTTATAACTACAATTGAATTTGACGAATTAGTGCAAGAATTACACCAGTGGCAACACTAACATTTAAAGAATTAGTGGTTCCTTGCATCGGAATCTTGACAACATAGTCACTCGTCTTACTTAATAAGTGCGATACGCCCTTATGTTCATTACCGACAATTACTGCGGCTTTAAAGTCGTATTTTAGGTCACTAACAGTTCTGGTTGCTTTTAAATCAGTGCTGATTGTCCAAAAACCAGCCTTTTTTAACTTCTCTAACGTTTGAGTTAAATTAACTACTTGAGCAATTAAAATATTGTTTTGGGCGCCGGTTGCGACTTTCATGACCGTCGGGTTAATTGCAACTTGGCGATCTTTTTTAAAAATAATACCCACAACCCCAAAAGCTTCGGCACTTCTAATAATAGCTCCTAAGTTATGTGGATCATTAATTTCGTCTAATACTAAAACAATTGCCCGCTCGTCATTGCGCGCTTTATTAATGATATCTTCAATAAGCGCATAGGCAAAAGGTTTAACAATCGCCACTACTCCTTGGTGATTACCATTACTTTTTAAATTTAATTCTTTCTTTAAAAGTGTAGTAATTGGAATGTTAGTTTTCTCGGCTAACTTAATTATTTTTTCATCGTCAAAATTATCTTGAACAAAAAGTTTAGTAACGATTCCCGCTTCTAAACAAGCAAAAACATTATTACGTCCAAAAGCGATTTGACTATCATTTTGTGGCTTTATCACGACAAAACACCCCTTTTTTGCAGTTCATTGCGTAATTTGTCACTCTTTTCAAAGTCCTTATTAACCCGTGCTTCTTCGTAGGATTTCAAAAGACGAACGTCCTCTTTATCAAAATCTTTGCCCACTAAAGCAAGGCCTAAAATACTAAGCATTTGCGTGAGGGCTGCATAAAGAGCGGCAATTTTTAACTCATTTCCTTTTGAATTTCTTAAAAGAATGTTTGCTTCTTTAACTAAAGCATAGACAACACTTAAAGCGTTTGGTGTATTTAAGTCGTCCGCAAGCGCACTAAGAAATGGCGTTAAGAGGGTTTCATCAACCGCACTATATTCATTAACCGCTAAGAAGCGTTTAAGCGCAAGCATCGTTCGTTCAATCTTAGTTACTTCGTTTTGCGAGTTTGCAATTATATCAGCGCTTAAGTTTACTGGCGCGCGATAATGGGTTGATAAAAGTAATAAACGTAACGCGGGCGCACCATATTCAGCGATAAAGTCTTTAGCGGTAACAAAGTTACCTGTCGACTTTGCCATCTTTTCATTATTTAAATTAATAAATCCGTTATGCATCCAGTAATTAGCTAGTTTGGTATTTGCGTAAGCTTCCGACTGGGCAATCTCATTCGTGTGATGGGGGAATTTTAAATCAAAGCCGCCACCATGAATATCAATTAGCGGTTTCTTAAAAATTTCATTAATCATCGCCACACATTCAGTGTGCCAGCCCGGACGTCCTGCGCCCCATGGCGAATCCCACTTAATGCCTACATCGGTTTTCTTCCATAAAAGAAAATCTTGACCAGCTTCTTTTTTCTCGTTTTCGTTGACGCGCGCTCCAACTTGTAAGTCTTCAAGACTAATATTAGCGAGTTCACCGTAATCCGCTACAGAATTAACGCGGAAAAAGACTTCCCCGTCCCGCACATAAGCTGCTTCGTTTTTAATGAGTGTTTCAATAAAGTGAAGCATAGAATCAATATATTCAGTCGCTTTCGGGGTAAACGTCGGCACTAATGCAGAAAGAGCGTGCAGTGTTTCTTCAAAAGCTTTAATGTAAAACGCACTAAGTTCAACTTCACTAATATTATCTTCATGAGCCTTATTAATGATTCGATCGTCAACGTCAGTGTAATTGGAAACAAAAGTAACTTTATAGCCGACATAATCAAAAAAGCGCCGGAGGGTATCAAAAACTACCACTGGACGAGTATTACCAACGTGAACATAGTCGTAAACTGTTGGTCCACAGACGTACATTGATACTTCGCCTGGAACAAGCGGCAGAAAAAGACGCTTTTCTTTAGCTAATGAATCATATAAAAAAATATCAATGGTTTTCATATCTACATTTTACCATACGTTAAAAACTTAAGTAGTGCCATAATATCTAATTTAAACTTGCTAATGTTAAAATGTCTTTAAAAGACTTTAAAAGGATTAATTTCTTATCGACAATCTTTAAAACACTTTCGTCATACCCGTGCGGAACAATCGCAGTTGTAAGGTTAGCGTTTTTGGCGGCTTTATAATCGATCATCGAGTCACCAACAAAAAGCGGATGGACATTATCGCCACTTCCAATAACGTCAATTACCGTTTTTAAGAAGAGCGGGTTAGGTTTAACAATACCGTCGCCATAGTCGCCACGGACAACGAGGAAAGTGTCACTTCCAAAGAAATGGTCAACGACCGAAAGAGCGACGTTTTGCGGCTTATTTGTTGCAACATAAAGCGGAATGTTACGTGCTTTAAGTGCTTTGATAGTTTCTAAAACACCTTTAAAGACTGTTGTTTTCCCAATCGTGTTTTGGGCGTAATAGACCGACAAAAGGCGGTTAATATTAGCAAATTCAACTTCTTTTATATTCCGTGCTTTCATTGCTCGTCTTATTTGTTCGTCTTTGCCACTTCCTAAAAAAGAAGCCATCTCTACTTCATTAAAATTGCCTTTTAAGCCTAGTTCATTAAATGTTTTGTTTAAATTAAAAAGAAGCTCCGGAATAGTATCAAGGAGCGTGCCATCTAAATCAAAAATTATATGGGTGAATTGTTTCATTATTTCTTTTCTACAAACGTTTCAAGAACGAGAAAGACGACGCCAAAAGCCATCGTTATCGCCCCAATTACAGACCAAAGGGTCGGAACAAACTCATTATTTTTATCAAAAGCGACCGAAGTGCCGCTGACAATAAGGGCAATTGCGACGATAATCCGTAATATTCCAATTGCAAGGGTAACGCCTGAGCGACTCCGTGCCGCCCCGACAATATCGTTAATCGCCAGCGCAATTAATAAAAAGCCAACGACTAAGAGTCCATAAGCTTGAAGCGGTTCGCTAAATATAGCAATAACTATTCCGCCGATGATAAGTATAATACTTAAGGCGTAATCAGTAACTGCATCTTTTTTCCGCCGTCCGGCAATAAGGTCGAGAAGCGAAACAAGGCCAAGGATTGCGACAACAATGCCAATTAAAAAGAAAAGGCTGCTGCCCGAAGGATTATTATATTTAACAAGAAAAGCTCCGATAACAATCAGTGCAACACTAATTGCGAGATTTAATCCAAAGTTTATTCTTGTGTCTAAACGAAATTTCATGCTCATTCCCTCGTCCTTAAATATTACATCAAAAAACAGGCTTTTGCAAAATATAGTGGCAAAATGCGCAAAAAAAAGCCTGGTTTATAATCCCAGGCTAATTTAATCGTTAATTAGTCAACGAATTCAAGGATAACCATTGGTGCGCTATCCCC
>CAYJAE010000006.1:0-19849 GCA_964368105.1 uncultured Staphylococcaceae bacterium
GATTATTTCTCGTTAGTTTCTTAATTGTTAATTCGTCGGCTTTATTATTCGCTAAACGAAGATTATTTTCTGAAGATAATAATGCTTCTTTAGTTTTAATAAGATGATCAATCGTTTTATCAATTTCTTCAATTGCTTTTTTAAACTTCGCACTGGCGAGGTCATAATTAGCGGAGAATTTTGCTTTAAATTCACTAAGGTTATCTTCAAAGTGCGTAATATCAATATTTTGGTTTTTAATCGCCATTAGTTCCCGTTTTGAGTCGCTCGCGCTTCTCGCAGAATCACGAAGTAAGGTAATCATAGGAATAAAGAACTGCGGACGAATAACGTACATCTTTGGATAACGATGAGAAACGTCTACTATTCCTTGATTATATAGTTCGTTATCACTTTCAAGGAGAGAAACTAAAACAGCGTATTCACACCCTTTTTCTCTTCGGTCTTTATCAAGTTCTTTAAAGAAGTCTTCATTTTTATGTTTAGTCGCAGTTGTGTCCATTTCGTTTTTCATTTCAAACATAATCGAGACAATCTCAGTTTCGTCATCCTCAAAGTCACGGAAGATGAAGTCACCTTTACTGCCGCTTTTAGCGTCATTATCTTTTTCAAAGTACGCATTAGGAAAAGCAGTCGCTCGTAATTTATTAAATTCGATTTCACAATGTTGCTCTAAAGTTTCTCCAACCATCTTCGTGGAAGCTTTGGCTTTAAGGTCTTTATAGAAATCACGTTCAACTTCAATCCCTTTTATTTTTAAAGCAAATTCACTCTTTAATGCTTGTTCGTCTAGCCTCTTTAGGTTTTCAGCTTGTTCAAGTTCAAACTGAAGTTTAAGCAGTGCCTTATCTTTTACACTTAATTCAGTTTTATATTCGTCCACGGCTTTAGTTAGTTCCGCGTCTTTCTTTTGACTTGTCTCTAATTCAATTAGTTTCTTTTGCGCTTCAAGGGCGCGGTCAAGTTCAGCGATTTTATTTTCCAGCCTAACTTTTTCAAGCGCAAACTCAGCGTTTAAGGCGGCTTTTGTCACAGTTTTCTCACTATTTAGCTTTTCTTCAGAAGAAGCAACTAGGAGCGCAAGCTTTTCTTTTTCAGTTTGAAGCGAAGCGTAATCCGCGCTTAATTTCTTTTCAAGATTCAGGAGCGCCAGTTTTTGATTTGCTTCTTGTTGAGCAATTACCGCTTGGAGTTGTTCTTTGTATGTCACATCCTTAGCGCTATTAATGGCTTCAAGAATAAACGAACTATCAACCTTTTGTAACTCTCCAAGATCGATAATGTCCCCGACTTCACCCCTCTCTTCAAGTTTGAGGGTTGACGGATCAACAATACTAACTTTTACTTTTTTGGCCATTTAGGTAATTCCTCGCTTTCTCTTCTTTTAATATTCATTAACTATATACATATTAAGGATAACATTTATATCAATAATTAAGCCTTAACTTTCCAATAACCGGTTTTATCAGAACCAATCCGTTCAAGCAAGCCTTTTTCTTTTAAACTTTTAATTGCTCTTTTAATTGTTGTTATGTCACGGCCGAGGTCTTGACTTATTTCTAACATAGTTAATTTTGGATTTGTTTGTAGTAATTCCAGAATAGCACTTTGTGTTTTAGACAATTTTACAGTGGCGTTTTCTAGATTTACAGTGGCGTTTTTAGCAGTGTAATAATTTTCTAAAGCCGCCTTAACTTCATCCATAGTTGTTTCGCCTTCAATGTGTTTTTTGGCTAGTTCAATGAGGAAGTTTGAAGGCTTTAAGCCGTCTACTGCTTGGAGACCAAATGCGATTTTCCAATAATTTGCTCTTTCGCGTAATTCACAATCTTCAGCTTTTTCATAATCATCAAGATAAGCCATTAATTAAACTCCTAATAGTTTTTTAATTATATTCCAATAATGAGCGTCATTACCATTCCGAGTGATATTGTTCATAAAAACAATGGGGGAAGCCTGTGGTTATGGTTTCAAGCAACCAAGTGGAACAACATAAACACCATCACTGCGGCGATATGCGTATTTTGTCACAGTAATAATCATTAAGAATGACGGCTCATGACTCATTGCAACATTTGCTTTGAGTTTTAGCAAGTTTTGGGCAGCTTTATCAAGTTCGGCATTACCAAGTTTTACTTCAAAGGCGGCCCAACTTCCGTTTGATAAATGAATAATCGCATCAACTTCTAAACCGGTGTTATCACGGTAGTGGTAAACGTGACCACTTAAATATTCACTATAGATACGTAAGTCTCTTATTACCAAGGATTCAAAGAGAAGTCCAAACGTATTCATGTCTCTTAATAAGTCTTTTGGCCAGGCATCAAGAAGAGCGGCGGCTAAAGAAGGATCAACAAAATGACGCTTTGCGCTCCTCCGGAGAATTGCTTTACTTCGTAATTTTGGATTCCATGCTTGGAGATCTTCAATGATAAAGAGTTCACGAAGGAGGGTGAGGTAACTAGAAAGAGTGTTTCGGTGAATTGAAATGTTGTTAACCTCAATATCTTTAACTAAATTAGTGTCAGCTATTTCGCTTGATATATTTCGTGCGAGCGCGCGCATAACCGCAAGCATTGTGTCGCCATCCTTTTTTACACCATCGGGCGTAACTATTTCCTCACTCTTAACAGTGTCAATATATTGATTAATTTGTCGTCTATTAATTTCTATTGAATCATTAATAGCGCCAGGGAATCCGCCCTTAATAATTAGCGAAGCAACGTCCTCGACAGTTAAAGAAGAGGATACTTCCTTAAAGGGTTCGTTATTAAAAAGCGCGCCCAAAGAAACTGCACCATTTGATTTTTGTTGTTCAAAAAGCGACATTGTTCGCATTACTAACCGGGAAATCCGTCCGGCGCCGCTATGAGAAATTTTATTTTTATCAGCTTGTTTCGAACCGGTCAAAATATATAATCCACGGCCGTTTTTTCGGTCAATGTCATGGCGAATTGTGTCCCATAATACGGGTGCATCTTGCCATTCATCAATCAGAAGTGGTTTCTCACCTTCTAAGATTAAGTATGGATTAACGTCGATCATTTTTAAATAGTTATCTTTATATTCAGGATCTTGGAGTTCCACTATAGTTTTAGCAAACTTTTTAGCGGTTGTCGTCTTCCCACACCATTTTGGACCAACAATTAAGACGGCTCCAAAAGCTTTCAACTCCTCAGTTAAAGTTTTATCAATTAAACGATCATAATATTGGGATGGTATTTCGTTCATTTGTCGCACCTCTCACTTAAATGTTAACACAAAAATCAAATCATTGTATGGCAAATGTGCAAGTTGAAACGATTTCATTGTGCAAGTTGAAACGATTTCATTGTGCAAGTTGAAACGATTTTGTTGTGCAAGTTGTAATTTTTGAGCGACTTAACTCTCTGCTGAAACGAACTAATATGAAAAAAAATAAGAAAAGTATATAATATCGCTACTTATGAAAACCAAGACATTTAAATTAACTTCGTTATTTCTTAGTATCTTAGCGCTTTTTAGCTTTAGTGAGTCCGCACTTCAAAAACCAGTTGTTAGTGTCAGTGCCGCTCCAGCGTCAGGCGCAAGTTTTTATACTAATCCTAATAAGTATTATGAAGGAATTGAAGACTCGTTAACAGGAGCAGCGCTTATCAGTGCGCTTTCAACTCTAACTTCAACTGGATTTGTTAGTAAATCTTACGGTTCATTACCTTCAATTTATCAGTATAGTGATGCGTCCATGACTGATCCGCGACAAATGCGACTATATTACACCGGCACGACTAAATCTTTTAGTCCAGGCGGATTACCGGGCGCAGTTAATAAAGAACACGTTTGGCCAGCTTCATGGTACGGGACTGGTGACCGGGAAGAAGGAAGTGGAAGTCCAGGCGCAGATGCGCATAATATATATATCCTGCAGCGACACAGTTAAATAGTAAACGCGGAACCGCGGCCTTTGACGAACTTAATTTCTCAACGAGTTTCAAAGCTTACGAAATGACGAGAACTGACTGGTCATACGGTACTCCTGGAGATAATGATTCTTATGTTTGGTCAACCGCTTTTGAATATTCAAACGGTCAAAATAACGACATCTTATATCCTAAACGTGGGGAAAGAGGCATTGTTGCCCGTACTTTAATGTATGTTGCCACGCGTTACTATAATGATAATAAATATCCGGTTAAGCTTCATGATAATGCGACTACTTTAAAAATTGGGCGGATTGGTAAATTATCAACCCTTCTTAAATGGCACTTTCAAGAGCCGCCAACTGAATGGGAAATAAGACGAAATAATGAAGTAGCGGAGCGGTGGCATCATAACCGTAATCCGTTTGTCGATAACGCTGATTATGCTTCCCGTATTTTCTATTATTTACCAGAACCTGATCAAAGTGCGCCCACTGCCGCGGTTAAAGCGGCAATTGAGACGTACGGAACGCCTGAAGAGAAGATTATCTTAGACAAAACAAATTTAACACTAGAGGTTGGGGAAACACTCCAAATTAATGTAACCGCTAATCCACTTAACGAAACAATTGTGTGGGAAAGTAGTAATCCGGCAGTTCTTGCAGTTAATAACGGTTTTGTAACGGCATTAAGCGAAGGAAATGCAACTCTTACCGCAAGGGGAAGTGAAACAAGCGCAGAGGTTAATGTCAGGGTTGTGGCGGTTGGCGGTGCTAAAGTACTGATTGAAAGCTTAAAGTTTAATGACGCTAGTCTTACATTACGTGTTGGGCAAAGTAAAACACTTGGCTTAACGATTAGTCCAAGTGAAGCAAGTAATAAACTATTACAATTTTCTTCTAGTAATACGAATGTCGCAACGATTAATGATAACGGTGAAGTAGTAGCGTTTAATACGGGATCAACAATAATAAAAGCTGAAACAACTGACGGATCAAACTTAACTGCGACAGTAAACTTAACGGTTACCGCTAAGAGTACAAGTAACTTAACTGGATGGCATCTTGTTAAAAGTGGTGACACTCTTGCCGCGGGAGACGAGGTCGTAATTGCTTCAAAAGAAAATAACGTCACAGCCGGCAATTTATCAAACGCAATATTAGAAAAAGTGGAAAATTCGACTTTTTCATCAAACAAAGAAGAAATAACTTCACTGCACGCGGCTAGTCTTGTTTTTACGCTAGGTGGCGTCAGTGGAGCGTGGACGTTTACAAATAACGGAAATACCCTTCGTGATAACGGTGAAAAGAAATTATCTTTTGATACTGGCAATGCTAATTGGAAGATTACGATTGATTTAGATAATAACGCTAAAATTCAAAGTGTCGGTAATAGTTC
Organism: uncultured Staphylococcaceae bacterium; assembly: GCA_964368105.1. Classification (GTDB taxonomy): domain Bacteria; phylum Bacillota_I; class Bacilli_A; order RFN20; family CAG-826; genus UBA1361. Next base: position 5,298 of record CAYJAE010000006.1, read on the forward strand.
TTATTACCTTCAATATAATAAACAGTCGCCACGCTTTACAACCTACGCTTCTAATCAACAACCAGTGCAACTCTACCGTTACGCCGCCGAGGGTGGTGACGAAGTAAAAGAGGAAGCAGAAGAATATATTTCGCTCTTTATGGCTCGTACAGGTGTGGAATGCGCGGTTAATAATGTGTTATTAACAACTTGGCAACAGTTAAAACTTTCTTATGAACTTTTAGAAGACGAAGTAAAAGATTATATTTATAATAATGCGGAAGAAGATCCGCTTATTGCCGCTTTTGTTGCGCGTTACCGAGTTATTATTGATAATTACGAATATGAGAACTTCTTAGTAAATAGTAATAATATTCCAGTAATTGGAGACGTTAATACACTTCCTAATAGTTATAATGGACAAGTATTGATCAGTGTTGTCTTTTTCGTTGTTACTTTCTCGATAATTGGTTACGTATTAGTGCTTGTTTTTAGGAAAAGAAGTAGAGTTAAATAATTTAAAAATACAATTGTATGTTTTTGATAAAGATTGTTGTTGGATTAATCCACTAAAAAGTTTTTATTAAACAATTTAAAAATCGCGGTACTTTCGGCGGGAGTTAATAATGCTTCTTTTGCCCATTTAGACCATTTGTTAACGGCATAAACCACTTCATTTATAATTTTTATAGCCTGTGGTTTTTTAATCGACATAGCCTTGGCGGTTTTTAAAACGTCATCAAGCATAATGTCTTTTGCTTTACCGTTAATAAACATTTGATGTTGACTAGTCCATTTACTTTCGGGATTAAACGATAAGGTTAAGTCATAAGCGGGTGAGAGTGACCACCGGCCTTGGCGGTCCATTAAAAAGGAGGTATTCTTAACGTGGTCATCGAGGTTTGTTGTGATGACATTAAAAATCATGCGGCGATAAAATTCTTTAATTTGATTATGCCCAATGCCTAGTTTATTCATTACCTGTGCAGCTTCCTCATAGCTAAAGAGAAGAGGTTCGTTGTAACTGGTGTGTGTTAACGCTCCAAGGGTTTGCATGTGGAGTTTCTCGGTTTTCCCGTCTTTATCAATGATTCGGTCAAAACGTTTAGTCATAAAGTGATATGTGCCACCAAATTCATATAATCGTGATTCGTTCATTCTAATCCCAGAAGCCCGCGCCATTAAATAGTAAGCATACTCTATTTGGGAGTAGTTCGCCGCTACTAAAGCATCGGTGTTTCTTAAATCAACGCCACCAAATTTGATTATCCAGTACGTTTCACCGGGCAAAGCATTTACTTGACCAGAACGAAAAGTCTTTAGTTCATCGTTATACAAAAGACTTGCCTTGGCACGCATTCCCCCGGCTGAAGTGCCGACTTCCATTAGGCTTACCAAGCCATCACTTGGTCTTAATATGTTATTTTCTTTATTGCTTAATACTTCTTTTACTACTTGAAGTAAACTCTCAACCTGAAGAACTTCAACAATCGGCGCCCGATATTCTAGTGCAGGAATAAATTCTAATGCACCCATCCCGCGATTAGCAAGATAACACAAACGTTCTATAATTGTTAAGTCTTCTTTCTTTTTGCCAATTGAGGCAAGCCAAGCATTAAAGACTGCATTCCCAAATCGGTCAGGAAGAGTGTCCGCTAAAAGACCAGGGAGGCCATGGAAGGCACTTTTATCAAGTTCTGAAAACCGATAGATAACATCTGATAATGGCATTTTTAGTGGTGAAACTTGAATACCACTTTGGAGAAAAGGAGAATCATATTGGAAACTTGCATATTGTTCACCTTCCGCTAAGGCAACAACACCAACCAGCGTCCCCCACAGTTTTACTTCGGCGTAATTCATGACTCATCCCCCCACTTCCATCCTTGTGGATTTAATTTAGTTTTTGAAGCTCGTTTTCTTTTTTTGTTAGCGGAAGCTTTAATGAGACTTATTGGTTCCACTAAAGTTTCGGGAATGAGGTTATTTATACTATCAATTAGATTCAATGATTTAAGGAGGGCAATGAGTGTCAAAAATGAATAGTTTTGACCTTCTTCAATATTGGTGAGTGTTCGTGGTGAAATCCCGGCCTGCTTAGCAAGTTCTTTTTGTGTGATATTCAGCTTAATGCGCCTCTCTTGCATTCTTCGGGCGACTTCACTAATAATTTGGCTATTTGAGTGACTTTCGGTTATTTTCATATTTTCCTCCCTGAAACAATTATATGACAAATAGAATTATATTGCAAATAGTGACATTAAATAGATGGTAAAGCGCAATATATTGCAATTAAAAATAACTATCAGAAAAATCATTTTCTTGTTTTGTAAATTATCCCGGTTATAAAGGTTAATCTCTAAATATTGTAAAAAGGACTAAAATGAAGCTAAATCAGTAAAAATACATTGCCGTAAAAAAATTACGACAAACTTGACAAAAACTAAAAATGGTGTAAATTATCACTGAGCTAAGTAAGTGATTTTTGGCGAGTTATTGATGTAAGGGGGATGAGTGAATGTTGCGAAAATTTAGTGTGAGTAATTACCGTGGTTTTAAAGATGAAATTATTTTCGATTTAACCCGAGTAAAAGGGTATGCTTTTAACGACTTTGCCATTAAAAATAACCTTATTAAATGCGGAATCATTTATGGTAAAAATGGTAGTGGCAAGACTAATCTTGGTTATGCTATCTTTGATCTTATTTTCCATTTAGTGAGCAGTAAGGAAAGACAAGAAGCAACATCTAATTACTTAAATGGCTTTAACAATTTTGAAGTTGCGACGTTTACTTACGAGTTTTTAATTAATGATCAAATATTTAAATACAGTTATCAGAAGAGTGATCCGTATACCTTAAAGTATGAAGAACTCTTTATTAATAACGCTCTTGTATTTTCTTACAACTTTTGCCATAAGAAAGGAGATTTTTCTGGTTTAGGATTAGTGAATGTAGAAGCAATAAATTCTAATATCGAAATGAACCTTAGTGTTTTCCGCTATATTATTCATAATAAAAACATCAGTGGAGACAATCCACTTAATTTGCTAATGGACTTTATTAATCGGATGCTATGGTTACAAACGACCGATGATCACAAGGAAGACTTTTTAGTTAGCCAAGGAACCAACGCCGCAATTGATATATTAATGATTGATGATAATTTAGCTAAGTTTGAATCTTTTCTTGCTGCTAACGACGTAAATCTTAAATTATCACTTGAAAAAGATTTGACCAACGAAAAAATGCTTTTTGTTAATTTTGATAATGCCCGGTATCCTTTTCACCTTGTTGCTTCTCATGGAACAAGTGTCCTCTTATTATATTTTTACTGGTTTACAATCATTGAAAAAGCCTCTTTTGTTTTTATTGATGAATTTGATGCATGTTTTCATAATGAAGTTGCGGAACGTATTTTAAAAAATCTCTTTGCCAAAAAGACAAATCAAATCTTTATGACCACTCAACGAACCACCATAATGTCAAATGACTTATTGAGACCCGATTGCTATTTTATTATTGCTAACAATAAAATATCTTCTCTTTCCGACATAACTGAACGCGAACTGCGTGAAGGCCATAACTTGGAAAAACTATATCAAGGTGGAGCGTTTTCAGTTTAAAGCCACTAAGTAGATTCTATTCGTGGTTGAAAGAAGAGTTAAAGAGTCCATTAATAAGAAAACCACCAAATTATGCAAAATATAAAGTTTTAAACATTTTAATTGTTTATAATTTGACAAAAGTAACAAAATGGTGTTAAAATTTGATCGAACAAGAAAAGGAGATAGATCAGAATGAAGATATTAAATATTACTATATCTGGATTTAAGAATCTCAAAGATAACTTTAACCTTAATTTGATTGTAAAAGCTAAAGTATCAGACATTGATTTAAGTGATGAAGTACTTGAAGTAGCGCCAAACCTCTATCTAAATACAAGTTACATCTTTACTGGTAAAAATTCTAGTGGTAAAACAACCGTGCTCGAATTAATGAACACTGTCAATACAATCTTAAGTAAAGGTATTTTAAACTATGATGAATATCAATTTAAAGGCGAGAAGATTAGCTTAAAATTCCACTTTTATGAAAACGGCTATATTTATCGTTATACCGGAATTCTTGCTAAACCAAAAGGGATTATTATAAGCGAAAACAATTATATTAATTTTATTGACGAAGAGATTGGCCGAAAGAAATACTATAAAAGCCATGGTAAACATGTCCTTGAAGGAGATTATGAAATAATTGAAAAGTCATTTTCTGAACGCACTGCATCCCTCACTACTGAATTAAAATTCAAAACACAACCCGCCTTATTTTTTTCTACTGATAAGTTTAAGGACTTATCGGTTGCTTTCTATGTTATGAAAGTTTCTGCTTTTAATCAACATACAATTAATCTAATTGTTAATCTTTTTGATAACTCAATTCAAGCGATGACTTATAGTGAAGAAGAGCATGAATATGTCATTATGCGAAATAATGTAAAAACAAAATATCGTGAGAAAGAAGTAAATAAAGTGTTATCAGAAGGAACACTTAAAGGTATTATCATGTTTGCCTGCGCGCTCGCGGTATTATTAAATGGATCAAGCTTAATAATTGATGAAATAGAAAATAGTTTTCACAAAAATTTAATTGAACATTTAGTAATGCTTTTTATGGATAAACGGATTAATACTAAAAATGCACAACTGGTGTTTTCCACGCATTATGCCGAAGTTTTGGATGTACTCCGGCGGAGGGACGGAGTCTTTATTCTAAAAAATGCTGGCAAGATTGATATTACAAATCTCTACCTTGATTACGCTTTCCGCACCGAAACCTTGAAAAGTAACATAGTTAATAATAATGAAGTTGATACTTTAGTAAAATACGACGATATTATGAAAGTAAAACGAGCTATTATTAATGAAATATCTAATCTTAACTGAAGGTAAGTGTGAATTAACGCTTCTAAACATTCTAATTGAACAAGGTCTTTTTAAAATTGCTGTTCATGATATGCTTGATGAACAAGTCTTTCATAAACGGCAGTTAGATGAGTATATCTATACACTCGTCCGTTCTTTGCCTAAAGAAGAAAAAATTACAATTATTCGAATCGGAGATACACTTACCGATGCACTAGTTATTAATGAAAAATATGAGGCATGGTTTGAAAAAGAAGTTAAGGTGTGCACCAAACCCGAACTTGAAATCTTAATCATCCTTAATGAAGGACTTTTTAAAGAGTTTAATAAAAAAGGATTGAAACCGAGTGTGTTTTTAAGAATGCAGAAGATTGGTTATAGTAAGAAAAATGAATATATTTACCGCTACTTTTCGCAAAGTAATCTTAAAGAATTATTACTGGAATATAAAAGAATCAAGATTCACCTAAAAGATGAACATTATTTAGTTGATTATTTAAAGTAAGAGAAAATAGTTAGTTTATTGGTTTGTTCCAATTTTACAGTAGCGGAAAAATAGGCTATTCATTTAAGCTTTTACTGGTATAAAATTTGGATTAATGGAAAAGTGGTTATTCCTGCGGTAAAATTTAACAAAGACGAGATATCTTGCATTACACCCCCTTAACAGGACTAAGCCAAAAAGCTAAAAACATATAAAAAAAGCATCTTTTAGTAATACGCAAATATTAAGAAACTAAAGCGGTTAATAATATAGTAAAAAGAACATCGGACATTCTAATCGGTATTTTTTTCTCATGTTAAGTTATTTTCGTTTTTCGCTATGTTATAATTTTTTTATATTAGAAGAAATATAAACGATGAAACAAATTATTGTTATAGTCATCAATCATCAAGGAGCAACCATATGAAAAAATTACGTTCTCTCATCTTTCCGCTTATTTTTATGATTGTCTTAAGTGGTTGTTCGGGTTTAAATCCCCAAAAGTCTTCCTCGGTACCAAGTGAAAGCGAAAGTGAAATTCCAAGCTCAGAGAAGGCAACTTACAGAGTGCGCTGGCTTAATTCTGACGGAAGTGTCTTAGAAGTTGATGAGAATGTTCCTGAGGGTGAACAACCAGTCTATAACGGAGATACACCTAGTCTTGCGGCAAATGGGCGCTATACGTATATTTTTACTGGGTGGACGCCTGAACGAGTGCCAGTTTTTAGTGATCAAGAATATACTGCAACATACCAATCAATTACCAATACATATACAATTACGTGGCTAGATTATAACGACAGAGTGATAAAAGTAGACAAGTATATGGAATACGGAGAGATGCCTGATTATAGTTTCGGGACCCCTACCCGAAAAGGGGACGCACGCGCAACTTATACTTTTGACCGCTGGGACCCCGCAATTAGTGAGGTCACAAAAGATCAAACATATCGACCAATCTTCATTGAAACAATTAATACTTACACCGTTACTTGGCTGCGTGAAGACGGATCAGCGTTAGAAGTGGATTATGAAGTCCCCTATGGGACAATGCCTTCTTTCGACGGTGTTTTACCGACAAAACCTAGTCAAAACGGCGTTATTTACACATTTAAAGAGTGGAGTCCAGAAGTAGTTCCGGTGACGGGTAACGTTACATACTGGCCTGTTTTTCAAGATAACATTGAACGCTATGACGTAACTTGGCTTAACGAAGACGGATCAATCTATTTCATTAGTGAAGGAATAGAAGCAGGAAAAATGCCGCCGACACATTTTACGGCATCAAAGAAAGAAGATGCTGAATTCACTTATAGCTTTGTGGGCTGGGAACCAGAGTTTAGTCCGGTTACAAGTGACCAAACATACACTGCGGTTTTTTCAAAGGAGCGGAGAACTTACGCCGTAAGATGGCTTGATGAAGACGGGAGTGTGTTATATGAAGATTACTCAATTCCTTATGGCACGACCCCAGTTTATCCATATAGCCTGCCATTCAAATATGGTGACGGAGGAAACTACATTAACTTTACCGGTTGGAGTCCGAGTGTTACCCCCGTTACTGGCCCGGCAACATATTACGCAACCTATGAAATCAAAGAATTAACATATCGAGCAGAGTGGCTAAGTGACACGGGTGAAGTTTTATACACTGAATCCGGTCTTAAGTATGGCTCACTCCCTTCACTCCCCATCATTGAACCAACAAAAGAAAGTGACGCTCAGTATAGTTACGCCTTTAGTGGCTGGAACATCCCGCCTACTACCGTGGAAAGTAATCAAACCTATATTGCAACGTTTACGAAAACACTCAATACTTATACCATTGAATGGTTGAATGAGGATGACACTTTATTGCAGACTGATTATGAAGTGCCTTACGGAAGTATGCCCCTTTACAACGGTCCAATACCTACGAAAGCTGATTCAATCAGCGCTTCCTATTCATTTAAAGGGTGGGACGAAGAGATTAAACCAGTTACAGGTAATCAAACGTATAAAGCAACCTTTGGCGAACAAGTTAAAGTTTATACCGTGACGTGGGTTGATGAAGACGATCACATTCTCTACATTAATAATTATGCAGAACACGGCCAAGTACCAATATATCCATATAATCTCCCGGAAAAACCTAGCACGGAGTCTGGATACTCTTATAGTTTTACTGGTTGGTCACCCGAAGTTAGTGAAGCGACTTGTAACGTTACATATAAAGCAACCTATACCTATGCTTATGTGCCCGAAACCGTTTTTAATTATCGAATTGAAAAAGAAGGAGCGGTTATTACTGCGTTCAAAGATAAAGCAGTGGTTTCCCTCAAAATTCCCGAACGGCTTGGCGGATATCCGGTTAAAATGATTGATAATTTTGTTTTCGACCACTTTCCAAAATTACAACAAGTTACTTTCCCGGAAAATCTTGAAACAATTGGGCAATTAGCCTTTAGAGACACAGCCTTAGAAAGAGTGACGATTAATGAAAACATCAAATTAGTGGACTATTATGCCTTTGACAACTGTAGTTCGCTCCAAGAAGTCACTATTTTAGGGAAAGAAACCTTCTTTGATCGAATGACATTTCCTAATTGTATAAACCTAAATTCAGTAACAATGTCCCATGAACATAGTCTTTCGTATTTTGGGGGTTATCGTAATTTAACGCTTACTTTGACTGGTGAAGGAGAAATTGGTGAGTATGATTTTTTTGCATACAATGAACTAAGTAAAGTAATCATTAGCGAAGGAATCACCGCGATTGGCCGCAGTACATTTAGCGAAAACAAAGGTTTACGGGAAGTAGTTTTACCTAATTCGCTTCGCACAATTGGTATCGAATCTTTTAGTAATTGTCCAGCTTTAGCCACGATTAATTGGCCGGAGGGTCTCACTAAAATTGATGATCGGGCCTTTCAAAATTGTCAAAGTATTACAGAAATGTCATTAGGAGATGGCCTCGTTTCGCTTGGTGAAGAGGCTTTCGCTAATTGTTCAAGTATTACCTCACTCGTCTTACCAACAACACTAGAATCAATTGGGCCAAGAGCGTTTTTAAATTGTAGTGGTTTAAGAAACGTAACAATCCCAAATTCCGTCTTAGCGGATTTTAAAGATAGCTTCACCTCTATTAATCTCCTCACAGTTACTATTACCGGAAGCGGTATTATTCCTGCGTATGCATTCTCAGGACTTTCAAATATTGACGAAGTAATCTTAGACGGAGACTTTACGGAAATTGAAGACGGAGCGTTCGCTAACTGTCGAAATTTAGAAAAAGTTACATTCTCTCAGGGTCTAGAAACAATTGGGAAAGACGCCTTTAATGGTTGCGTTAATTTAGAAGAAATAACCTTGCCCGATAGTGTTACTTCGCTTGGAGAAGGAGCTTTTGCTTATTGCACAAGTTTAACCAGTGTGGTGATTCCGCGTAACGTAGAGAAGATAAGCGACAACTTATTTAACGGCTGTTATAATTTAAAGAGTGTCGTTTTGCCGGCTAATTTAGTGGAAATAGGCGCTTATGCCTTCGCTAATTGTTCGGCTTTAACCGCTCTTGACATACCAAATAACCTATTGCGTATAGGTAGTTACGCTTTCCTTTCTTGTCAAAAAATTACCGAAATTGTCCTTCCTGAAAGTATCCTTTCTTTAGGTGAAGGCGCCTTTTTGGGGTGCAGAGACTTAGCCACCATTAACTTACCGAAAAACCTTACAACAATTAGTCCCTATTTATTTAGTAACTGCAGCGCTTTAAGTGTTATTACTTTCCCCGAGAAACTTCAAGAAATTGGGAGTTATGCTTTTAGTGGTTGCTCTTCCCTCACTTCAGTCATTATTCCGGACCTTGTTACAAAAATAGGAAATTCCGCCTTTGATGGTTGTGAGAGTGTGACGGCTGTCCATCTTGGCACTTCGCTCTACGAAATAGGCGCTGCCGCTTTCTTTGGATGCAAAATGCTAACTTCAATCATTATTCCGGATAATGTCAAAATAATTGGCAATAACGCCTTTTGGTCGTGTTTAGGGCTTCATGAAATTACGCTACCAGTCACCTTTTCTGGTCAGTTTTTTAATCTTTTCCAAGGTCACAGTTTAAGTGTCTATCTCACCGGAAGTGGAGTTATCGCCGGGCGGGCTTTTGACTCAAGCTATTCTCATACAACTTCATTTTTAGAAATAGTAATGAGTAACGACATTACTGAAATCGGCGACGGCGCTTTTTTGGGGAATGTATACTTAAAAAGTATCGTTTTGCCGACTTCTCTGACCCGGATTGGTCAACAAGCTTTCCATAATTGTACGAATTTAGAGAGCATTATTCTACCAGAAGGACTGCTCCATATTGGTTACGGTGCGTTTTTTGGCTGTACGAGTCTTAGTGAATTTAGAGTCCCAGTTAGTGTTAATAGTTTTGGGACAATTCCGCCTCCTACTCCTATGGAAAACGGTAAAGGTATTATTGAAACAACCGCGAACTTAACACTTCTTGAAGCGCCGGCAAATCAAAGCATAGAATTAATAATTGTTGAACGGGTGGAGGCTAATGAAAATCTTATTATCAAACTTATCGGTAATGGAACAGTAGTGACGCGCTCCTTTGCCTACACAAAGATTAAGGCCCATGTTATTGTAGCGGAAGGCGTTACAGCGATTGGAGAGAGTGCGTTTGAAGGTTCAAGTATTCACTCAATTTCTCTGTCTGACTCACTCTTACTTATTGATCAGAGAGCATTTTATTATTGTGATTTATTGACTGAAGTTGTTTTTGGGACTAAACTCACGACAATTGGCGCTGAAGCTTTTTCCCGTTGTTCAAATCTTGAGCAGGCCCTACTGCCAGAGAGTGTCACGCATATTGGTGACATCATCTTTGCTAACTGTCCGAAGATAGAAGTCATGAGCTTAACGGTCGCGCAATTAAATAGTATTTCCGGTATTGGCGGTAGTCCGCTCCTCATTATCACGGGAAGTGGAACAATTAACCAAGGAGCAATTAAAAAGATCAGCGGCGTAACCACAGTCAAGATTGGTCCAGAAGTTAGTTTCATCGATCCGCTTGCCTTTGTTAATTGTGACCATCTGACAAGTATTGAAGTTGATCCACTAAATAACCATTATTTATCGCTTGATGGCGTACTTTATTCACGTGACGGGACAACGCTTCTAGTTTATCCTTCAAAGCGGAGTGAAGCGCACTTTATCGTGCCTAGCAGTGTGACCACTATAAGTGACGGCGCTTTTGTCAATAACCCTTATCTACAAGAAATAACGATTCCTCAAAGTGTATTAACAATTAGCGGCACTAATTTTAGTAATTGTCTCGCTCTTACTAAAGTAGAAATGCCGGTTCATTTACTAAGGGTTTTGAATCCGTTTCTTGCGAAGAACATTATTAACTTAATTTTGAACGGAAGCGGAGAGATTAGTCAAGAAAACTTTGTTAATTATACTCGCTTGCACTCCTTAGTGCTCGGAGCAGGAATAAACAAGATTGCTCCTAACACCTTTAAAGGATTAAATAATTTAGTCTATCTTGAACTGAGCGAATCTAACCCGTTTTACACACAAATTGCGGGTGTAATCTACAATAGTGACAAAACTATCTTAGTTTATTACTTGCCACAAAATAAAGTATATTCACTCTCCGTCAGTGCGATGGTCGAAACAATTTATGACGGTGCCTTTGTCCATGCCTTTAATTTAGGTGAGATTAATGTTGATGTAAATAACCCGGTCTACATGAGTTCCGCTGGAGTGGTTTATAATAAAGAATGCACTGAAATTCTCATCATTCCGAGCACAAGTCTCATTAGTAATTTTGTGCTTCTTGATACACTCACGACGATTGACCCAAGTGCTTTTCAAAATTATCAATATATTCATTCTTTTACCGCTAGTGAAAATAATCTTTACTTCACAACGGTAAACGGAATTCTCTATAACAAGGATTTAACAACCCTCCTTGCTTATCCGCCCGGACGAGCTAATTTAACGGTAGTTATTCCTGAGTCAGTTATCACTATTGCTCCGAATGCTTTTGGCCTTAATAGTAATGTAAAGAATCTTGAAGTGTCCCTTACTACTTTAAATAATATTAGTGAGAGTGTTGGGACTTTTGCTAATTTAGTCCTCACAATTAGTGGTAGTGGCGCACTTACTAATAAGAGAGCCCTCACCCGCTTTGGAGAAATCACCGGACTAATTATTGGTAACGATATTACTGCCCTTCCTGAAGAGGCATTTATTACGAACAGTAATCTTACTTATGTTTCGATCCCGACACACCTTAGCGAAGGCTTTAAAGAGGCATTTCCTAACTTAACTTCCTTTACTTTACAAATAACTGGAAGTGGCGCAATTAGTGAGAGTGCCTTTAGCGGACTCAAGGGGCTTAGTACCTTGATAATTAGTGAAGGCGTGACTGAGGTTGGCAATACAGCATTTGAAAACTGTGTAAATTTAGAAAACGTTACACTTCCCACAACCCTCTTAGCGATTAATTATGCCTCGTTTATGGGCTGCACGAAGTTAAATGAATTTAGTATTCCATTTAGCGTTAATGACTTAGGCGCTAATGTGCTTTATAGTTCAGTCATTAATAAACTAATAATCCCGGTCCACTTAATGAATCGCCTATCAAGCGCAACCGGGAGAGCCACCATTAATGAAATCCACATTATTGGCGAAGGGCAAATTCCTAATGGAACATTACAATCAGTGCAGTACTCAAACTCCCTGACTGTTGGTGACGGTATTACTTCTTTTGGTAATAATAATATAAGTGACTTTAAAGAAATACATATTGGCAAAGGTATAACCTCGCTTGGAGAAAATTACTTTACTCGTTTACTAGTATTAACTATTGATCCGGAAAACGAACACTTCCGTTACGTTAATGGTGCCTTCTATTCCGGAGACTTGAAGACTCTGATCTGTTTAGCGCCCGATAATAATACGAGTGACTTTACTGTTTTAAGTGGAACTAAAAAGATTGCGCCGGCAGCCTTCTACGGCCGTAGGGAACTTGAACGAGTGGTGATTCCGGCTTCAGTCGAAGAAATTGGTGAAAAAGCATTTTACGGATGCAGTAATTTAGTAAGTGTTATTTTGCCCACAAACTTAAAATCAATCGAAACTTCAACTTTTGAGGGATGTGTTAAGTTGAGGAGTATTTATTTACCAAGCGGATTAACAAAGCTTGGGGCGTATGCCTTTAGAAACTGTTCATTATTAAGTAGTATCGACTTACCAAATGGACTCTTAATTATTGAAACAATGGCATTTTATAATTGTCGTAGTTTAACCGAACTTACTTTTCCGGATAGTCTCTTAAGTATTGATACGTTAGTATGTTTAGACTGTACTGCTTTAACGAGGGTGACAATTAATATTAACTTTATTTATCAAATAAAATCATTATTTTCTACGGACGGCATTGATTTTACCATTACCGGAGACGGAACAATTGCTACTACCTCATTCGATAATGTGAAGGGTTATCGAATTGTTAATACACTGACGTTTAAAGGCGAAATTTACCAAGTAGAGGAAGGGGCATTCCGTAATTGGGGGTCAATTAAGAGTATTTCTTTTGAAAAAGGTGAAGTTAGAGTTCAAAGAGATGCATTTGATAATAGTCCGCAATTAAGGGAACTTTATTTTAAAGAAGGAGTCAAGATTGAGGGTGGTACTATTTCTAACCGTAATGGTGGATTTAATGTAATCGGTCTCCATCATTCTTCACTTTCTGCCTTAAATTCGATTCAACTATTGCCGAATCTGACCTTGGTCATTACCGGAACTGGAGTCATTCAAAAATCCATTCCGATTAGAGATAAAATAACCAAAGTCATTATTAGTGAAGGCATTACCGAAATCGGCGATCAGGCTTTTATGAATATTCCAACGATAACTGAGATTAGTCTACCAGAGAGTTTAGTGAAAATTGACACCAATGCTTTCAATACTTGTACTGGCCTTATAACGATTAATCTTCCCGCTAATTTGGAGGAGATTGGCCTCGGAGCGTTTGCAAATTGTTCGAGCCTCAAAGAAGTCATTGTGCCAGAAGGAGTAACAGTTTTAAATTATGGTGTTTTCAGTTATAGTGGCCTTCAGGAAGTTAGTCTACCAGAAAGCTTAACCCTGATTGAGGAACGGGCTTTTGAAGGTTGTAGTGATTTAAAGGAAATTGTTATCCCCGAAGGCGTTAGAGCGATTGGGCGTTATGCTTTTCAATACGCAACAAGCTTAACAAGTGTTGTTCTTCCCGAAAACTTAGTAAGCCTTGGCGCAGGAGCCTTTTCAAGTTGCCGTTCATTAGTGAGTATTAACTTGCCAAATACGCTAACGATCATTGAAGAGAGGATGTTTGAAAGTTGTGTGGCGCTTGTTAGTATTGAATTACCGGTTAATCTTGAAATAATTGGCGACTCTGCCTTTTCTGCTTGTCATAGTTTAAAGACAATTGAATTACCTGAGACGATTATGAGCTTAGGTGCTTTTTGTTTTGCTCACGCAATAAGTTTACAAACTATTATTATTCCGCAAAACATCAAAGTATTAAATTACGGGATCTTCTCCGAATGTAGTAGTCTTTCTAATATAACCTTACCGGATAACCTTGAAACAATTGGTGGTTCGGTCTTTACGGGATGTACAAGTTTAGTGACAATTCTATTAAGTGAGACGATTACGAGCATAGGCACAAACGCTTTTGCTAACGCGACAAGTTTACAAACTATTAGTATTCCGCAAAACATCAAAGTACTAAGTGAGGGTATCTTCTCTGGCTGTAGTAGTCTTTCTAATATAACATTACCGGTTAACTTAGAAGTAATCGGAAATAACGCATTTTATAATTGTATTAGTCTAGTTAGCTTCACCGTTCCCGCGTCCGTAATAGAACTTGGTAACTACGCTTTTGCGGGCGCTGCTAGTTTAGTGAGTGTCGAGTTAAATAATCTGCTATCAAGCATTGGCGAATATAGTTTTGCAAATTGCCCTGTGTTAAGTGAAATTAACTTTGGTCAAAGCTTAACAAGTATTGCTAGAGGTGCGTTTTCAAATTGTCCTTCATTAAGTAGAGTTTCATTACCAAGCAATATCGTTAAGATTGAAGAAGGAGCTTTTAAAGATAATGTCCACTTATTAACGCTGATTTTGAGTGGC
>CAYJAE010000006.1:19949-22654 GCA_964368105.1 uncultured Staphylococcaceae bacterium
ATCAATTGTTCAAGCTTAGAAAACATTACTTTCCTTGAAGGACCGGTTAGTATTGGTGAAAAAGCTTTCCAAAACGCTTATTCACTTACTTCATTAATCTTTAACGAAAGTTTAGAAGTAATTGGTAAATCAGCGTTTGCTAATTGTCATAATCTCGAAGAAGTGAGCTTTAACGAAGGACTTAAAACGATTGAGAGTGAGGCGTTTGCCGCTTGTTATAAACTAACAGAAATTACTATTCCTGAAATGGTTGAAGTAATTGGGAATCGTGCGTTTGCCCAAAACTTTAATTTAGAAAAAATCACGATTTATACGGATAAAGGGGTGATGGCACCGAGAACTTTCTCCCTTTGTCCAAAACTTTATACGATTAAAGTTGTTCCCTATCAACTAAGCGGTCTTGCCGCGAGTGACCTTGCGGGTTATCACTTAATCATTATTGGTAATGGAGCAATTGAAGAATCATATATCGATTACTGGGGAGTTAATCTCTTAGATATTAATTCATTAACGATTAGTGAAGGCATTACTTCAATTGCCCCCAATACGTTTAAAAATTCGAATTCTATTCAGGAAGTGGTTATTCCAGAAAGTATTACTACCTTAGGCGCAAATAGCTTTGGCTCTTGTGCAAAGCTTCGTAAAGTCTATTTACCACATCATTTAAGTCCGCAATTTGCCGATGCTTTTAATGGAACAAAAAATATTACTTTAACATTAACTGGCAGCGGAGTATTTAGTAGCGGAATCTACGGTTCAAACGTCTCGCATCTCATTATTGGTGGAAACATCAGTGAAGTTGGAAGAAACGCTGTAACTAGTTTGTTGATTACTCGCCTGACTTTTGGTGATAGTGTAGAAGTAATTCATCGCGAAGCAGTTTCTTTAGCCTACTACCTCACGGACATTAATATTGGACGTGGTGTAAGACAGATTGAAGAAGGAGCTTTTGTTTACTTGCCCGCATTACTTCGGATTAGCCTCGACCAAAACAATCACACCATGCAACTCGTGGACGGCGTCTTATATAACGAGGATTGCACCACTTTACTTCTCTATCCTGCCGCTCGGGGAGAGTCTTCTTACACGGTTCTTGAAAGCGTCAAAACAATTGGCCTCTGGGCTTTTGAGGAAGTAAAGTACTTACAAACAATAATCCTATCCCCAGGTCTTGAAGTAATTAGCGAGAGAGCCTTTGCAAACGCTAAGAAACTAACAACAATCCACTTACCAGCGAGTGTTCACACTATTGGAAATTCCGCCTTTTCTTCTTGTGAAAGTTTGTTTTCAATTAATCTTGAGCATGTTGCGTTTATTGGCGATGAGGCTTTTCGATATTGCATTAAACTGCAAAAAGTCACGTTTGGTCCACAGCTAAGCGAAATAAGCTCAGGCGCTTTTATTAATTGTATTAGCTTGACAAGCGTAGAAATACCGGCAAATATTAAGAATATTAGTAGTTTTGCCTTTGCTGATTGTGCTTCACTCCAAAGCGTCACCCTAGTGGAAGGACTCTTAACGATTGATAATAGTGCCTTTAGTGATAACGTCAGACTAAGTGCAATATATCTTCCAGGAACCCTTTTAAGTCTCGGCAAAGACGCTTTTAGTAATTGTCTAGCATTATCTTTAATAAGCGTATCAACCGGACAGATAAATGGTTATAATGAAGCCTTTACTGGCTCTAACGCGCCCAAAACGCTCATCATATATGGAACCGGCGTAATTGACACCACTTTCAAGAAAGACTTATCAATTACTAAACTAATTATTGAAGATTCAGTTACTGGTTTTAGTCAGTATGCCTTTGCTGAGGCTAAAAACATAACTGAAGTAGTTGCCCCACATCACATCTTTAGTGCATTCGGCTGGGGGGCGATGTTTCCTAACAATCGCAAAGTTAATTTAACACTAACGGGGGAAGGAGAGATTAGTTATTACGCCTTTTCGAACGCTTGGCTTGGAGATGTTGTTATTAGTGAAGGAATCACCCAGATCGGCGAACGGGCGTTTTCAGGTTCTACCCTTACCTCGGTCAAACTACCGCAATCACTGAAGCGCATTGGAGCAGGTGCCTTTATTAATGCCGTAAACTTAGAAACAATCAAACTTAATTTTGGACTTGAGAGAATTGATAGTTATGCTTTTGCCTATTGCACAAAACTTGAGAACATTATTATTCCCGCGACAGTCAAAACTATTGGTGAAGAAATATTCAATGCTTGTCCAGATATTATTGTATTTTCTGAAAGTAGTGGACCACTGCCTGGCTGGCACAAAAGACTTAGTAATGTCCAAATAACTGTCTATTGGGGTGGCAATTGGACATTTGACGAAAACAACAAACCAATACCAAAGAATATTCACTAACGATTGAAACAGGTATATACAAAAAGAAGAAGTAATAAAAACAACACTATTTTCTTTTTATGATTTATTTAAATTATTAATAAGCAAAAAATTAAATGCTTCTATTTCCCTTTACGCTTGAAACGAGCGCTTGTTTCTTGTTATTATACTCAATGTATTAGTCGACATATTACTTTTTTTAAAGATTGTGCCTGCATATAGTATTTCTTATTTATCATTATTCTTCTAAAAGAAGAAACAAAGTAAGAAAAACATAACACAGACACAAGGAAAGGACATATTATGAGAAAAGTAGAGACAAAAAATAAAGCGAAAGGATTATTCGGCTTTTTCGC
>CAYJAE010000007.1:0-21542 GCA_964368105.1 uncultured Staphylococcaceae bacterium
AAGGTGGATCAGTTATCAATGAGCATAGTGGCTCACTTATCAGTTGACATTAACAGTTATACTAACATATCAAAAAAAGGGGTTTATACATCATGAAAATTAAAAGAAAAATAACTTTATTGTTAGGGGTAGTTTTATTTGCGGCGCCACTCCTAAATAATCAAATTCAAAAAGTGGACGCAGTCGAATATATTTATAATGCTGGCGACAGTCTTACCGGGAATAATTTGATTTTGAATTCATATTTTGAATATTCATCGTCCGTCAATAAAATCCCTGATTGGAGAATATTCACTACCAATAATGTATCTAATGGTATTGGCGAAGAAAAAAGTATAGACACAACGGTCACAAGTGGGTTACGAAAAATCCTTGGCACCACAAATAAAATAGAAGTTCACAATGTAAGATCTGGAAATGGAAACTTTATTTCTTATTTAGATCAATCTAATAACACAAACGGCTTTTTATCGCTTGCCCAAACATTTACTAATCTGGATACTGATTTAGTTTACACACTTAATATTGATCTTAGAGGGACAGCAGGGACTACATTTGCACTGCTTGCTTATAATGGAGATGCTGTTGCGGGAACGGGCGCTTTGGCAGAAACAAAAACTACAGTAGCCCACGCAACAGATTAAACGACCTACTATGCTTCTTTCCGTCCAACCTCTAACACGGCAACAATTAGCCTACGTCATTATTTTAATAGCAGTAGCGCTTCACAACTTAATAATAAATCCTTCCAAATGCGTGTTAACGCAACGCAAAGTTTGCCGATTAGACAAGGGATTGAACGAAATGCTTTAAATGAATACGTTCGTGATTTTATACAACTTCATGGTTTAAATTATGATATTAATAATCTTCCAGCAGGATTAGTTAGTATTATTAATGAAGAAATTAATAAGATTACTACTGCTAATTATAAAGATACAGCCGCAGTGAAGGTATTTACTGATAGCGCTAAAGCGGGGATTAGTAAATTTCTCATTAAGGATGATTTGAAAACACAATTAAATACCTTACTTACTAGTGATGTGATTAAAGACGATGTATATAGTGATGTAAAAGCGGCAATTAAGGCCAAATTTGATAGTATTGACGATAATAATGATGCCTCTGATTTTTTAACATCAATTAGAAACAAGATTATCGAAGAAGATGTAGCCTATACTTTTGAAAAAGTAACTAATCCAACAATAAACGCAACCGGTTTACTACACGGAACAACCCCTTTATTTCCTGAACACACACTAAACGTTACGCTACCTAGACTGACTGATTCAGCTTTTTATACACAAGAGTATGCGGACGAGTTTGAAAGTAGATATGTTGTTACCGACAATATTTATGGTCTTGAATTAAATTTTATTAATTATAATGCCCGGATTTATTATGTTGACGTTCTTAATGGCAATAATGACGATCCGGGAACTTTCACTAAACCCAAAAGATGGCTTCACACAACACTTGAATCAATAGCGAGCGGAGAAACCGCGATTGTTGTAGTGAATTCAAATTATGAGACTGCTAATCAACAAATTATTGATAATAACAAAAAAATTAAACTCATGTCCGCTGATGTTGATATTGAAAAAGAAAAACCCTCAGCACCGAAGAATTTTTGGTTAAGGGAAAATAAGGATATTCAATTATTCAATATTAAAGCTGGTGCAAAATTAGTTATAGAAAATATTACGTTTGATGGTCAATTAAGTGCGGCAAAAACAATTTCACACCCGTTATTTACGGTTGAAGGTGAACTCGTAATGGAGAAGGGCGCAACGATTAAACGCTCTAATCGGAGCGGAGGCGGTAGTGCGATATTCTTTAGTGGCGGCAGCCCTAAATTTACGATGAATGGCGGATTATTAACTCAAAATTACTCAAGCACCCAATCAGCGGCCATTGGTATTTCTTCGACGGTTACTTTAGGCGAAATTTACTTACTTGGCGGCGAAATCACTGGTAACGTTACGGCGAACGGCAGAGCAGTAAATAATCTTGCCGATGTTAAATTTTACTTTGGCGGTGATTTTAAACTATATAATAACCCCCGCACGGACAGCACAGTTGATTCAAACATGGCGTTTACTTATTCATATAACAACATTTATATTTTTGAAGGCTTCAATGGTTATATTGAATTTAATGATGGTAGTTCAAACTTACTGAATAGTAAAATGAACCATATTAAATATATTGATAAAGATAAAAACGTTATTAATGGCGAAAAGGTTGATTTTACAACTATTCACCCAACCCAAAATAAAACGTTACATTTAAAGTATGATACGACTAACAATTATTATGTTTGGTACGGCGAATATGAAGTAGTGTTTAAAGATTATGATGGAAGTATTCTAAAAACAGAAACCGTTGTTGCCGGCACGAGCGCAGTGGCGCCCGTTGTTGGAGACCGTGAAGATTATGATTTTGATGGTTGGGATGTTGACTTTTCCTATATAACAAAATCATTAGAGGTGACCGCACAATACAAATTCAGTAGTTTAGCAATTGCCAAAAGTACATCATTAGAAACTTTAGAAAACTTAAGAGCAGCAGATGATAGTGTTGAAGTTCGGGCGCTTATTGATCAAGCTTTACTTGACGTTCCAAGCGCTACTTCAATTGAAGAAGTTGATAGTATTGTCCTTGAAGCCACCACAAAAGTAGGCGAAATAAGAGATTTAAAAGCGGCCAAAATTGCCGCAGAAGCCGAACTTAATGCTTATTTAGCGGGAATTTCAAGTCCAAGTGAGCAAGTAGAAACACTTATTGATAACGCAATTAATAGTCTTAAAGACGCACTAGATTTAGATGCGGTGCAAACAATTATTGATAACGCGAAAGCGGGTGTTGAAGCTCTTTTAACAGCAGAACAATTAGTAATTGAAAAAGAAAATGCGAGACAAGCAATTAATGAGTTTGTTGATAGTTTAAACGGTAATAATTACACTAGTGAAAACGAAGCTGCAATATTAGCAGAAAAAACCGCAGCGCTTAACGCTATTAACAATGCAAAAACTAGTGAAGAAGTTAAAGCTGCTAAAGAAGCAGGACTACTCGTACTTGGTAATATTCCAACTATTGAGGAGCAATTACAAGCGGAAAAAGACCGAGCAAAAGCTGAACTTGATGATTACTTAGCAAACTCACCGTTTGTTGATGCGGAAATTGAAGATATTATTAACCAAGCCAAGCAAAGTATTGATGATGCCTTACTTATTGGTGATATTGCCGGTATTATAAGCAAAGCAAAAACTGATGTAATTGAAGAAATTGCTGAAGGCCACTTTATAGAAGCACAAGCAAATGCAATTAGTGATTTAGAAGCGTATTTAGATAGTATTGAAAATCCAACGACTGAAGTTCAAGATATTATTGACAATGCCATCCAAGCAGTTGGAGAAACTAGTGACGCTAGTGAATTGATTGAGATATTAAATGATGCAAAAAGAGATGTAGATAGCCAAGTAGCGCTTGAACTCGCTGCAGAAAAAGAGAGAGCAAAAGAAGAACTTAATACATATTTAGCAAGCATTGAAAACCCATCCCCGGAAGTTATTAGCATTATTAATAGTGCCAAGAAAGAAATTGACGAAGCAACTGAATTCAGCGAAATAGCCCCGCTTGTTACCAGCGCAAAAGGATACGCCGCCTCACAAGTTGCCGAGGAATTAGGGCAAGCTAAACTTGATGCAAAAGAAGAACTTGATACTTATTTAGATGGTGCAAGCGCAGACGTCGTAGCGCTTGTTAATGCTGCTAAAGATGAAATAAACGATGCTTCAATTATCAGTAAAGTTAATGAATTATTAAGTGAAGCCAAAGAAGCAATTGCTTTAAAACAAGCAAAAGAAGCAGCAATTGCCGCGATTAATGCCAAAGTTGATGCTTTAGAAGAAGATGATTATCTTGGTTTAAACTGGACAAAAATAACTGAAGAAAAAGACGCAGCAATTGACAAGATTAACTTAGCAACCTCAATTGAATTAGTTAATGTTGCGCGTGAAGAAGGATTAGCAAATATCGAAGCGGTGCCAACTAAAAAAGATGGGGCGAATGCAGAACTTGATAATTATTTAGACGAAATAGAAAATGCCAGTGAAGCTATTCAAGAAATTATTGAGAGAGCCAAAGAAGCAATTGATGCTGAAACTGATTTAACCAAATTAGCAGATATTATTGAAGCAGCAAAAGCAGCGGTCGAATTACAACAAGCAAAAGAAGTAAAGATTGCTGACCTTGAAGAATATTTAAATGGTTTAACTAACCCAAGCGCAGCGGTCGAAACAATTATTGATAACGCAATTACAGCAATTCAAGAGAGTGATGATGTTACTGCTTTAGTGGGTATTGTCGCAGATGCAAAAACAGACGCAGCCTTACAAGACGGAAAAGATAAAGCCAAAGCTGAACTTGATTTTTATTTAGCAAACTTAGTGGAAGTACCAAGTACAGAACTCATTAAGATAATTGATGACGCTAAATTAGCAATTGATAACGAAGGTGTTCTCAGTAACATCTCAGGTCTTGTCACGGATGCAAAAACAGCCGCGGATTTACAATTAGCCAAAGACGTGAAGAAGGCTGAACTTGACACTTATTTAGATACTTTAACGCTACCAAGTGAAGTAGTTGAAGATATTATTGATGCCGCCAAACTTGAAATTCAAAATAGCGCAGATGCTTCCCTCTTAGCGGGCATTGTCAGTGAAGCAAAAGCTGATGCTGCTCTCCAAGACGCAAAAGATAAAGCAGTTGCTAAACTTGACACTTATTTAGTGGATGCAACTCCAGATGTACAAGCGCTTGTTAATACCGCAAAAGACGAAATTAACAGTGCGGAAACCCTTGAAGATGTTGCGGGTTTATTAAGCGACGTCGAGGCGGCAATTAACTTACAACAAGCAAAAGAAGCAGCAATTGCAGCGATTAATGCAAAAGTTAATGGAATGGACGAAAATGATTATCTTGGTGAAGACTGGACAAAAATAGCGGACGAAAAAGATGCTGCGATTGCCAAGATTAACTTAGCAACTTCAATTGAATTAGTTAATGATGCGCGTGAAGAAGGCTTAGCAAAAATTGACAAGGTACCAACCAAACAAGATGGAGCAAAGTTGATCCTTGATGAATATTTAGACGAACTAGAAAATGCAAGTGAAGCGGTTCAAGAAATTATTGAGAAAGCTAAAGAAGCGATTGATACCGAAACTGATCCAATCAAATTAGCGGAAATAATTGAAGCAGCAAAAGCGGACATCGTCTTACAACAAGCCAAAGAAGTAAAAATTGATGAACTTAACGATTATTTAGATGAATTAAACAATCCAAGTACGGAAACGATTGCAATTATCGAAAAAGCAATTGATGATATTAACGCTGAAACTGAGACCACTGATTTAGCCGATATCGTCAGTGAAGCAATTGTTAAGATTGAACTCCAATTAGCGAAAGACGAAAAGAAAGCTGAACTTGAAGAATATTTAAGTGGTTTAACTAACCCAAGTGCAGCAGTAGAAACAATTATTGAAAACTCAATTACAGCAATTCAAAATAGTAATGACGTCGACGCCTTAGCGGGTATTGTTGCGGATGCAAAAACAGCCGCGGCATTACAAGACGGAAAAGATAAAGCCAAAACTGAACTTGATAATTATTTCGATAACTTACCGTTTGTTAATGAAGAAATAGAAGATATTATTCGTATTGCCAAAGAAAATGTTGAGAGCGTGACCGATGTTACTCTAATTGCAGCACTTGTTTCAGGAGCCAAAGATGACGTTAATCAAGAAATTGCTGATAACTTTGAAGAAGCAAAAGATGGGGCAGTCAGTGATTTAGAAGCTTACTTAGCGGACGTAGAAAATGCAAGTGACGAAGTTAAAGCAATTATTGAAGCAGCGATTATAGCGCTTGAAGGAAAAACTGAAGTAAGTGAATTACTTGATGTCGTTAATAAAGCAAAAGTTGATGTTGATACTCAAGTAGCGCTTGAACTTGTCGCAGCAAAAGAAAAAGCCAAAAATGACCTTGACGCATACTTATTAACTGTTGAAAATCCAACTGAAGCAGTTAAAGCAATTATTAAAACTGCCAAGGATGAGATTGACGCGGCAACTAAAGTAAGTGAACTTGATCCGCTTGTTGTTGAAGCAAAAGCCGATGTAGTTACACAAATTGCTGCGGAACTAACTGTAGAAAAAGAGAGAGCAAAAGATGAACTTGATGCATATTTAGCGACTATTGAAAATCCAAGTCCTGAAGTTAGCAATTTAATTAGTGAAGCAAAGTTAGCGATTGAAGAAGCAAATAAATTCAGTGATATTGCACCAATCGTAAGCAAAGCCACAGCAGATGTTGCAAACCAAATCAAAGCGGAAGTACTTCAAGAGGCAAAAGATGAAGCGAAAGCCGAATTAGATGCTTTATTGAATGCTGAATCAAGTCAAGATGTAAAAGATATTATTAACGCCGCAAAAGCAGAAATTGAAGGAGCAACAGACGTTAGTTTATTAGAAGACATTGTTAGTGTTGCCAGTGGTAAAGTCAGTGATCAAATCGCCGCTGAAGCCTTAGAGGCAGCGCTTGTTGCAGCGAAAGATGCAGGCAAGGCCGAATTAGATGCTTTATTAAATTCTGAATCAAGTCAAGCAGTTAAAGATATTATTGCTACCGCCAAATCAGAAATTGACGGAGCAACAGACATAAGTTTATTAGAAGATATTGTTAATGTTGCTAAAGGAAAAGTTAGTGATCAAATTGCGGCAGAAGAATTAGCAAAAGCTCTTCAAACAGCAAAAGAAGCCGCAATTGCCGAGATAAACGCAGCGGTTGACTTATTAGATTCCGCTGATTACAGCCTTGCAAAATGGGCGGAAATTGAAGTTGAACAAGCAGCGGCAATCGCAGCGATTAATGCCGCAACAGTTATTAGTGGAGTCGAACCTGCTAAAGAAGCTGGCTTAGTTAAGATTGCAGCAGTTCCAACCCTTGTGGAAGAACTTGCGGCGGCTAAAGAAGCGGCTGTTGAAGAAATTGAAGCGGCGTTTGACTCATTAAAAGAAAAAGATTACTCACCAGAAAACTGGCAAGAAATTGTCAAAGCAAAAGATGACGCACTTGCGGATATTAACGGAGCAAGCACAGTTGAAGAAGTCGGAGATAAAAAGGAAAGTGGATTAGAAGAAATCGACGAAGTTGAAACACTCCTTGAAACTGGATACGACGAACCAAGTGTTGTTGCCCCACCTACTGCAAATAGTGGCGGAAGTGCGACTGTTACTCACCCTGACTTACCGGGTGAAACAATTGATATTGAATTACCAGCGCTTGATGACGAAGGTTACAGTGTTGATGTCGTAGACGGCGAAGCAGTCTATACTTATACTGATCCTGAAACTGGCATTAGTGTTGAACTCGAATTTGATTTACCAGAAGAAGGATATAATACTCCTTCGGTCAGTGTTCCTCCAACTAATAATGGTGGCGGCACTGCAACTATTACCCACCCAGATTTACCGGGCGCAGTCGTGGAAATTGTTTTACCAGCCTTAGATGAGGAACATTATAGTGCGGAGATTGAAGGTGATAAAACCAATCCAGTTGGAGAAGTTACTTATACATATATTGATCCAGAACATAATACAGAAGTAACGGTTACTGTTCCTTACAATTTTGATGATCTTAGCTGGAATAAAGGAAAAGCACCGACCATTGGCGAAGAAGGGACACTTACTGGAACAAGTAGTGCGCTTCCTGGCGTGGAATTTGAACTTAATTTACCAAAATTAACTTCAGAAAATTATGATATTACGACTAACGAAGACGGAACAGTCACTTATACTCTTAAAGATAAGTCACGGGGCGAATTCACCTTTACGATAGTTCCTGAAATTACTGAAGAGTCCACAAACTTATGGGGCGCTATTATTGGTGAATTAGTGGTTATTCTCCTCTTATTATATTTCGTTAATTATAAAAAGAAACGGAATGAAGAAAATAAAGCAACTGCCGCCATGAGTGCTCTTCCAGCCTTATTCTTTGTGAACTACATACCAAACGGCGCAATAATTATTGTCATCGCGCTTGGGGTTGTAATCCTCGGACTTGTTGGTTATATTGGCTATCTTTACTTACAAGGTAATAAGAAAACCAAAAATAGCGAAGAAGCAGCAAGCGAAGAACCAGTCGTAAAAGAAACAACAACTGTTATTGAAAAAAGCGAAACAATCATTATTAAAAAAGAAAGTGCGCCATTTGCGCCGGTTGAACCTGTTGTTACGCCAGTTGTCCCGCCAGTTACTCCAGTCGTAGTTAGTGTTGCTGGCAGCAAAAAGATGCCGACCCTCTATGATTACAGTTTCCAAGCCCGCCGGCACTTAATGGACGAAAAAACCTTAACGCTCTATAACATGCTGAAGAATCATATTATGGGCTATGAGGGTGTTAGTGTTAATCAAACTTGGGACCATGAAATATTTATGATTAGTGGGCGTGCCTTCGCGCGACTCCGTTTCCACGGCAAAACATTTAAGCTTTATTTAGCGGTTAACGCCGCGGATTATCCGTCGCCAAAGTTCCCACTTGTTGAACTGAGAAGACGAAAGATTGACGAAACAACGCCAACCCTTTTAAACATCAAAGGAACGAGAATGATGAAGTATGGGATGGAGCTTATTGACGATATTATGACTAAACTTGAAGTTAGTAAGGTCGAAGATTATGTTAGCCAAAGCTTCAAAGTTAAAGCGATTAATCGTGAAAAATTACTTGAAATGGGCTTAATCGTTTTAGTGGGCGGCAAGTTTGTTAAGCCAGTTAGTGAAGAAACAACAATTTACGATTATAGTTTCCAAGCTCGCCGTCATTTAATGGATGAAGATAGCCTTGCCCTTTATAACACGATTAAAAATCATATTCTTGCTTATGAAGGAATTAGTGTCAACCAAACGTGGGATCATGAAATATTCACTACGAGCGGACGGGCCTTACTCCGGCTTCGTTATCACGGCAAAACAATGAAAGTGTATTTAGATATTAACGCAGCGGATTACCCGAATCCAAAGTTCCCGCTGATTGACGAGAGTCGCCGAAAAATAGAAAGTACCACGAATACCTTACTTAATGTCAAAGGCCCAAGAATGGTTAAATATGCGATGGAATTAATTGATGATATTGCAAATAAACGTGGTCTTGTTAAGAATGAAGATTACGTTAAGCAAGACTTCAAAGTAAAAGCGCTTGACCGCGATAAACTCATTAAACTTGAGCTTATTAAAAGTAAAGAAGTTAATTTAACAAAGAAAGCAAAATAATTATAGTTTTGTTAGATATAAAGCGGATTTGCGCGATTAAAGTATTATAAAGAAGAACTCCAACGAGTTGTAAGAGCGTGAATTGAATTAGCAATTGTTTTAGCGGGAAGAGTGGAATCTTCACAAAGAAGTGTTATCACATAATCAGTAATTCCCGCTGAAATAATTTTTGCTTCGGCAACAAGTTGACTTTTCTCGATTTTACTTCTTTGGAAAATGTTGCTTGCGTGGATCATTGCTTCTAACTGATTTTTAATAGCGTTGATATATTGACTATTAGCGCTACCATACTTTAAAGCAATGGTAACTAGTTTATTTGATTCTTTAAGGTTAATAAGTAAATTCTCGATAAAAAATGCAATATTCGGATTTTCAGCGTCCCCAATTCTTTTAATAACTTTTGAGAAAGTCATAATAAAACCATAGGCAACTGATTCAAAGATATAATCGATATTATGGTAATGTAGGTAGAATGTGGTTTTTGAAATATTCGCTAGTTCACAAAGTTCCTTAACGGTTACTTTGTCCATTGAATTTTTCTGTTCACAAAGACTTACTAAGGCGTCTTTAATCGCAATTTCCGTATTTTCATAATTGCGATATTTTCTTTTTGTTTCACTCATAAAATTACACTCCTAAATAATTAATTACAGCATTCATAAAATTGTAGCTTGACTAATTTAACTCGTCTTCAAAAGTTATTTTATATTTTTAGTGGAAAAAACACAATACAAGTGTAATAGAGACCTCCAAGTGTTTTTCTATTAGTTTCTATATAGAAGAGAAATTATCCGGGTAGAGAAGCAACACATAGCGGGCTTTGAAAACTTATATCGCAAATAACAAGCAAGCAAATTAGTTGAAAAGTAAACTAATTAAATGTAAACTAGTGATAGTTTCAAACTGAAGGAGGAACAATCATGGAAATTATCGACATTGTCAAAGGCGAAGCTATTATTGGAAAGGACACTAAACTTGGGTTAGTGCATTTAAAAGTAAAAAGTTTAGAGGCGCAGGTGAGTTTTTATACGCTGGTTTTAAAGATGACACTAATTGAAAAAACTGAAGACTATGCAATTTTAGGCGACAAACAATTAACGCCGCTTTTATATTTAAAAAAGAAGGACGGGCTAAAACGTTATAACGACACAAGTGGCTTATACCACTTTGCCCTACTCTATCCTAATGAAAAAGAATTGGCAAAAGCGATTGCCTGGCTCATTCATATTAATTATCAAAACGCTCCAACTGACCACGGTTATTCAAAAACAACGTATTTACGGGATTACGAAGGAAATGATATTGAGTTATACATTAGAACCCCCGAAAGAGCACGCTACATTATGTATAACGGCCAACCAAAAATGCAATACAATGATGGCCGGATTACCGATGCGCGGGATGAGTTAGATTTAAACGAGTTGTTTAGTCATTTAACTAAGGATGATATTATTGATACGCCGCTTGAAAACATGGTCATGGGACACGTTCATTTATACGGTTATAACCTTGATAAGATGCAAGATTTCTACACTAATGTTGTTGGTTTTGCGGGTGGACAGTATCTTCCTTACTTCCGGATGAGTGATGTTAGCTTATCACGCAAAGAGTATCACGTCGTGGCTTTTAACTCCTGGAAAAACACGAATAAAAAGGCCCCAGATGACGCTTTAGGGCTTGATTACTACACGATTGTTATGGGAAATAAAGAAGATTATGAGGCTCTTATTACTCGACTAACCAAAGCAAACGTAAAGCTGATTGAAGAAGAAGGCGAACTTTACGTCCTTGATCCGTCTCAAATCAAATTTAAAATTGAACGAAACTTTTAGGAGACGCTTATGAATAGCTTTGAAATTGATCGCATCTACTTAAAACTCTTAAACATCCAATATTTACTTGATAAAAACCTTGGAAAAATTGCTAAAAGTTATAACTTTAATAATAGTGAGTTAATGATTTATTTAGACATTAAAACTCATCCAAACACTGATTTAAATGCTTTATGTGCGCGCTTAGGACTTAAAAAAAGTAATGCATCAAAAGCCATTAATAAGTTAATCAAAAATAATTACATCAGCAGTGGCCCAAACGAACTTGACCATCGGAAAGTTGCCCTTAATTATTTAGAGTTAGAAAACGAAAACATTTGTAAAGAAACAGTCCTTCACTCCACATTCAGTGGCCTAACTCATAATAACTGTGACCTAGCTAAAATCGAGCAAGGATTAGATGAAACAATTAGACTTTTAAACGGTAATTAGATAGAAACGGCTTTTTAATCAAAATAATGAAAGGAAATCTAATGAAATTATGTTAGCCACATAAAATTAGATAGAAAGTAATATGAAATTAAAATACATTAAAGGAATCTTCAAAAGTAGCTCTGGGAAAATCGTGGAAGTTATCAGTCACGGCAGTGGTTATTACACCGTTAAGATTGCAGTAGATTCAAAATTAGTGTGGAACGCTGGCGAATTTGCGATGTTCACACTTCAGGATAAGAAGATCAAAGGCAAAAAATATCGGATGTTTTCAGTAGCCTCGCTCCCGCATGAGGGCCACATGTTAATTGGCTTTCGGACTGGGGAAACCCCAAGTAGCTTTAAGGAGTTCTTAATTAGAGAAGGTGTGAATAAAGAAATAAAGATTAGAGGACCGTTTGGGGCTTTTAGACTACGTGAAGATATAAGACCCGTCGTATTACACGCTTCAGGGGTTGGGGTGACGCCAATTATTGCGCTATTAAAAGATGTTGCTAATCATAACGGACGGGAAATCCACCTCGTTTATGCTTCTTCGGAACCTACTTATTTAAAGAGGAAATCGATAGTATTGTAAAAGTAAATCCTAACATCAGTGTTCTTTATACTAAAAGCGCTATAGAGACCCAAAGTGAATTAGTAAAACTTGCCGTTAAGTTTGGCAATAGTGCTTATTACTATAACTCAGGCGCGCCCTTTGTAATAACAAGTGTGAAAAAGTTATTATCGAAGAACGGCATTAAGAATAAGAACTTAATTAATGACTCGTTTTCTGGTTATAAGAAATTGTCATAATTAACTTTACTTATTAAAATCCTAAAATAACTCAAAGAAATAATTACTAAAAAACGACTAATACGCTTACTTGATTAAGGAGTGAGCAAAGGTCGTTTTTTTCGAGTTTATTTAACAAGACAACGCCTTCGTTCTATGTTAAAATCACTTTTATGAATGGAGGTCGCCCTTAATGAATAAGCTCCCAACTTTAATTACTAAACGTAATAACAATGTTGAAAAATTTAATGAAGAAAAAATCTTGATTGCGATTAATAAGGCTCGTGAAACGACGAATGAATTTGATGAAAAAGAGGCCGAACGGCTTAGTAAGGAAGTCTTAAACTTAATCATCGAAAATAATGATTATGAAAACTTGACGGTTGAACGGGTTCAAGATTATGTTGAACTAGTGCTTTTGAATTCGGAACACAAGAAGACGGCAAAGGCATACATTATTTATCGGGAAAGACGCCAAAAAGCCCGGCGCCCGGACATTTTTAAATTCCGCTTAAATTTGAAACCATATGAATACCCAGAACTCGCCCAATATAAAGAATCAATTCAACATTCTTATTGGCTGCATACTGAATTTAATTACACGTCTGATATTCAAGACTTTAAAATCAATGTTACCGACGCAGAACGAAACGCCATTAAAAACGCAATGCTAGCGATTGCCCAGGTCGAAGTAGCGGTTAAAACTTTCTGGGGCGACTTATATCACCGGATGCCAAAGCCAGAAATTGGATCAGTTGGCTATACTTTCGCTGAAAGCGAAGTTCGTCATCATGACGCCTATTCTCATCTATTAGAAATTCTTGGCTTAAATGACGAGTTTACGCAGTTAAAAGAAATTCCTGCCTTAATGCAAAGAGTGGATTACTTAACAAAATCAAACGTTTTAGCAAAAACTGAAAGTAATAAAGATTTTACCCTTTCCGTATTATTATTCTCGCTTTTTATTGAACACGTTTCGCTCTTTTCTCAATTTTTAATTATTATGTCGTTCAATAAATATCGTAATCTTTTTAAAGGAATGTCAAACGCAATTGAAGCGACCTCCAAAGAAGAACAAATTCATGGCCTCTTTGGCATTGAGTTAATTAATACAATTCGTGGCGAACATCCAGAATGGTTTGATGAAGAATTACAACTTGAGGTTGAACGGGCATGTCGCGACGCCTTTAAGAGTGAAGAAATTGTTATTGATTGGATTTACGAAATGGGCGACCTTGATTTTATGCCGAAACGTGTCGTCAAAGAGTTTGTCAAGAATCGCTTAAATAATTCACTGAAGAGTGTTGGCTACGCTCCACTGTTTGAAGTTGACCAACAAGCAGTCATCGCCACTGACTGGTTTGATGACGAAGTCGTAGCGACAAAACACGTTGATTTCTTTGTCAAACGTTCAATAAATTATAGTAAAAGAACACGCAGTATTACCGGCGACGATTTATTTTAAAGAAGGAGAAAAATTATGCGGTGGTTAAATGAAAATAGTCGACTCTTTTTAAGTCGGGGCTACTTAGTCCCAGGGATGAGTCCAGAAGGAAGAATAAAAGAAATAAGTGAAAAAGCTGAAGAAATATTAAAAATAGAAGGCTTTGCCAAGAAGTTTTATGGTTATATGGAAAAAGGGTATTACTCTTTATCAACCCCGGTTTGGTCAAACTTCGGTAACACTAAAGGCTTACCAATAAGTTGCTTTGGTTCGCACCTCAGTGACAACATGCCCGAAATATTATTTACCCAAGCCGAAGTCGGGATGATGTCAAAATTTGGCGGCGGCACAAGCGGCTATTTTGGTGACTTAAGAGCGCGTGGAGCAAGTATTACAAATAACGGGACATCAAGTGGCGCCGTTCACTTTATGAAATTATTTGAAACAATTATTGATGTTGTGTCACAAGGCTCAACGCGACGTGGTCGTTTCGCGCCTTATTTACCAATTGATCACCCGGATATTGATGAATTTTTACAAATCGGGACTGAAGGCAATCCTATTCAAGAGTTAACCCATGGCGTTACTGTTTCAAATAAGTGGATGGACCAAATGATTGCGGGCGACCCGCAAAAACGAGAAATTTGGGCCAAATTAATCCAAAGACGGGTTGAAATTGGTTATCCTTATATTTTCTTTACGGATACCGTAAATAGTGATACAGTTGACGTTTACAAAGATAAAAAATTAAAGATTACTCATAGTAATTTATGTTCAGAAATTGCTCTTCCAAATAATGAAGAATGGTCATTTGTCTGTAATCTTTCATCAATGAATTTAGTTTATTATGATGAATGGAAAGAGACGGACGCCGTTGAAACAATGGTCTTTTTCCTTGACGCTGTGATGAGTGATTTTCTCACTAAATTAGAAAATATGCGTGACAGTAAAGATAAGGAAAAAACTATCGCCTTTTACTTTATGCAAAAATCTTATAATTTCGCTAAAGCAAACCGTGCGCTTGGCCTTGGTGCCCTTGGCTGGCACTCGCTACTCCAAGAAAAAATGATTGCTTTTGAAAGTAACGAAGCCGCTCGGCTTAACGCCCAAGTTTTTAAGTTTATTAACACTGAAGCGCATAAAGCTTCACAAAAACTTGCAACTCTCTTCGGTGAACCAGAAATCTTAAAAGGTTACGGAAGACGGAACACAACCTTAACTGCAATCGCGCCGACAACCTCCAGCGCCTTTATCTTAGGCCAAGTTTCGCAAAGTATTGAACCAATTTGGTCAAATATTTATGTTAAAGACGTTGCTAAAACTAAAGTAACAATTAAAAATCAAGCATTAGAAAAAATCTTAGAAGCACGGGGCCGTAATGACCGGGAAACATGGAATGATATCCGTGATCATGACGGATCAGTTCAACATTTATCGTTCCTGAGTGAGCACGAAAAAGAAGTATTCAAAACCTTTAGCGAACTCGACCAATATTCAATTTTGCAACAAGCCGCAATTCGTCAACAATTCATTGATCAAGCGCAATCCTTAAATCTAATGGTTAACCCAAAAGTAACCGCCAAAGAAATGAACGCACTTTTAATTTTCGCCTGGGAAAACCGCATTAAATCGCTTTATTATCAACATAGCACAAACGCTGCACAACAATTTAGCAAAGATAAAATTTGTGTAACTTGCGAAGCTTAATTCTTTGAATTACTGATTACTTTAAGGCTAATCGCTTTTAGGTCAAATAAGTGGATTTAGCCGCTTATTAGCGCAAAAGCGGGACAAATAATAGTTAAAAGTTTAAGAGTCACAAATCCGTGACTCTTTTTTACTGTACCATTTGACAATTAATTGTGGCTAGGGTAAAATCTCCTCGTCTCCGAATCTTGGGAGTGGGGGAACCAATCCATTAGGGGTGAATCGAGAAATCGTAAGGATACTTTAGGTCCTGAACCCGTCAGCTAACCTCATAGGAGTCGCTAAAGGAAAAATATTGTATATGGAGTGCAATTATGGATCCGATTTATGTCTTAATTTTTAAAATCGCTGTTGTCTTGCTTGTTGGTTTTATAGGCTCAATCCTCGCTCGTAAATTGAAGCTCCCGAATGTTTCGGGGTTTTTAGTTTTGGGGCTATTACTTGGACCTTCCCTCGGCTTAATTTTTAAAGGTTTTCCCGGTTTTATTACGAAAGCTGATAATGAGTCACTGAACTTTATTAGTCAGATTGCTTTGGCTTTTATTGCTTTTTCAATTGGCGCGGAGTTTTCCGTTAAATCACTCAAAAAGATTGGTAAGCCAGTTTTAGTAATGACCACGACCGAAGTTTTAGGCGCAGTTCTCGTTGTTTTCTTTGCCCTACTTTTCCTGCCAAAAACTGCGAATGTTATGCCAAACGGTTATGATCCATTTGCCAAAGGAAATATTGCTTTTGGTTTAATTTTATCGTCCATGGCAGCAGCAACTGCCCCTGCTGCGACCTTGATGGTCATTCGCCAATATCGCGCTTACGGACCAGTCACTAAAGCAATTTTGCCAATTACTGCTCTTGATGATATTTTTGGGATTGTCGTCTTTGGCTTCTTTCTCTCATTTGCTCAACTCTTACAACCTTCCGGTCCGCTTCCACCACTTTGGCTCATGATTTTGAAACCATTTGTTGAAGTCTTTGGCTCAATTATTTTAGGTTTAATTGTTGGCTTTATCTTTTCAATAGTCGCTAACAAGTTTGATAAAGTGCGTGATGACCTGCAAATACTTTCATTTTTAGCGGTTTTTGCGACGATTGGCGGGACTTACATTATTAATTATTATTTAGAACCGCATGGGATTGCCCTTAGTCAATTACTTTCAAACATTATGGTTGGGACAATGATTGCTAATGTTGCTAAAAAGCCGGAGAAGTCTTTTGCGGCGCTTAATGACTTAACTCCTGTTTTCTATGTTTTATTCTTTACCCTTGCTGGTGCAAGTCTTGATTTAGCGGTTTTAGGCGCTAACCCATTACTATTACTGCTCGCTCTAGCCTATATTATCGCACGAGGCTTTGGGAAGTGGCTTGGGATTTACGTTGGTGCCCGGATGGTTAAGGCCAGTCCAACGATTAAAAAATGGCTCGGGATTGCGCTTTTACCACAAGGCGGAGTCTCGATTGGTCTTTTAGCAATTGTCTTTGTGCAAATGCGACCAATGTATCCGGAAATTTCGACTATAATAATGATATCAATATTAGTGTATGAAACATTTGGCCCACTTTTTGCAAAATTAGCAATTGATAAAGCGGGCGAAATTAATGGCCTTGATCGGCTTGATGAAGTTTCCCAAATTGATGGGATTGAAACAACACAGGAAGGAGCATAATATGCAAATCTTATTCATCGTTGTCAATGACTTGTCTTTTCTCGATAAAATATTTGAGAAGTTCTTAGAACTTAAGGTTCGCGGCGCGACTATGATTGATAGTCAAGGGATGGCCGCAGCAATCATGGAAAATGAACGGATGTTTGGCCTTTTACACGGACCATTTTCACGCTCATTAAGTGAAGACCAAAAAACATCAAAAACGATTTTCACTGTTATCCCAGAAGAAGAAAAAGCCAAAGAAGTAATTCGTGAAATTCAACTTATTATGGAACACTCAAAAAAACAAGTAATTGGTTTCATGTTTACTGTTCCGGTCAGTGGAATTTATCCGCTTAAACCTCATAACTAAAAAGATAGTAACCATTTTTAAATCAATCAAAATGTAAATTTAGGCACTTTTTACCGCAAAAAGTGCTTTTTTTATTCGTTTTATTGGCCTTTAATCTGTTTAATGATATTATCATTAAGGCTCTAATTTCAAAACAAGAAATTAGCAAAAAGAAAATAGCAAAGTTTGAGGTAGCGCAATGTTAGAAGTAAGAAACGTATCACTCCAGTTTGGGGGAAGAGTATTATTCAAGGATGTTAATGTGACTTTTAGTCATGGTAATTGTTACGGAATAATTGGCGCTAATGGCGCGGGTAAATCAACTTTTTTACGCATTTTATCGGGTGACTTAGAACCGAATAAAGGTGAAGTGTCAATTGGTAAAAAGGAACGGATGTCTGTCTTAAAGCAAGATCAAAATGCTTATGACCACTTAACTGTTTTAGAAGCAGTGCTTGAAGGTCATAGTCGTTTAATGGAAATTTCCCGACAAAAAGATGCGCTCTACGCTAAAGCTGATTTTAGTGAAGAAGACGGAATGCTTGCGGGAGAACTTGAAGAAGCCTTCGCCGAACTTGATGGCTACCAAGCAGAAAGCGACGCCGAGAGTCTTCTTAACTCAATTGGCATTAAAGGTAATAAACATCAAATGCTAATGTCTGAATTAGATAATAAAGAAAAAGTTAAAGTATTACTTGTTCAAGCTTTATTTGGTAACCCTGACATTCTTGTCCTTGACGAACCAACGAATAACCTTGACTCTATTGCGACACGTTGGCTTGAAAACTTTCTTTTTAACTTTGAAAACACCGTCATTATTGTTTCGCATGACCGCCACTTTTTAAATAAAGTGTGTACGAG
Source organism: uncultured Staphylococcaceae bacterium (assembly GCA_964368105.1). Lineage (GTDB taxonomy): Bacteria > Bacillota_I > Bacilli_A > RFN20 > CAG-826 > UBA1361. Next base: position 18,372 of record CAYJAE010000007.1, read on the forward strand.
AATCTTGGACGTTGATTTTGGCAAGATTACTACTTTTGTCGGTAATTATGATTTTTGGTACGAAACAAGTCAACTTATGGCGCGGCAACTAAAAGAAGGAAATCTTAAAAAAGAAGCACGGGCGAAAGAGTTAGAAGAGTTTATTGCTCGTTTTAGCGCAAACGCGAGTAAATCAAAACAAGCAACTTCGCGTAAGAAAGAATTAGAAAAAATAACAATCGACGAACTATTACCGTCAACCAGACGTTATCCATTTATTGATTTTAAATATGAACGTGATCTTGGTCAAGATGTGCTCTTTGTGGAAGACTTAACTAAGAAAGGACTCTTTAAAGATATTTCTTTTACGCTAGTTCGTGGTGACAAAGTTGCTTTTATTTCTCCTAACAGTCATATCGTTACGGGTTTATTTGATGTTTTAACTGAAAGTGACGTGATGGACGGCGGTAAGTTTAAGTTTGGCGTAACTGTTAAGTGGACTTATTTACCAGTAGACCAAACACGATATTTTGAAGAAAGTGATATTTCACTCGTTGATTGGCTGCGGCCTTATTCACCCGAAAAACAAGATTCCTATGTCCGGGGCTGGCTTGGACGGATGCTCTTTAGTGGCGAAGAAGCACTTAAAACTGTTGGTGTCCTCTCTGGCGGGGAAAAGGTCCGGGTTATGATGGCCAAAAACATGTTAACCGCTGGGAATGTTCTTTTAATGGACGAACCAACCAACCATTTAGATTTAGAAGCAATCACTGCATTAAATAAAGGACTCATTAATTATAAAGGTGTCTTACTCTTTACGACTCACGACCATGAAATTTTAGCAACAGTGGCTAACCGCATAATTTACATTGATGAAGACAAATTTGTTGATTTCCGGGGAACTTACGAAGAGTTCTTGGACGCTCAAGATAAATTAGGTTTATAATCTTTCATTTTTGAATGCTTATTGATGATTAATTTCTAATTAGTGTTATACTCTACAAGGCTTTAAGGATGAAGTAAAAAAAGAAAGCCACAAAGTTAGATAACGCCTATCCGTTAAGTGATAGTTTGAACACATAGTCTGATAAATTCTCTTCCAAACAGAACAATTCAAAAGAGCGCTAGTTAGCTTTACAACCAGCGCTTTTTTGTTGGTTCATCAATGTGCAAAAGGCACAGGAAAAGAGAAAATAGATGACATTTAAAGACTTAAAGATTATTGACCCGATTTTAACGGCGATTGAAAACGAAGGATACGAAACACCTTCTCCAATTCAACTTGAAGCAATTCCGCTTTTACTTGATGGTCATGACCTCCTTGCGAGTGCGCAGACCGGAACTGGTAAAACTGCGGCTTTTGCAATTCCTATTATTCAAAATATTATTAAGGATAAAGAAAATGATACTGACCCAGGAAAACGTATCTTACGGGCCTTAATTCTTGCCCCAACCCGCGAACTTGCTGAACAAATTAAACAAAGTTTTAAAACTTATGCGGGCACGCTAAATATTAAAGTTGGCGCAATTTACGGCGGAGCGAGCCAAAGAGCGCAAGAAGTAATGATTAAAAAAGGTCTAGATGTTTTAATCGCCACACCTGGACGCTTAATGGACTTAATGAAACAAAAAATAGTGAAGTTAGATACTGTTCAATATTTTGTTTTAGACGAAGCTGATAATCTCCTCGATATGGGCTTTATCAAAGATGTTCGTTATATTAAAGGCTTTATTCCACGGACGCGGCAAACGATGATGTTTTCCGCAACTATCTCCCTTGAAATCGCTAACCTTTCAACCGAACTATTATCAATGCCAAAACAACTAGCAATGGCCCCACCCGCCTTAATGCTTGATACAATAAAACACTCAGTCTTTTATGTTGAAAAGAAAGATAAGTTTGACTTACTACTCGACTTACTAACGAACAAAGAATTAGTGTCGGTCCTCGTCTTTATGCGCACGAAACACACTGCGAATAAACTCGTGGAACAACTTGAAGATTATGGGGTCCGAGTTGACGCAATTCACGGAAATAAGTCGCAAAATGCAAGACAAAAGGCACTAAATGACTTTAAAGACAAAAAGATTCGTGTCTTAATTGCCACCGATATTGCGAGTCGCGGGATCGATATTGATGAGTTAACGCATGTCATTAATTTTGATTTACCAGACACCGCTGAAACTTATGTTCACCGGATTGGGCGGACTGGACGGCGCGGTTTAACCGGAGAAGCATATACCTTCTGTAGCAATGCGGAACGGCCACTATTAAAAGCAGTGGAAAAGTTTACTAACCTTAAACTTGAAGTTTTAAAACTTGAACCGGTGAATGCTGAAAGTAAGTTCAAGAAAATATCGCCTGCGGAACGCGCTGAGTTTAATCGTCCGCAAGAGTTAATTGAAAAGCGGAGTGAAGAGCCTAAAAAAGGTCGTGGATTCCGCAAAGACAATCACCGGAGTGAAGGTGGAAAGTACGTTAATAAAAAAGACAAAAATGGTGAAGTAATTGCGGAAGGACCAGCGAACTTTGGACCAAAACGTAACACTAATCGTCCAAAACAAAGAAACTTTGAAGACCGTTCACCCCGTGAAGAGGGAAGAAGTAAAAGAAGGTTTAGTGATGAAAGTCGCGATGGGAAACCAGAGCTAAATTTAGAAAATCAAACAGGCAAAAAACCTTATCCAAAGAGAAGGAATTTTGATGAACGTACACCGCGAGAAGAGGGAAGAAGTAAAAGAGGCTTTAACGCTGAAACTCGTGAAAAGAATACTGACGTAAATATCGATAAACAAAGTGGTAGAAAACCATACCCAAAAAGAAAAAACTTTGAAGAACGTACTCCTCGTGAAGAAGGAAGAGGTAAAACAAGGTTTAGTAATGAAAGTCGCGCAAAAAATCCAGATGCAAATTTAGAAAATCAAACAGCCAAGAAACCATATCCAAAACGGAAAAACTTTGAGGGCCGTCCGGGGCGTGATGATTGGAAAAGTAAAAAACGTTTTAATAATGAAAGCCATGAAAAAGGTGGGGACGAAAAGCCTGCTAATCAAACTGGCAAAAAACCTTATCCAAAACGAAGAAATTTTGACGGTGTGGGCGCGCGCCCAGAAGGCAGAAGTGAAAAACGGTTTTCTGGCGAAAGAGTGGAACATAAAGGCGAGGGAAAACCAAATAATAATGCGGCTAAA
>CAYJAE010000008.1:0-20028 GCA_964368105.1 uncultured Staphylococcaceae bacterium
ATTGTTAATCCTCCTTGTTTTATTTAGCAATAACAAGATGACGAATCACGTTTTTATCAAATTTTGCTAACCGTTCGAATTCTGAAACAGCATTAACTTCAGCTTCGATATTAATGACTACATAAAAACCTTTAAGTAAGTCATTAATCGGATATGCAAAACTTCGTAATCCCCAGTTTTCAGTATCAACACTAACAATATTACCGCCTAAGTCAGTAATAATTTTGTGGAGAACTTCCATCTCGGCATTACGTTCTTCTTCACTCAATTCTGCGCGAAGAATATACATAATCTCGTACTTTTTCATAAGCACACCTCCCTCTGGACTAATTTCGGCTATTGCTCACCAATAGCATGGAGTACATTACCTTTAGGTAACATAGCGTTGTAATTATAGTACAAGACTTACCGTTTGTAAAGGGTCATTTGTCTCGCTACCTATAAATACAACAAATATTTATTTATTATCCCGCATTGTGGGGAATAAAATAACTTCACGAATCGATGTTTTATTCGTTAATAACATAATAAGACGATCGATACCAATCCCGATTCCACCCGCTGGTGGCATCCCATATTCTAAAGCTTCTAAGAAGTCTTCATCCATCTCACTTGCTTCGTCGTCTCCTAACTCTTTGGCCTTTAACTGTGCTAAAAAGCGTTCTTTTTGGTCAAGTGGGTTATTTAACTCAGTAAATGCGTTACCAAGTTCTTTACCTTGAACAAAGATTTCAAAGCGTTCAGTAAAGCGTGGATCAGCGGCTTTTTTAGCAAGTGGCGAGATTTCTAAGGGGTGACCATAGACGAAGGTCGGTTGAATTAAATCTTTTTCACAAAATTCTTCAAAAAATGCATTTAAAATGTGGCCAGGACCACTCCAGTGCTTCTCAACATGGACTTTATGTTCGTTAGCAATCTTGGCAGCTTCACTAAAAGTAAGCGGAAGACTAAAGTCGACGCCGGTTTTTTCTTTCACTAAGTCCACCATTGAAACTCGACGGAATTTGTTAGTCATATCAATTTCGTCTTCGCCCCACATGAGTTTTGTTGACCCGTTAATTGTCACTGCTAAATGACGGAATAGACTTTCACATAACTCATACATGTCTTCTAAGTCGCCATAAGCAAGATAGGCTTCAATTGTAGTAAATTCTGGATTATGACGGGTACTCATTCCTTCATTGCGGAAGAGTCTACCAATTTCATAAACCTTTTCAATCCCACCCACTAATAATCGTTTAAGTGGTAATTCAGTGGCAATTCGCAGGTAAAAGTCACGATCTAGTGTATTGTGATGCGTAACAAAAGGCTTTGCGCTTGCTCCGCCAAGAGTGGCATTTAACATACTTGTTTCAACTTCGACAAAGCCGCGGCTATCAAGGAATTTTTGAATTTCCCGAATAACTTTTGGACGAGTAAGTGCTATCCGCATACTATCTTCATTAACAATTAAATCAACATAACGGCGACGATAGCGTTCTTCTACGTCGGTTAAGCCGTGGAATTTTTCTGGTAGAGGGCGTAAGGCTTTGACTAAATGGGTGTATTCGCTGACCTTCACGGAAACTTCGCCCGTTCTTGTCCGCATAATTGTTCCTTTAACGCCGACAATATCGCCTAAGTCCGCACTTTTAAATAAAGCGTAGGCTTCTTCGCCAACGTTATTACTAGCGATAAAGGCTTGGACTTGACCAGCTTGATCTTGAATTGTGAAAAAGCTTGCTTTACCCATAATCCGAATAAACATAATCCGGCCAGCGGTAACAACCGGGAACTCTTTTTCTTCAAGTTCTTCTTTACTTAATTCTCCAGCTTTTTCTTTAATAGACGCGCTATTATCACTACGGACAAATTTCGCTCCAAACGGATCGACCCCTGCCGCGATTAGTTTTTCAACCTTCTCTCTTCTTACTAACTCTTGATCACTTAATTCTCTTGCCATACTTTAATCCTCACTGTTTTATTATTTTACCAAATTTAGATGGTATTACTTCTTATTTCGCCAATAATCACGTTTAAATCTCCTAATGTTTTAATACTAACAAGCCGGGTCTTATAACTTTTAACATACGGGTAGGACTTTAAGAAATAAGGGGCGAGTGTCCGCATCGTTAATATCCCGTGATATTCGCCTTTTTCTTCGATAATTAATTTCGCTAATGTTTCTAAGTAATTTAACTGCTCCTTTAGTGTCACGTCTTTTAGTCTTTCCCCGGTTTTAAAGTACGTTTCAATTTGGGTTGCTAAAAAGGGATTTCCGAGTTGCCCCCGGGCGAGCATCACCCCAGCAGCTTTAGTCACTTCTAGCGCCTTAATCGCGTCGTCTAACGTATAAATGTCTCCACTTATCACAAGGGGAATCTTCACTAAATCTTGAATGTTATGCGCTAAGTCGTAACGCGCTTTGCCGCTATAAAGTTGCGCCGTAGTTCGGAGGTGAATCGCAATCATAACGACTCCCGCCGCTTCAAGACGCGGCAAAACTTCTTTAAAGTTAATACTATTTTCGTCCCAGCCAATTCTAATCTTGACCGTTACTGGTTTTTTACTTTTACTCACTATTGTTTTGACCATTTCACACATCCCATCGGGATCTCTTAACCACGCTGATCCGCCGTTATTGCGGGTGACTTTAGGCATTGGACAGCCTAAGTTTAAATCAATAAAATCATAGTTATCCGTATGCTTCTCAATCGCGTCTAAGCCTTGGAGTAGGCGCTCGGTTGAACCTCCAAAAAGTTGAATTGAGGTTGGTCGCGCTTCCGTTTCAGGGGGTAAATAAGCAAAAGTCTTTTCATTATTGAAAAATAGGCCACTATCACTAATCATTTCCGTATAACAAAGCGGCACTCCAAAAGAGCGCATAAAGGTACGATAGCCGTAACTTGTAATTCCTGCCATTGGAGCAAGAATTGTCTTTCCGTTTATTTCAATATTTCCGATTTTCATGTTGTGGTTTAAAAAAGCCGAATTGCTCCGGCTTTTCTTGCTTTATTCTACTTCGTCCGTTTCAGGAGTTGGTGCCTTTTCTTCAACCGGCGCCTCTTCTAAGACGACTTCGCCAATTTTAACTTGTACTGGTTCTTCAAGTTTCCGATTTGTTAAGAGTCGATCAATTTGTTCAGCCGTAATTGTTTCTCTCTCTAAAAGTGTATCTGCGATTAAGATAAGGTCATCCCGGTGTTTAAGAATGAGTTCACGCGCTTTATCATGGGCGTCTTCAATAATTTTCCGGACTTCTTTATCAATTTCAAGGGCGACCGCTTGCGAGAAGTTCTTTTGACTTGAATTATAATCACGTCCTAAGAATACGCTGCCGGTATCTCTTTCGTATTGAATTGGTCCAAGATCACTCATCCCAAACTCAGTAACCATAAGGCGGGCAATCCGAGTAGCTACTTCAATATCGTTTTGGGCGCCGGTTGAGACGTCTTCAAAGAAGACTTCTTCACTTGTCCGTCCACCTAAATAGCCAACAATCCGTGCGGTTAACTCTTTCTTAGTAACTAAGAAGCGATCTTCTTCTGGGGTCATTAAGACGTGACCACCAGTTTGACCACGGGGAATAATTGTGATTTTTTGAACTTTATCAGAATGGGGATGATTAATACCAATAATAGCGTGTCCCGCTTCGTGATAGGCAATAACTTTACGTTCGTGTTCATTAAGTCCTTTGCTTGATCTTGCTGGTCCCGCAATTCGACGATCAATTGCTTCGTCAACATGGCGGAGCATGATTTTGTCAGCTTTATCACGAACTGCAAGAATAGCAGCGTCGTTTAAGATACTTTCAATGTCCGCGCCAGAGAAGCCAACAGTCCGCCGGGCAATGGCATCAAAATCCACTGCTGCGTCTATTGTCTTGCCGCGGGCGTGAACTTTAAAGATTGCTTCCCGTCCTGCTCTGTCTGGTAAGCTAACGGTAATTTTGCGGTCAAACCGGCCGGCCCGTAATAAAGCTGGATCAAGGACGTCATCGCGGTTAGTGGCCGCCATAACCATAATTCCTGAGTTATCAGCAAAACCATCCATTTCAATAAGTAATTGGTTTAAGGTTTGTTCACGTTCGTCGTTGCCGCCACCAAGGCCTGCGCCCCGTTGCCGACCAACAGCATCAAGTTCATCAATGAAGATTAAACATGGTGCGGTTTTCTTTGCTTGTTGGAACATGTCACGAACGCGACCCGCACCAACCCCGACAAACATTTCAACAAAGTCCGAACCAGAAATTGAATAGAACGGAACATTTGCTTCGCCTGCTACGGCTTTTGCTAAGAGGGTTTTACCAGTTCCTGGAGGACCCACTAATAAGATACCTTTTGGTAATTTAGCACCAAATTGTGCGTATTTCTTTGGATTACGGAGATAATCAACGATTTCCATCATCTCTTGCTTTTCAGCGTCTGCTCCGGCTACATCACTAAATTTCTTTTTCCCTTTTGCTTCAAGACGAGCGCGGGAACGATTAAATTCCATCGCTTTCGAGTTGGAGTTATTAACCGCTCCAGCCATTCTTGAATATAAGAAAATCATTGCGCCAACGAAGAGGACTAAGTAGATTAAGTTTGGTCCAATTGTATTCCAGAAAGTTCTTTCAAAGGCGTTTACTACCACTAATTCAAATGGCGGATTTGCAAAACCAGCCATAAATGGAATAAAGATGCCGTTTGCCCAATCGTTACTAATTACTGAAATAAATTTAGTGCCATCTTTTAAAACACCGGTAATTTTTACAGTCGTTTCAGTTTCAACAAAGGACATTGAAGCAATATCATTAATATTGTTTGTAATATAAGTCAAAATGTTGCTTTCGCCACCACCGACTTGAAATAATTCAATGGTTTTTACTTGGTTATTAAAAAAGGCTAACCAAATAACTACTCCGATTACAGCAAAGAGCAAAATATAAGGTAAGATTGTCGACAAGGTCCGTCTTTGTTTTACTTGTCTTTGGTTTTGTGTTGGGTCAGGTCTACTCATACACCCTCCTATCTAGTTTTCATTTTTATCGATAAAAACATCAAATAATTATACAAAGTATAAAGCCATATTACAACTAACTCGTTTTAATTTAGAAAAATCGTAAATAAACTGTGCAAATCAGGCTTAAAATCACTTCTATACCGTGGAATGAAAATGATTTTTCCGTCCTTGTTTTTAACAATAGGCCAGATTAGGCGGTAATGACGTGGTAATTTCATATCAATGTAGATTCTACTGACCTTCTTTTCGTAATTCTTAATCACGTAAGTATCATCAACTGAAGCAGTCGTAATTGTCAGTGGATATTGGTCTTTATTAATAAATGGTTTTGCGGACAAATCATCAAATTTAGCCACAAAATGCCGGGTTGTTAAGGTTTTTGGCTCATTTAGCGAATAACTATAAGCCTTATAATTATTAATATTAATAAACGAAATTTTTCCTTCAAATTTCACCAAATAAACGTCGCCACTAACCTTTTGTAAAACAGAATTTTTGTTACTAATAATGAGCTTAATAATGTTATCAGCCTTGGGCCCGCTGAAAGAAGTGACAATGCCGCTAATATAAAAAAGTTCATAGATCAAATGAGTTTGGGTTTTCTTTGGAAGTTTGGCTAATTCATTAATGACTAATGTGTTGTTTTTAATTAAAGAAATGAAGGCGGAACGCTCAGTTTCTGCTTCCTTGTTTAAAGCATCAATTTCATCATTTAATGCCTTTTTGACGGCGTTATCCATCAATTTAAGCACATTGTGCCGTAATTTGTTGCGCGTATATTTTGTTTTTAGGTTTGAACTATCAATACTATATGGAACATTATTTTCGTTTGCGTAAGTCATTATTTCTTCTTTGCTATACGCTAAAAGCGGTCGCAAAATATGAATGTTATTAATTGTTGTTTCCGCTCTAATACCGTAAAAAAAAGCGGTTCTTTGACTTTCTTTTTGCATTAAGTAAGTTTCAAGATGATCGTCGTTATGGTGAGCGGTTAAAAGAGTGTCAAGTCCTTCTTTTTCAATTAACTCTTTGAAAAATTCATACCGGACTCTCCGGGCTTCTTCTTGAAAATTACCTTTTAGTGTTTTGCCCTCAACGTACTTATAATGGCAATTAATATTTTGTTCATTACAAAAAGCCCGAAGTGCTTTTGTTTCTTGTTCACTTTCTTCCCCGCGCATCATGTAATTAACATGGGCTACTTCAAAAGTATAACCGCCCCGTTTAAGAAGCGTTAAAAGTACCATTGAATCAGGACCATAACTACAAGCAAGTAAATACTTTAAATTTTTATTTAACTTAATTTGCATTCAAGTTCTTTCCAATTAATTCGTAACCTTTTTCGGGATTAATCCGCAGTTCTTTTTCATCAACCGTTAAAACCTTCACAATTAAAATATATTTCACTAAATATACTTCAATGACATCATCTACTTTAACTTCGTAAGACGGCTTAACTGTTTTTTTGCTAATAATAACTTTTCCCGCTTCGCTTATATCTTTAGCGACTGTTCGTCTGTTAATAAGCCGGGTTAGTTTTAAATATTTATCTAGTCTCATTCGTCCTCCTTTATTTTTGAGCGAACAATCGAAACAATTGTTCGGACAATCATTGCGTATGTCGTAAACCATTCATTTTTCTTTAAGATTCGTATTTTCATTTTACCAAATTGACTAATAAAACGAAGGTTTGTAAAGTTATTACCAATTTTTTCATTTAGTAACATCATTGAACCTGGAATATTTAAGAATGCTTTACCAGGAACAATATCAACGAAAGTATCTTCGTCAACAACTTCTTCAATGTAACCAACCTTACTATTAACCATTAATTCAACTTGACGCTTTAAGAACAAATTATTAATACTTGCGGGAAGTTTCCCATACATATCAATCGTTTTTTGTTCAACTTCACGGAGCGTAGTTAGTTTTTTACTTTGTTTTATTTCTAAATATAAATCAAATTTCTCACTTGGACTTGCCCATGAATCAGGAATATAGGCATCAAGACCACTTAAGTTAATGTTTTTCTCAATTGGTTCACTACTTAAATTGTATTTTTTCTCGTTTAAGGTGTCGGAGAGCATTTTTAAATACATATCAATCCCAACACTACTTATAAAGCCTGATTGTTCCGCTCCTAAGATGTCGCCTGCGCCCCGAATCATTAAGTCACGTTCCGCTATTTTGTAGCCGCTCCCTAGTTTTGTGAATTCTTGAATAGCTTGAAGTCTTTTCCGGGCGTCATCATTCATTACTTTTTCGCCTTTATATAAAAGATAAGCATATGCGATCCGGTCACCACGACCAACCCGCCCTTTTATTTGATAAAGCTGCGCTAACCCGAAGTTATCCGCGTTTTCAATAATAATGACGTTCGCGTTTGGGACATCAATCCCATTTTCTATAATTGAAGTCGTTACTAAAACATTAACTTCTCCGTTATAAAAACTATTCATGACATCTTCGCTTTCATTTTTATCCATTTGACCGTGAATTACCCCAATTTTAGAGTTTGGTACTAGGTTACTAATTCGGTTTGCCGCTCGATATATCGTATCTATCCGATTATAGAGGTAGAAAACTTGGCCATCACGATTAAGCTCACGTTCAATTAATTCTTTAATGACGTAATCATCACGTTTAATTACATAAGTTTGAATTGGCATCCGCTCTTGCGGGGCGGTATTTATTTGACTAAGACTACGCAGTCCCACTAACGCCATTTGCAGTGTTCGCGGAATTGGGGTTGCACTTAATGTTAAAACATCAATATGATTTTTCATCTTCTTGATTGCTTCTTTTTGTTCGACTCCAAAGCGTTGTTCTTCATCAACAATTAAGAAACCAACGTTTGCTTTACTAAAATCAATATTAAGGAGAGAGTGTGTTCCGATTAAAAGATGAATTTTCCCTTCATTGAACTGCTTAACTGTTTCTTTCTTTGCTTTTGGCGTAACTAGGCGCGATATCATTGCGGAACGAACTCCGAAGTTATCAAACCGGTCAAGCGCGACATTATAGTGTTGCCGCGCTAAAAGAGTTGTAGGACATAAGAAGAGTACTTGTTTACCGGCACTTATTGCTTTAAAAGCAGCCCGTAAGGCAATTTCGGTTTTACCGAAACCAACGTCACCCGCTAAAAGGCGGTCCATAATAAACGGTTTTTCCATATCCGCTTTAATTTCGACAAGGGCACTAGCTTGATCAGGGGTTAGTTCATATGGGAAGCCTAATTCAAACTCCCGTTGAAATTCGTCATCATCCGGAAAAGCGTATCCAGGTGTCTCATGACGCTTTGCTTCAATCTCAAGGAGAGAATCAGCAATGTCATTAATTTTTTCATTAATCTTTTGTTTAGTCTTTGTCCATTCTTGCGTTCCAAGACGATTTAGTTTTGGAGCAACGCCATCTCGGCCACTATATTTACGAATTAAATGAATTTGTTCAAGGGGAATCGCTAATTCTTCATCACCCGCGAATTTCATTTTGATATAGTCTCGGTTTGCGCCGAAGGAATAAATGTTTTCGATTTTTAAGTACTGACCAATCCCATGGTATTCATGGACAACATAGTCGCCTGGCGTCAGTTGTTCATAACTTCGAATAACGCTCCCTGCTTTAAAGCGAGTGTTATAACGTCTCTCTCCCCGAGAAACATTAAATAACTCTTTACTAGTCAAGACAACAACTTTGGCACTACTTAAGGCAAAGCCGTGCGGGAAGTAGTGGTAAGTAATTGTGACCTCAGCTTCAATATCCTCTTCCTCAAGGCTAAAAGTAATATTATTATCACTTAAGGTTTGTTTAATTTGTTCGACTTGAGTTTTATTGTTAAGCGCAATATGAACCGAATACCCATCCTTTTTATATTCTTCTAAATAAAAGAGCAAATCTTCTTTTGACTTTAATAATGGAACCGGCGAAATAAGTAAAACTTCTTCGTTACCATCTTCACTAAATTCACGCGTTGTGCGGCGTGGATACACATTTAAGACGCTTTTTGTTAGGTGAAAGGGGACATTTGGGATTCTTTCGAGTTTACGCACCTCTTCAGAATCAAATGCTTCAGTCTCTCCGCTTAAGACTTGGAGAGCGGCTTCTATTTGTGGTTCATTTGCAAGAATTAATGTCGGATTAAAGATGTGAGAAATAAAAGAATGACGGAAAAGAGGATGAAGAAGTAAGTATTTACTTAACGCTTGTTCATTACCATTTAAATATTCTTCAATTTTTTCCTTAATATTCAGTTCTAAAGTCTCTTGATCAAGAAGATTTAGTTCTTTTTTCTCCTGAAAGAGTTTATTTTTAAGCGAACCAAGAAACTCAGCCTCTTCAGTCTTAAAAAGTTTGCTTTCTTTTGCCCTTATGAGTACGACATCTTGGCGAACTTTCGCTGAAATTTGCGTGCTCACATTAAAATCACGAATCGATTCAATCTCTTCATCAAAGAATTCAATCCGGGTTGGTAAGTCTTCATTTACAGAATAAAAATCAACAATATCTCCCCGTACAGCGTACTGCATACTTTGTTCTACATTACTCACTCTTTGATAGCCGAATTCCTGCAATTTAGCGGTTAATTCCGACATTTTGAGGGCATTTCCGACTTTAAGCACTAATTCCATCTTTTGAAAATAGGATTGTTCAAGGCACGGTTTGAGTGCTCCGGCAAGGTTAGTTACGTAAATATATTTCTCTTTAGTGCTCTGCGCTTTATAGAGTGTATATACTCTTTGGGCTTCAAGTTCTTGGGTCGCACCTAAGACTTCAGTAAAGAGCATGTCGTCTTGGGGATAAAACAAAATATTCTTTTGCTCAACAAAAGTTGAAAGGGTAGCAATTAACTTTTGTGCACTATATAAGTTACTTGCAATAATAACATAGTTATCGGGTTCTTTTAAGTAGGCTTCCGCGACAAGAAGGGCTGTTCCGACTATTTCAGACGTGACAAAAACGCGGTTATTTTTAATCGCGGGGGGTGTGTTCGTCTTAAATAAGTCATTAAATAGTTTAATCACCCGCTTACGGACACCTCCTTCGTATTATATTTTTTCATTACTTCCGAAAAGTCATTGGTTAATATATCTTTGAGTGCGCTACTCGCCTTTTTAACGCCTTCATTAAAGAGCACAGCTTCATCTCCTGAAGGCACTTGTAAGACATGATCCACTCCGTCATAAAGCGGCTTGCCAATTCCAATTCGAATTCGTTTAAATTGGCTTGTTCCTAGCAATTCAATGATGTTTTGCATACCTTTTTGTCCGCCGGATGAGCCTTCTTCTTTAATCCGAATGTGTCCGGGCGCTAAATCCATATCATCATAAATAACATAAAGTTCACTTGCTTCAAGCTTAAAAAACCGCATGAAACTAATGACGGAAAATCCTGAAAGATTCATAAAAGTTTGTGGTTTAAGTAAATAAATCTTTTCTCCTTCAAAGGTAAAACTAGTATAGTGTCCTTTGAAGTCACTCTTATCAATCTCAACTTTTGCAAGTTCGGCGAAAGCGTCAAGCGCTAAAAAGCCCGCGTTGTGGCGCGTTTTTTCATACTTCTTTCCGGGGTTTCCTAATCCGACAAATAATTTCATATTGTACCTCGAAAATTATAACATTTTTTCGCTTTCTTTAGAAGAGTGCACTTTTGGTTTGTCTTTGTTTTATCGCATTTTACTATGAAGCCCAACGATTTTTAATTTTGATATAATAGAAAGGTTAAAAGGACGGTACACCATTATGTTTATAAACGAAACACCATTTGATGAAAGATTACTAAAAGAAGTTGGCAAACGATTCCACGTTGTCATTTACCGCTACACAATTGCAATTACTTTAGTGTGTCTTCTCGTTGCCGCTCTCGGTTTTGTTTATCAAAACTTACCGCAAGGCATTGTTTTTGCAAGTTTTGCATTGCTTGTACCACTTATTATTCATCTTATTATGCCGGCTATCCTTCTTAGTAAAAATAGAAAAGACCAACCAATTAATGAAAACATCATTCAAACTTACACCTTTTTAGATGATGACTTCCTCATTGGTTCAAGTAATCAAGTCGGTTACGAACCACTTCGAAATCCTTATACTTCAATTATAAAAGTTTACCAAACCCGGGATTATATTATTTTTGACGCCTTTATTGCTGAACAAAACAATCAACAAGCAACCCTTGCCCTCCTTAAATCCGGAATGGTTGTCGGCGACGCTAAAGTCTTATATAAATTTTTAAAAAGTAAAATCGCCGAATAATTCTTCTGCTTTTTTTAAAAAATAGCGGAAATTAAAGGAAATTCCGCTGTTTTAGTAAGAAAAAGTGTTAAAAAGTTAGTCATTTATGATTTAGTCAATCGTAATTGAGTTGATTTAGTTGATAATTAAGACGACTTAATGGTCAAATTACTTGGATTTCACTATAAGTATTCTAAAATAGCCACCACATCAAGGAAACAATAATAAAATTTGATAGTTCATTCTGCCCTTTTTAATTAATTTTATGTTTTTCCTTAAGTAAGATATAATGATTAATATGAACAAATTTCTTAAACGCTTTTTACAAGGTCTGCTCCTCGGTCTTGCTATTATCGCCGCGGTTGGGGGCGGAACAATGGCGGTTCTTATTGGTGTTTATGATGATCTTTTAGATGCAGTTAATAATTTAAGGAAAGATTTTAAGAAGTCCTTTAACTTTTTACTGCCAATTGCTTTAGGAATGGTTGTTAGTATAGGTATTCTCTTCTATCCTATTAAGTTACTCCTTGAACACTTCCCATTTATTACAATTGCCTTCTTTGCCGGGGTTACTTCTGGCGGCTTACGCATTTTTGCTAGTTCCCTCCGCGGCTCTTTTAATTGGAAAAATTTATTACTGTCGCTTGTTGGCTTTCTTTTTGTGTTCGCAATCGGTGCTTTTAGTTACTTTTCAACAATGCAGGCTGATTTAGTTAATATCAACTGGATTCAATTACTTTCGCTTTTCCTAATTGGTTTTATTTGTATGGGCGTTCACGTTTCTCCCGGTATTTCGGGCACTTTTCTTTTAATTGCCTTTGGATATTACGAAGAGTTAATTAACTTTGTCGTTCGTCTTGTTAAATTTGATTTTGTAAGTGTTGGTTTTGATCTCGGTGCCCTTTTCATCTTTTTAATTGGTAGTGTCCTTGGTGTACTCGTAATCGCCAAACTTTATCGCTTTTTCTTTAAAAAGAGCCGTGTTAAAACTAACTTTGCAATTTTAGGCTTTATTGTTGGTTCTATTGTTATTGCCTTCTTTAATGGAAAGCTTCGCCCACTTTATGAAAGTCCAGAACCTTTCCAAGTTACGACTCTTATTTTTTCGATTGTCGCCTTTATCATTGGCGCAGTCATCTCTTTCTTCTTGCTTGGCATAGTCAATAAAAAGAAGAAAGAAGAAACACCCGAAATTGGGGAGGAGGAAATAGTTTAATATGGCTTGGGAATTCACTTTTTTACGTTGGATTGTTGAAAATATGCGCGGAGGCTTTTTAGACTTCCTTTTTAAGGCAATCACTCTTCTTGGCGAAAGCGGCGCAATCTTTTTCCTAATGTCCGCTCTTTTAATTATCTTTAAGAAAACAAGAAGGGCTGGAATTGTTATTTTGGCTGGACTTGTAATTGTTGCAGGCGCTAATAACTTTATCTTGAAACCGATTGTCCACCGATTACGGCCTTTTTTAACTACAGATTCGAGTCCTGACATATCTTTTATTTCTAATTACGTTCATGGTCTCGACGGTTGGGGTAATACGAGTAAACTTGGTAAATTTTTACTTCCTGATTCTTATTCCTTTATGTCGGGCCACACCTTATGTGCCTTTATCTTTGGATTCGCAATCCTTTTCTATCACCCAAAATGGAGTGCACCAGCATTAATTTTTTCCTTTTTAATGGCTTTTTCCCGTCTTTACTTAGCAGTCCATTATCCCACTGATGTTATTGCGGGTATTTTAACCGCTCTTGCCACAATTGCTGCAATTTACTTTATTAACCGTCGTTTTGAAAAAGTGTTCATTAGTTGGTGGAATGCCTTCCTTGGACTATTCAAAAAGAAAAAGGTTGCGGAAGTTAGTGAAGTAGCAGAAGTCGAAAACGTCACTGAAGCTGATAGCGTAGAAGAATAATGAGATTAGACCGTTTTTTAGCAAAGACACTCTTTTTGTCACGGACTGAAGTTAAAAAGATTATTCGTAGTGGCGAAGTCTTTGTTAATGACGTTATTGTTCGGAGTGAAAGTTATCAAGTAAATACTGCGCTTGATACCGTTATTTACGGCGAAAAGCACTTAAAATACGTTGAATTCCATTATTACTTAATTAATAAACCACCAGGTTATGTGTGCGCAAATGAGGATAATATCCATCCAACAATAATTGATTATGCGCCTATTTTTGTTCAGCTTGATTTACACACTGTTGGCCGACTTGATATTGATACAACTGGTGCCCTTCTTTTAACGAATGACGGTAAATTTACACATCGCTTAATTAGTCCGAAAAGTGCGACAAAAAAGGTGTATATTGCCACAATTGACGAGGAAATACCGTATAATCTTATTAAAATATTTAGAGAAGGTTTCCCAATAAAGGACGAATATACCACCCTGCCCGCTCTGTTAGAAATCATTAGCCCACGTGTTGCCCGTCTTACCTTAATTGAAGGGAAATTTCACCAAGTTAAACGAATGTTTCAAGCCTTTGATTTAAAAGTTATTGCTTTACACCGCGAGTCTTTTGCGGGCATAAATGTTAGTGACCTTGAACCCGGAAATTACCGCGAATTAACGAATGAAGAGTTAAAGTTATTAATAAATTAATAAGTTGAAAAAGTTTATTGCCGATTGTGTTATTTCTCACTTTACTTTTTAGATAGCGTTTTCACTAATCTTAATTATTCCTTTTTGGTATAATTCAATAATCATTATAGAAATGAAGTCGCAGGAGGATAGAGCAGTTGCGAAACAATAAAAAAGTTAAAAAAACGAAACGTGACTTAATAATTGACGCTGGAATTCGTCTCTTTGCTCGTTTTCCTTTTAGTGAAATAACTGTTGCGGCAGTGGCTCGCGAAGCAAGTTGTGGTCATAGTCTTGTTTACCATTATTTTAAGAATATTAATGAGTTATATGACGAGTCTGTCGCCTTTGTCACTACTTATTTTTCTTCTTTTGTAAAAGGTCTTGATCACAAAGAAGAAACTAGTCCGCTAATTCTTTTTGTGGGTGGTATAAGTCAACTTATTGAGTTGCTAAAAAGTGACCCAATGAGCGGATATTACTTAAGCTTAGTTATCTTTAAGTACCCCGAAACCCCACCTTCTGACCGCATTACCAAGTTAAAAAACAAGTGGTACAAAGCGATTGTCTCGCTTGTTACAAAAGGTATTGAAAGTGGTGTATTAATTGGACTTTTAAGCGCTGAAGAAATACTTAGAAGTTTGCAATATTCCTTTCAAGGTATCACTACTTCTTTGATGTTCACTAATGCAGAAGCGAAAGAACTTCATGCTTCATTACTATATTTACCATTTCTAAAAGGAGTTCATAATGTTTAAATTATATAAATTAGTTAAAAAATCGTGGTGGCAACTACTGATTATTATTGCTTTAGTAGCGGGCCAAACACTTTTACAGCTAACATTACCGGATTATATTAGTAAAATCCAACAAATTATTACAACTGCCGGTCCTGGTCAGTTATCAGGAGAGACAATTGGCAACCTTTTTAAACAAGGGGGCCTGATGGTCGCTATATCCGCGGGTATTTTTATCCTTGCCGCGGGTCAAGGCCTCTTAAACTCTTACTTTGTGGCGACTTTTGGAGCAACCGTCCGTAAAGAAATATTTAGTAAGGTTGAAAGTTATTCTTTAAGTAACGTTAGTAGTTTTGGCACTGCTAGTTTACTTACACGATTAACCAATGACGCCCGTGTTGTCCAAAACTTCATGTTTATGATTAATCGAGTCTTTGTAATGTCTCCAATCTTCTTAATTATTGGTTCAACAAAACTGTTTAATCTTAATCCAAATTACTTTTATATTGTTTTAATCACTCTTCCGCTTGTTTTACTCATCATGATGTTAACTTTTAAGTTTGCTTCTCCATTATTTGTGCAAATTCAACAAAGGCTTGATTATGTTACCCTCCTTTTCCGTGAAGGACTAACTGGGGTGCGGGTAATTCGTGCTTTTAACCAAGAAAAGCGAGAACGACGACTCTTCAACGAAGCTAACCAAAAAATGACCGATATCTTAATTAAAGTAAGTAATATTATGACGATTGTTCAACCGTCCGTTAATATTTTATTTAACCTCGCTTACTTCTCAATTTACTTTATTGGCTTCGTTATTTTTAATAACGCCATTACAAGTGGTGTTCAAGCAAGTGCGACAATAATGGGTGAAACAATGTCGGCTTCTATGTATGTTCAAAACATTATGCAATCATTCTTAATGCTGAGTTTTGCCTTTATTATGTTCCCGCAGTCTGGCGCAAGCGCACGAAGAATTAATGCAGTTCTTAGTGTAAAAACAACAATCTTAGATCCAAATGAACCCCTTGATAGTAGCAAAATAGATAAGGGCGTCGTGAAGTTTAATGACGTCACCTTTACTTTTTCTGACCTTGAACATCCGACCTTAAGTCACCTAAACTTTACTGCAACTCCGGGAACAACGACCGCAATTGTTGGCTCTACTGGATCGGGTAAAAGTTCAATAATTAATTTATTACCGCGCTTTTTTGACGTCAGTGCGGGCAGTATCACTTTTGACGATTTTGACATCCGAGACTTCAAAATTAACGATTTACGCAGCAAAATAGGCTTTGTTTCGCAAACTGCCATTCTTTTTAGTGGCACAATTCGCGATAATTTACGGTTTGGGAAGGAAGATGCGACTGACGAAGAGATATGGGAAGCACTTCGTGTTGCCCAAGCTTATGACTTCGTCTCCCGCTTACCTGACGGTCTTGATTCTCCGGTTGCACAAGGCGGTAAGAACTTTAGTGGCGGACAAAAACAACGACTTTCAATTGCGCGTGCTTTAGTGCGTAAACCGCTTGTCTATGTTTTTGATGATTCTTTCAGCGCTCTCGACTTCCGCACCGATATTAGACTTCGCACTGCTTTAAAAACATATGCGCAAGATTCAACTATTTTTGTTGTTGCGCAGCGTGTAAGTTCAATCATGGAAGCTAACCAAATTTTAGTCCTAGATGACGGGGTCGTGGTTGGGCTTGGTAAACATAATGAGTTACTTGAAACTTGTCGAGTTTATCAAGAAATTGTTTCTTCGCAACTTGATAGTGAAGAAATCAAAAAATCCCGAGACCTTTCTAAAGAATACGTCGAAGAAGGAGGTAATAACTAATGTCACGTCCACACGGTCCACGTCGAGGCGGTGCTTTTAATCGTCCGACTGATTTTAAGAAAACATTAAAGAATTTACTTAATGAATTCAAACAATTTAAAGTTCAAATCATTTTTATTATTATTCTTCTCGTTTTATCCGCAGTTTGCTCAATATTTACCCCGCTGCAACTTCGACGCATTTTATCTTCCTTTGATCCCACCAATGCCCGTTTTAATTATTATGTATTAAATAAGGCTGATTTAAGTCAAGGTTTAAATTGGACAAAATTAATTCTTGATTTCTCGGTTATTATCGGTTTACTTGTTCTTGGCGCGGTTCTTGACACTATTGCTAACTTAATCGCAAATCGTATTGCCGCTAAATATGCTTATAGTCTAAGGAGCAAAATCCGGACAAAATATGATAATTTACAACTTTCTTTCTTTGATACTCATCAATATGGTGAACTACTTTCAATCGGCACAAATGACGTCGACGCAATTGCTTCGAGCCTAAATAATATAATTACTACCATTATTAGCTCATTAGCGATCCTAATCGGTGCTTTTATTGCGATGTTTGTTGTTAATTGGAAGTTAGGCCTTGTTGCTATCGCTACAATTCCTCTTTCTGTGCTTGCAACACTAATCATTACCAAAAACTCCCAAAAACAATTTATTACATTCCAAAAGAAAACTGGTCAGTTAGAAGGAATGGTTGAAGAAAACTTTGCAGGTCTCCAAGTTATTCAACTTTTTAATCAACAAGAAAAACAATCAAAAGCTTTTGATACTTTAAATGTTTCAATGGCTACTTCAAACTTTTGGTCGCAATGGTTAAGTTCATTTATTTTTCCAACAATTCGCTCAATCAATAATATTGGCTATGTTGCCGTTTTAATTGTCGCTGGTATTAGTCGTGATATTGTTAGTCTTGCCCCATTTTTAATGTTCTTAAATATGTTTGCCCAACCTTTTATGAATCTTGGACAAATTTCCAACACTATTCAAACGACTCTTGCTGGTGCGGAGCGTGTCTTTGGCGTCTTAGCAGCGCCGGAAGAAGAACCGGAACGGCCTGATGTTATCGATTCTGAAGACGGAATTAAAGGCGAATTTTCTTTTGAAAATGTTGACTTTAGTTACTCTCCGGAAAAAGAACTTATTAAAGATATGAATTTACATGTTAGTCCCGGGGATAGTATTGCTATTGTCGGTCCAACTGGCGCAGGTAAAACGACACTTGTTAACTTAATAATGCGCTTTTACGAATTAAATGCCGGAAGTATTAAATTAGATGGCATTGATATTCGTGACTATTCACGGAGTGCGCTACGCGGAAGTGTCGGCATGGTTTTACAAGACACTTGGCTCTTTAAAGGATCGATTAAAAACAACATTCGTTACGGTAATGGCGACGCGACTGAAGAGGATGTGATAGCCGCTGCAAAATCGGCAAAAGCCCATCACTTTATTTCAACATTACCAGGCGGATATGAATTCATGTTAAGTGAAGACGGAACGAATATTAGTCAAGGTCAACGTCAATTAATTACCATTGCGCGGGCCATTATTTCTAAGCCAAAAATTCTTATTCTTGATGAAGCAACAAGTAGTGTTGACACCCGAACCGAATTTGCAATTCAAGGCGTTTTAGAAGAATTAATGAAGGGTCGCACAACCTTTATTATTGCTCACCGTTTAAGTACAATTAGAAGCGCAAAATTAATTCTTGTTATGCATCATGGTCAAATTGTTGAAACGGGAAATCATGAAGAATTACTTGCTAAAAACGGCTTCTATGCCAGTCTATATAACGCCCAATTCTTAGGGCTTGATACTTCCAGCTTAAATACCCAAAATACTTAATTTACATCGTTTTTGCTAACAAAAAGGGCCTGCTTTACTGAAATTGCAGGCCTTTTTCATAATTTGTTACAACTAATTTACTTGTAATGGTAAAGCTTTTTATACACGCCTTTGAGATTTGGATAAAGCTTTTTATAAACACTTTTATAGAGGATGTCATAGCGCTTATGGTTATCCATATTTGGAATAAATGTTTGTTCAAGATGAACCATTTTTTCCACTGCTTCATCAATCGTTTTAAATTCACCAAGATAATAAAAAGTCGTGAGTGCCGTACCAATAGTCGCGGTTTCATATGTCTGTGAACGCTTAACTGGAAGCCCGAAAATATCCGCAGTTATTTGACAAATTGCGTCACTTTGCGACCCGCCTCCTGAGACTCTAATTTCTTTTACTTTATGCTTTTGGCGCCACTCAATAGTTTCAAGTCCGTCGCGTAATGCATAGGCGATTCCTTCAATAATTGCGCGGTAAATATGCAGTCTTGTGTGGTTGTTATTAAAGCCCACAATTGAGCCGCGCGCTTCTGGTCTTCTTAGTCCCGGACCCCAATATGGTTGGAGGACTAGTCCGTCTGAGCCAGGGGGGATTTCCATCATTTTTCTGTTGAGTAAATCTTCCATCGCTAGCGCTTCAATTCTTGATTCAAGTGATTCACCACGA
Organism: uncultured Staphylococcaceae bacterium; assembly: GCA_964368105.1. Lineage (GTDB taxonomy): Bacteria > Bacillota_I > Bacilli_A > RFN20 > CAG-826 > UBA1361. The sequence continues at coordinate 18,879 of CAYJAE010000008.1, forward strand.
CCGAATTCTTTAATGAACCAACCAATCATCCAGTATCCCCGATATATTTGTACTTCCATGTGATATAAACCTTTAAATGGCGCGCAATAAGCGGGTAAAAATTGTTCTGGTTCAATATAGCGTTTGTTTGGAACAATAACGCTAGAGGCTGTTCCGTAAGAAATTGCTGCAACGTCTCGGCTAATTGCGCCGGTTCCGGTTGCTTCGCATCCCTTATCAGGTCCAGTAGCATAAAGCGGTGTTCCGACTGGTACTCCAAGGAGCGCACTAATTTTTTCGTTTATTCTTCCTAAAATACTTCCTTGATCAACAATATGAGCAAGGCGTTCCGGGTTAACTTGATAAATGTTCTTTAAGGCGTTTTCTTTGTACCAAACGCCTTTCTTAAAGTGAATTGGAAAGTGACCCGTTTGATTCGCGGAACAATCAATTAGTTCACCAAGTAACTTGTAATTGATAAAAGTCGAGATATTAACGTAATATTTGGTATTTTTCCAAACTTCAGGTTCATTTTCTTGGACCCAAATTGCCGGTGTCCGTTTCATATTTAAGTAAACTGACTCTAACATCCCAATTAGCTTAAAAAGAAACCGATTAATTAGCGGTGGCTTTTTATGAAGAGCGGCTTGGCGTTCATCAAGCCAGAGCACCATTGGCCGGGTTTGTTCGTAATTTTCATCTAAAAATACTGGGCTATCACGAAAAGTAGTCACTGACATTGCGACAACTTTCGCTAAAGTTTCGGCATTAGTGTCCTTTAACTTATTCATCGAGTCCATAAACGCTAACCAGTAATAATTAGCGTCTTGTTCGGCAAAGCCCGGGGAAGTACTAAAATAAGGCTCAATATATTTATTTTTAACAATGGCAATAATTTTTCCTACTTGATTAACTAACGAGACACGGACTGACTGTGTCCCAAAATCAACCGACAAAACAATCTTTTCGTCTTTTTCCATTTTGCTAAGTTCCTTTAACTTTATTATTGTAACAAAATTACACACTCTTTATGGTTTTGGGTTGCAAGGAGGGGTTAAAAAGGTCAAAAAGTGGCGAAATAACGTTAATTATAAAGTAATTACTAATATAGTTCCTAATATCTATGATATTATATCAACGATGGTATGTTAAATACTGCTAAGAAAGAGGA
>CAYJAE010000009.1:0-19585 GCA_964368105.1 uncultured Staphylococcaceae bacterium
TCTCATATAATGCTATACCTCCTAATAATATGCTTTTATATTCTATACTTTACGCGTTTTAAGTTCAACAAAAATAGCCAAAAAAAGCAAGAAATCGGGCCTTTCCTTATTTTTATATAAAAATAGGTTAGTAAAACAGTTTATATTTCTCTCAATTTGCGGTATTGTATATAGCGTAGCAATAAGAAAGAGAGTGCGACATGGCATTATTAGAAATTAAAAATTTACACGCAAGTGTGGGCGATATACAAATATTAAAGGGGGTAAACCTCACAGTTAACGAAGGTGAAGTTGTAGCGCTGCTTGGCCCAAATGGGCACGGGAAGTCAACGCTTCTCGCTGTTATCATGGGTAACCCAAACTACACCGTTACTGAAGGTGAAATTCTTTACAAAGGAAAAGACTTATTAGCAATGGGCGTTGATGAACGCGCTAGAGCAGGACTCTTTTTAGCAATGCAAAATCCAAGTGAAGTTCCAGGCGTTATCATTAGTGACTTTATCCGCGCCGCACTTAACGCAAGACGCGAAACTCCAATCAAGCCAATTGAACTATTCCGTATTATTAATAAGGCAAGTAAAGAAATGCAAATGCCACTTGACCTTGCTTCCCGTAGCTTAAATGATGGCTTCTCTGGTGGAGAGAAAAAACGCCACGAAATCATGCAAATGAAACTTTTAAACCCGCAGTTAGCAATGCTTGACGAAATTGATTCGGGGCTTGATGTTGACGGTATTAAAGTAGTCGCAAATCAAATAAACGAAGAAAAAAGTAATAACCGGGCCTTCTTAGTCATTAGTCATTACGCGCGTCTTTTTGATTTAATTCATCCAACCCGTGCAGTAGTTATGATCAATGGCAGAGCGGAACTTCAAGGTGACATTTCAATTATTAATCGGATTGATCAAGAAGGTTACGAATGGATTCAAATTGAACATAATATTAGTATTGAACGCGAAGGAAGCGCTCCAGTAGTTCTTGAAGTTTGTGCGGTAAAAGAAAGCAGCAAAAAATGAGAGAATTCCCGCTACTAAAAGTTGATAAAAACTCAATTAAAGGAGACACTTTTTCCTTAGAGACAAAGTCACTAAACGGCTTCGTTTTTGACGAAAAATCAATCCCTGATAATGTTAGCAAAATTAGTGTAAATTCGACAAAAGAGGTCAATTTTGTCGTAATAATGCGTGCAAAAGAGCAATTAATCACTTATATTATTGAACCATACACTAAAGGAAAAATAGTCTTTATTTTCGAAAAAGAAGACGTTGTTGCAACACGTGAAATTGTTATGAAAGAAGGCAGCAATCTTACGCTTTTAATGCCTGATTTTAATGGTGGTAAAAGACAAGTTAAAGTTAAAACTATTTTAGCGGAAAAGCGGTCAAAAGTTGTCTGGAAACTATCAAGTTTTTCACTAAACGCTGACCAAAAAAAGTTTGCAATTTCCTTCGCTCATTATGGTCAAGAATCGTTTGCGAATATGTACAATTATGGGGTTGTTTTAAATACTTCAACCTTAATCTTTACTGGCGACTCAACAATTTACGATAACGTTAAAGGTGCCGAAACTCATCAAACCGCCCGCATTATTGTTTTTGATGAAGGAAGCATCGCGCAAGCTGATCCAATTCTTAATATTTATCATAATGATGTCATTGCCGCAAGTCACGCTGCTACCGTTGGACGAGTAAATGCAGAACATCTTTATTACTTAAAATCAAGAGGCTTAAGTGAATTAGAAGCCAAGCAATTAATAACTAAAGGTTACTTAATGCCTATCCTTGAAGAAATTAGTGATTTAGGACTTAAAGAAGAACTTAACAATGTTCTTGAAGGAGTCATTTAATGTTTGATATCAATAAAGTAAGAGCGGATTTTCCACTTCTTAAAAACTCTAAAACTATCTATTTAGATAACGCTGCAACAACTTATAAACCACAAGCTGTGATTGATGCTGTTACTAAGTATTTCACAAGTGAAACCGCTAATAGTGGGCGGGGTGATTATCATGATGCCTATTTAGTGGACCAAAAAGTCATTGAAACACGCGCACTTGTGGCTACTTTCTTAAATGCACAAAGTGTTGACGAAATCGTTTTTACCCATGGCGCAACTAATTCACTGAACATGGTAGCGAGTAGTTTTGGTGAAAAAGTCCTTAAAGAAGGTGACGAAATCCTGCTTTCAGTCGCTGAACACGCTTCAAATACCCTTCCTTGGTTCGAAATAAGTAACAAAGTGGGCGCTAAAGTCATTTTTGTTCCGCTTGAAGAAGACGGTTCAATCAGTGCAAAAACTTTAAATAAGTATTTAAGCAAGAAAACTAAAATAGTTAGTTTAACTCATATTAGTAATGTCCTTGGGGTGGTTAACGATATTAAAGAAATTGCTCGGGTTGTTCATCAAAATTCGAATGCATACTTAGTTGTGGACGGTGCGCAAAGCGCTCCCCACTTAAAGATTGACGTTCAAGATTTAGATGTTGATTTCTTTGCTTTTAGTGGTCATAAAATGCTTGCGCCGACCGGAATTGGTATCCTTTTCGGCAAGAAGAAACTATTAGAAATGATGGGACCTTACGAAACCGGAGGAGGCAACAATGCAACCTACTCAAGCCCGTCTAACATTGAATACCATAAAGTTCCGTTTCGCTTTGAAGCGGGAACCTTGAATCTTGAGGCAATATACGGATTACACGCCGCTATTACATATTTACTTAATTTAGGGATGGACAACATTGCTAAATATGAACATGAATTGCGCGAATATGCAGTCAACGGACTTAGCAAATTAAAACACATAATCATTTATAATCCACACGCGACAACCGGGATTATAACCTTTAATGTAAAGGGTGTTTTTGCTCAGGACGCCGCCACTTATTTTAGTAGTAAAAACATTGCCCTTCGAAGCGGTCAGCACTGTGCAAAAATGCTCAAAGATCACCTCTTAGAAAACGCAACAGTTCGGGCAAGCTTGTATTTTTACACGAGTAAAGAAGAGATTGACGCTTTCTTAGAAGCCGCGGAAAGTGCGGAGGATTATTTAGATGCCTACTTTTAATAAAGACTTAATGCGGGCGACAATTATGACGCATTACGAAAAGCCATATCACAAGAAAACACCGCAAAATGCCGATGAATACATGCATATCCACCTTAATTCAGCTTCTTGTATTGATGATATTACTCTTTACTTAAAGGTTGAAAATGGTAAGGTTGTCGAAAGTTTTTTTGACGGAATTGGCTGTGCAATTTCTATTTCATCGACTTCAATTTTAATGGAAATGATTGAAAATAAAAGTATCGATGATGTTCTTGTTTTAATTGATGAATACCACAAAATGCTTAACGAAGAAGACTTTAATGAAGAGTTACTAAACGAAGCAATTGCTCTACAAAATACGGCACGTCAACCAAGTCGGATTAAGTGTGCGCTGATTGGTTGGGATGGGGTTCGTGACTTAATTAATACCCATCAAAAGGAGAGTAAATAATGGCGGAAAAAGATGATTTAACTTTTGACTCTTATGCTTATGGTTTTGCTGATGAGCATATTTCAATTGCTGATACTGGAGTAGGGCTTAACGAAGAAGTTGTCCGGAAGATTTCTGCATTTAAAAAAGAACCTGAATGGATGTTAGAGTTTAGACTGAAGTCACTTGCGGCATTTTTTAAAATGAAACAACCGACCTTTGGCCCCGATTTATCAAATATTGATTTTGATTCTTATACATATTTTAATCGTGCGGTAACCGGCGAAGTTCGGAGTTGGGACGAAGTTCCTGAAACAATTAAAAACACTTTTGAAAAACTTGGAATTCCTGAAGCAGAACGTGATTTTCTAGCGGGAGTTGCAACGCAATACGATAGTGAAATGGTCTACCACAATATGATTACTGAATTTGAAACAAAAGGTGTTATTTTTCTTTCAACGGATGAAGCACTTAAGCAACATCCTGAACTAGTAAAAAAGTATTTTAATACGGTCGTTAAATATACTGATAACAAATACGCCGCCTTAAATGGCGCAGTTTGGAGTGGTGGTTCTTTTATTTATGTCCCGAAAGGGGTAAAACTTGAAAAACCACTACAAAGTTATTTCCGGATTAATGCGGTTAAGATGGGGCAATTTGAAAGAACCCTAATTATTGTTGACGAAGGAGCGATGGTCCATTATGTTGAAGGATGTACTGCTCCGGTTTATAGTGACGACTCACTTCACGCTGCAATTGTGGAAATTATTGTTCATAAAGACGCAAAATGTCGGTATACCACCATTCAAAATTGGTCAAATAACATTATTAACCTCGTTACTAAACGGGCGGATGTTTATGAAAACGGCCAAATGGAGTGGATTGACGGTAATATTGGCAGTTCGATTAATATGAAGTACCCTGCTTGTATTTTACGCGGTGAAGGTGCTCGTGGCACAACTATTTCAATTGCCGTAGCTGGTAAAAATCAACATCAAGATGCAGGAGCGCGGATGATTCATCTTGCGCCAAACACCTCAAGTACGATTATTTCAAAGTCAGTCGTCCATAACGGAGGAATGGCTAATTATCGCGGACTTGTCCGCCACACTAAAGAAGCAATTAACTCGCAGTCCCATATTGAATGTGACACGCTTATTCTGGATGGATTTTCAAAAAGTGATACGATTCCCACGAATGAAATGCTTAATAACCAATCTTTTATTGAACATGAAGCGACCGTTAGTAAAATTAGCGAAGAACAATTATTTTATTTAATGAGCCGTGGACTTAGTGAAGAAGACGCAACCCAAATGATTATCATGGGCTTTATTGAACCTTTTTCCCGTGAACTTCCAATGGAATATGCGGTTGAATTAAATCGCCTAATTAAGTTAGACATGGAAGGTTCGCTCGGTTAATGAATAAAACTTACGACATTATTGTAGTTGGCGGCGGTCACGCTGGAGTTGAAGCCGCAATGGCAAGCGCAAATATGGGTCATAAGACGCTGCTTTTAACGATGAATATTAAGAAGATTGCCAATATGCCTTGTAATCCTAATATTGGTGGAAGTGCAAAAGGAATTGTTGTTCGTGAAATTGATGCTTTAGGCGGAATGATGGGCTTATTTGCTGACCATGACCCGCTTCAAGTCAAGATGCTTAATACAAGTAAAGGACCAGGCGTGCAATGTTTACGGGCTCAAGAAGATAAGCTTGGTTATCCCGCTTACGTTCAAAGTGTTTTACTTAATACTCCAAACTTAGAAATTAGAGAAGCAATGGTAACCTCGCTTCTTCATGATGAAACGACAGTCACGGGAGTAGTGCTTGAGAATAATATTGAAATTTACGCAAAAGCAGTTGTTTTAACGACTGGAACTTATATGGAGTCCACTATTTTAGTTGGTCACACTGTTAAAGAAGAAGGTCCAGAAGGCGAAAGACAATCAAAAGGACTATCCCCTTACTTAGCTAAAATGGGCTTACGGCTTTTCCGCTTGAAAACCGGAACACCGCAACGGATTAAACGTGATTCAATTGACTTCTCGAAAATGATAGTTGAAGAAGGAATGGGCGGCTACCTTAATTTTTCATATATGACGGACCGGTTTATCAAAGTTGAAGAACAAGTTGTCTGCCATCTTATTTATACCGAGAAAGAAACTCACAAGATAATTAATGACCATTTAATGGAATCAGCTCTGTTTGGTGGTTTTGTTACCGGAACTGGCGCGCGTTACTGTCCAAGTATTGAAGATAAGATTGTCCGCTTTAGTGATAAAGAACGCCATCAACTCTTTATTGAACCAGAATCTCGTTATACAGATTCAATGTACTTACAAGGATTTAGTACCTCTATGCCAATTGAGGTACAAGATAAGATGGTCAGAAGTCTTAAAGGACTAGAAAACGCCGTTATTTTAAAATATGCTTACGCAATTGAGTATGACGCAATTGATCCTCTTGAACTACGTCCAACTTTAGAATTAAAGAAATGGAATAACTTATATTGTGCTGGACAAATTATTGGCACAAGCGGCTATGAAGAAGCAGCGGGATTAGGACTTTTAGCAGGAATTAACGCTTCCTTAAAACTCCGCGGTAGAGAACCATTAATTTTAAAACGAGACGAAGCTTATATTGGAGTTATGATTGACGACTTAGTCACAAGAGGAACTGAAGAACCATATCGCCTCCTTTCAAGTCGCGCAGAATATCGTCTTTTATTACGTCATGATAACGCTGATACGCGCTTAACCGAGATTGGGCGCAAGATTGGACTAGTTAAAGATGACCGCTATGCACGTTACTTAGCAAGCTTAGAAAATAGAAGTGAATTACGAACATTCTTAAAAGCAACCCAAGTTGGGGCAAAGGCGGAAGTAAGTGCATTTTTAAGTGATTTGGGGTATCCTAACTATAATGGCGGATTAACCGCTGCTGAACTTATTAGACGGCCGCGAGTAATGATGGATGACCTTTTTAATTATATTCCTAACATGCCGAACATTAACATAGACCCGAATGCCCTCGTCCAACTTGAAACAGACATTAAATATGAAGGCTATATTGAAAAGCAAAAGCAAGAAGCAAGTCGCCTTGCTAAACTAGAAGAAATTAAGATACCAGATGAATTCAAGTATGAACATCTTGATGGACTACGGATTGAAGCTCGTCAAAAATTAGCGCGTGTTAAACCGTTAACGGTGGGGCAAGCAAAACGAATCAGTGGCGTTAATCCTAATGACATTATTATCCTAATGACGTACTTAAGAAAGGGGAAATAAAGTGGCTAATAAAGAAGTGTTTCTTAATTATCTCCAAGAGCATTTTCCTGACAATTACGAACATTTTGCCGCGAAATACGCCCAATACGCAGTTATTTTGGAGCGAGATAGTCAAGTCATGAACTTAACCGCAATTGACCCGAAAGAATATTATGAAAAGCATTTTCTTGATTGTTTACTCCTTCGTGAATTATATGATTTTCGTGATGAAAAATTAATTGACGTTGGAACTGGGGCGGGTTTTCCGGGACTCGTTCTTGCAATTGCTTATCCTAATTTAGCAGTAACGCTTTTAGAACCAACTATGAAAAAATGTGTTTTTCTGGAGTCGGTCATAAAGGATTTAAAATTAACTAACGTCACAGTTGTGAATAAACGAGCAGAAGATTACACAGAAATGCGTGAAGCTTTTGATTTAGCGACAACACGCGCCGTTGCAGCCCTAAATATTATCTTAGAATTATGCGCGCCACTAGTAAAGAAAGGCGGAAGTGTTTTAGCAATGAAGGGGAAAAACTACAATACTGAATTAAATGAAGCTGCGAACGCAATTTACGTTTTAAAACTTGAGTTAGGTAAACAAAAAACTCATTTCTTACCAAGTGACGGTAGTATGCGCGCAAATATTCGGTTTGTTAAACGTGGTCTTACGGATAGAATTTACCCACGGTCATATTCTCAAATAAAGAAAAAACCCTTATAAAGATTTGTTATACTTAAAGTGAATAAAGAAAAATGGCAAAAATAACAGCAATTGCAAATCAAAAAGGCGGCGTTGGAAAAACAACGACTGCGATTAATCTTAGTGCTTCTTTCGCGCATTTCGGGCGTAAAGTTCTCTTAATTGATATGGATCCGCAAGGTAATTCAACTCGAGGATTAGGTTATGACCCTGCAACAATTAAGTCGACGATTTATCACACCTTCTTTAAAGGGGTTAATATTAACAAGGCAATTCAAAAAACAGCATTAAAGAATTTAGATATTATTGGCGCAAATCTCTTACTTGCGAGCACCGACGTTGAAATAAGAACTATTCCGCAACATCCGTTTACGGTCTTGCGTACAAAAATTAATGAAATAGAACGTAAATACGATTATATTTTTATTGATTGTCCGCCCTCACTCGGTTTATTAAGCACAAACGCTTTAGTTGCGGCAACAAGTGTTATTATTCCTGTTCAATGCGAATATTTTGCCCTTGAAGCAGTGGCGCAAGTACTTGCAACTATTAAACAAGTGCAAGCTTCGCATAATACGAGTTTAACAATTGAAGGGTTTCTACTTACGATGTATGACGAAAGAACCCGACTTGGTATTGAAATAAGTCAGCAAATCCGTGGTCTTTTTAAAGAATCCACCTTTATGACGCCGATTCCGCGTAATATTGCTCTTGCGGAAGCAAGTGCAAAGATGGTGCCAACCATTCTTTATAAACCAAGCTCAAAAGGCTCCCTTGCCTATCTTAGTGTTGCAAAGGAAATCATGGAAAATGAAGAAAAAGCCGACGAGTAAACTTTTAAAAGAAGATTTATCAGAATTAATTTCTAAATATTCGCAATCAAATGTTTTAGATGAACTTGCTAAATCACATTTTAATAATCCAATCCAAACTTTACCGACCAAAGATATTAAAGATAATGAGTTTGTTAGTAAAGTAACCCTTTCTAAAAAGTTAATTGCCCATTTTGTTGAAAACTACCAACGCAATATTTTGCTTGAACCTTTAGTGGTCCGGGCAAAAGATGAAACTTACGAAGTTATCATTGGCAGAAAACGCCTTGCTGCGGCTAAACTAACTAAGATTGAAGAAATCCCGGTTATCGTCATGAATTATAATGACGAAGAAACGTTATTAATTCTACTTGCTAAAACTCGTGATTCACTCGAGAGTAATCGGCTAGAATTAGCCTATATCTTTGCAAAACTCAGTCAAAAGTACAACTATTCCCATGAAAGTCTTGCTAAACTTTCATTCAAAAGTAGATCGCAAGTAACTAATATTATTCGTCTCCTTAAACTTGATAAAAATGTTTTAAATGCGCTTAATAACTTTGAAATTTCTTTTGGTCATGCCCGAGCTTTAATTGGGGTTGATCAAAGTTTAAGTGATAAATACTTAGAACTAATTAAAACAACAAACCTTTCAGTCCGTGAACTTGAAAGTTTAATTCGTAGTGATAACAGCATTAGTAAAGACGGTAAAAAAGAAATCATAATTCAAAACAAAAACAAAGTTACGGTTATTTTTGAAAGTAGTGAAGACGCTGCGCTATTCGTTAAAGAATTACGTAAAAGTAATATATCTTGAAATTTTTCCCGACTAACTTTATAATAAATTTACTTCAGGGCGGAGTGTAAGTCTCCACCGGCGGTATACCCCGCGAGCGTAAAGCTGAACTAGTGCAATTCTAGTGGCGACAGTTAAAGTCTGGATGAAAGAAGATATTTCTTTTTGGGGCCCTGAGAAAGGGGCTTTTTTAAATGAATAAGCATGAAAAAGAAGTAGTTACTGCTGAAATTGCAAGTAATGAAGAACCAATACTCGAAAATCAAGGTGAAGCTTTACCTAAAAGTAATAGTGAACCAGTGACGAAAGTAAAACCAGTTAACACTAAGAAAAAAAGAACTAATTGGATAACCGGAACTGCAATCTTTGCGGCTTTATCGGTTATTCTCTATATTACCAAGGTTCCTCCCTTTGTATTTCCAATCTTTCCCCCTCCTTTTGACTTTTTAGAAATTAACTTTAGTGAAGTTCCGGCGCTTATTGCGGGCTTTGCTTACGGACCATTTAGTGGTTTTATCGTTCTTTTAATCCGTTTTCTCGTTAAACTACCAATGACTCGAACCTTAATGATTGGAGAAGTGTCAGATATTATTTATTCTTCAAGTTTTGTTATTACAGCTTCTATTTTTTATAAATATAAACGGACTTTTAAAGGAGTGTTAGCAGGACTTGGGATTGCTTTTGTTGTCCAACTTGCAGTGAGCGCTCTTGCTAATTACTTTATTGTTTATAATCTTTACAATAAATTAATCTTTAATGGTCATATTCCGTTTACTGCCCAAAACTTTATCATCTATGTTCTCCCCTTTAACGCCATTAAAAACACAATAATCGGCGGTATTGTCTTACTTGTCTATAAGCGAATCAGTAAATTCATTAATTCGTTTGCCGAATAAAGATAAAAAAAAGAGCGGTTAATCCGCTTCTTTTTTTAGGTTTAATAAACTTTATTGAACGCTAATTGCGCCGGTTGGACAAGAAGCTTCCGCTTCCATAGCATCATCTTCAAGTTCAGCTGGAACTGGATCAGCGACGACTTTCATTTTGCCATCATCATCCCAATCAAAAACAGCGGGACAAACTGCGTTACAAACGCCGCAACTAATACAAAGATCTTTGTCAATTTTAGCTTTTTTTGCCATTGTGAGCCTCCTAATATGAATTAATTATAAAACTTTTTAATTGAAGTTTCAAATCATATCAGAAAGAGTTTGTCTCTAAATGTTATAACAAGCAATTTGTCGTTATTTATATTATTATAAATAGTGTTATGGCCAAAAAAGAACAAGGAACGACTCGGGTAACGCTCTACGAAGACTATCGTAAATCAATAGTCCGCGATTTTGAACGTAGTCAAAAAGTCACTCCGCCACCAGTTTCTAAACCGAAAGTTGTTGTTCCGGTAGAAGAAACACCAAAAATAACTAAGGCCGAAGCATTAATAAATGAATATGAAGAAAGTAATAAACGGACTACGGTTGAAAAAAAGGGACCGTCGCTTGCGCTTATTGTAGTAACGGTTATTGTGATTGCCGCTATAATAACAGGCGTTGTTTTATTACTTGTGAGGTATTACGAATGAAATATGTTGCCATTGCTATCGACGGACCTGCAGCCGCAGGGAAATCAACGATTGCTAAGCGCGTCGCCGCGCATTTTAATTATGTCTATATTGATACAGGCGCAATGTATCGTGCGGTCACTTGGTTTGTGCTCCATAGTGGTAAAGACCCACAAAACGAAGCAGAGTGTAATGCACTTCTACCAAACATTAAAATTAAATTAACCCCTGATTATCGTGTCTTTTTAAATAACATTGAAGTAACTAAAGAAATCCGTGAACCACATGTTTCCGGAAATGTTAGCTATATCGCTTCTTATCCAAAAGTGCGGGAATTATTAACCGCTCAGCAACGTGAAATGGCCAAAAGTGAAAACGTCGTTATGGACGGCCGTGATATCGGAACTTTCGTTTTGCCTAGTGCTGATTTAAAAATTTTCCAAACTGCCTCGGTTGCTGTTAGGGCAGAACGAAGGTACTTAGAAAACAAAGAAAAAGGCATCAAAACAAGTTTAGCGGAAATTGCTGATGAGTTAAAAATGCGGGATCATATTGATTCAACGCGCAGTGTTGCGCCTCTTAGCAAGGCAAGTGACGCGATTGAACTTGATACTGATAATTTAACAATTGATGAAGTTGTCCAAACTATTATTGATTACGTTAATGATGTCTTGAGGAAAAAATAATGGCCTTACCAGTTGTTGCAATTGTTGGTACCCCAAACGTTGGTAAATCAACAATTTTTAATCGTATTATCGGCGAAAGACGGGCGATTATTTTAGATGAACGGGGCGTTACCCGTGACCGGCTTTATGGTCGGGCAGAGTGGCTTACCCGTGAATTTAACTTAATTGATACTGGTGGTATTGAAATTGCTAAAAGTGCATTTCAAGATCAAATTAGAGCCCAAGTTGAAATCGCTATTGCCGAAGCTGATGTTATTATTTACGTTGGTGACGGACCGTTAGGCGTAACGAGTGATGACCTCGAAATTGCTAATCTTTTATATCGGGCGAATAAGCCTGTTATCGTTGCAGTTAATAAAATTGACGGCGCGGAACACTCTTATTTACTTCAAGAATTTTATAGTCTGGGCTTAGGAGAACCGCTGGCGCTAAGCGGAGAACATGGGATTGGGACTGGAGATTTACTTGACGCAGTAATTGCTCTTCTTCCACCGGAAACCGAAGATTACCCCGCAAATGTGACCTCTTTTGCAATCATTGGTCAACCAAACGTTGGTAAATCAAGTCTCGTTAACGCTATTTTAAATAAGGAACGAGTTATTGTTACTAGTATTGAAGGCACAACGCGGGACGCGATTGATACGCCGTTTACGCGTAACGGAAAAGACTATGTTGTTATCGATACAGCAGGGCTTAAGAAGCGGGGACGGATTTATGAAAGTGTTGATAAGTACGCCGCTCTTAGGGCTTTTAGTGCGATTGATAAGGCAGATGTTATTCTCTTTGTGATTGACGCTGTAGCGGGAATTAGAGAGCAAGATAAAAATGTTGTCGGCTTTGCGGTTAATGAAAAAAAAGCAATTATTATTGTTGTTAATAAGTGGGATGCAGTTATTAAAAACGATAAAACAATTTACGAATTTACCGAGAAAATTCGGAGTGAATTTAAGTTTCTTGAATACGCGCCAATTATCTTTACTTCAGCGATAACGAAGTTACGGATTAATGATTTATTTGATCAAATTGATTTTGTGAGTGAAGCCTATTCCCGTCGGGTTGACACAAGTGTTTTAAACGAAGTAGTAGGACGGGCGCAGTTATATAATGACCCTCCGGTCTTTAATGGGGGAAGACTTAAAATATATTACGCAAATCAAGTAAGTATTAAACCTCCGACTTTTGTCTTTTTCGTCAATAATCCTAAATTTGTTCATTTCTCCTACGAACGATATTTAGAAAATCAAATACGTGAGGCTTTTCCGTTTGACGGAACGCCTGTGAAATTTATCTTTAGGGAGCGGAAGTAAGATGAATATAACTGTTTTTGGTTCCGGAACTTGGGGGAGCGCTCTTGCTCAAGTATTAAGTGATAACGGCCATAAACCGTTAATTTACGGAATTAGTCATGACCAAGTTGATGACATTAATAATAATCATAAAAACACTTTCTTCTTTGGACCTGATGTTTCTCTTAGTAAAGAGATCAAGGCAACGACGAAGTTAGAAGAAGCAGTTGCCTATAGTGACATCTTTCTTTTAAGTGTTCCTTCAATTGCTATTCGCGGATTATTAGAGCAAATTGTAAAACTCTTAGATAAGAAAGTATTAATCATTAATACCGCAAAAGGGTTTGATACCGAAAAAGAAGTACGCTTAAGTGATTTAGTTCGTGAAGAAATACCGAGTCATTATTTAAAAGGCTTTGTTTCACTTGTTGGTCCAAGTCACGCTGAAGAAGTTATTATTCGTCTCTTGACCGTCATTAGCGCGACTAGTATTGACGAAGAGAGTGCACTTTTAGTTCAAGAGTTATTTTCTAATGAGTATTTCCGTGTTTATACCCAAAGTGACGAAGTTGGGGCAGAACTTGGGGTAAGTTATAAAAATGCAATTGCAATCGCTAGTGGCATCCTTGCGGGTTTAGGCTATGGGGATAATGCTCGAGCGGCTTTAATTACCCGTGGTCTTGCGGAAATGGTCCGGTTTGGCACTTATTTTGGCGCTAAACTTGAGACATATTTAGGGCTTACGGGACTCGGTGACTTAATTGTTACTTGTAACTCTGTCCATTCCCGAAACTTTCAAGCCGGCTTTGTGATTGGCGAAGAAAACGACGCTAAACGGTTTTTAAAAGACAACATTAAAACAGTTGAAGGTATTCGCACCACTAAAATTATTTATGAATTAAGTTTAAAGGATAAACTTGATTTACCAATAGTTAAAGGTATCTATAAAGTCCTCTATGAAAATGCGATTCCAAGTGAGATCGTTAAAAACCTGATGCTACGACCACTTAAAAGTGAAGAAATTTAAATAATTGATTGTTTTTAAGTAGGAAATGTGGTATTTTTAAATTAATAAAAGAGGTAAATAGTTTATGAATAAAGCGGAAATTATTACACTAATTGCAGACGATTTAATGATGACTAAAAAGTCGGTGGAAGAAGTAATCAATTTGTTTTGCGCTACTACCAGTGCGAGTCTTGAAGTTGGCGAAGAAGTCAAATTAGCAGGATTTGGAACTTTTGAAATTAGAAAACGCGAAGAACGAAGTGGTGTTAGCCCACAAACCGGCAAGAAAATTATTATTCCAAGCGGAAAAACAATTGTTTTTAAACCATCAAAATCGCTTAAAGAAAAAGTTCAAGGCTAACTACACAATTTAATTAAAATATGGGCAAAGCTAAACTAATAGTTTTTGATGAACTTGCAAAGCTCTTTAAAGATCACGGATTTTCTCTTTATATGGTTGGAGGAACAAGCCGCGATTTTTTATTAGAGCGGGTCATTAACGATTATGATTTAGCAACTAACGCCACTCCGCACGATATGGAAAAGTTTCTTCCTAACGCCAATTATCGCTTTGCTGAGTTTGGGACAGTGAGTGTTAAACACCATGAACAAAAAGTAGAAATAACAACATTGCGGGTTGAAGGAAAGTATCTTGACTATCGCCATCCTGGCTCAATTACGTTTGTTAATAACCCAGAAGAAGATTACCGAAGAAGAGACTTTACGATAAATGCGCTTTATATTGATCAAGATTATAAAGTCTATGACTATGCTTCGGGATTAAGTGACCTGGAGAGTGCGACGCTGCGGATGATTGGTGACCCCTATGTGCGGCTTGTTGAAGACCCCTTACGCATCTTACGAGCTTTGCGGTTTGTGGTAGTGCTAAGTTTAAAGTTTGACCCCCTCTTGGAAAAAGCACTTTTTGATAATAGTCACCTCGTTAGTAGACTAAACCGTGACAAAATCTTAATGGAAAGTAAAAAAGTTGGAGGAGAAAACCAAGAAAAACTCAAAAAATTATATGAAGTATTTAATATTAACTTAAGTTAATTAATTAATGTTGTAAAATAAAAGCAAGAATCGAGGAAACCTCATGAGTGGATTTGTTGGCCGTGTAAGTCGGAAACTAGTTAAAAACGAAATTTTAAAGTCACTGCGAATTTTGCAATATAAGGAAGATGACTCAACTGGTATTTTATTTGCTAGTAGCACTAAAAGTTCCTTATATCGAGTTGTGGGGAAGGTTGATGATTTAGTTAAGCAAATTCCTGAAGACGTTGATGGTCATCTCTCAATTGCCCATACACGTTACTCAACCTACGCCCATCAAGTTATTGAAAATGTTTATCCAATTGTTTCTCAAAATGGGGAAGTTTGTGTTATTGTTCATGGTTTAATTGATAACATTCAAACCTTGCGCCGGAAGTTAATGCGTCACGGATACGTTTTTAAATCCAAATCTGCGAACGAAGTTGTTGCTAATTTAATGGAATCATATTCCCGTGAAAGTGATGAACCAGTTTCTAATCTTGTCGCGCTTAGTCGTGCTCTTCAACAATTTGAAGGAAGTTACAGTTTAATTGCTGTTTTCCAAAATGAAGCTGACCGGATTTATTATTCTAAACGTGAAAATCCGTTAATTATTGCTAAAAATGGTGATTCAATGATTATTTCTGATGAATTCAACTCAATAATTGACGATTCAAAACTTTATTTCTATCCACAAAATGAAGAAGTTGGCTATATTACTGAAAGTGAAAACTTCTTATTTAGTAAAGAATTAAAACCATTAAAATTTGAGTATACCGAAAATGTTTTAAGTGAAAAAGCGCTTGAACTCGGTGGATATCCGCATTACATGCTAAAAGAAATTGAAGAAACACCACGGGTTATTCGTCGTTTAATTAATCATTATTTTGATGGTTCAAAATATCGCTTTAGTGAACAACTTATTGAACGGATTAAAGAGGCTGATACGATTGTCTTTATTGCCGCTGGAACGAGTTATAACGCTGCTTTAGTCGGTCAACGCTATTTACGTACTTATAACAAAAAAGTTGATGTTTTTATTGCTAGTGAATGGATTTATTACCCGTATCAATCTGGTGATAATCCCCTTTATATTTTAATTTCGCAGTCAGGTGAAACACGTGACGTATTAGATGCCTTAGCCGTTATCCGCTCTTATGGGGGTGACGTATTGGCCATTACTAATACTGAGGTTTCGACCCTTTATCAACAAGCCGACTTCCGTCTCCTTCTCTACGCTGGTCCAGAAATTAGTGTTGCGAGTACGAAAGCCTATGTTGCGCAAATTACCCTTCTTTCTTTAATTCAAGCTTGTCTTTTAAATAAAGTAACAACTATTGCCGCGCTTGAACGCGTTATTAGTGCCTTAAATGACATCATTAGGGAAAAGAACAAAATTAAGAAGATTTCGAAAAAAATCGCTAGTAGCTCGGACGTTTTCTTTTTAGGTCGTGGCTTTGACTTCGATTTAGCGCTTGAAGCCCAATTAAAATTAAAAGAAACGACATATATTCACGCTGAAGCTTATCCAGGTGGAGAATTTCTCCATGGTCCGATTGCTTTAATTGATAAAGAAACACCAGTTATTGCATTACTAAGTGATCCGGCGGTTACGACACCAATGCGGACTGTTATTGAAAAAATTAGAAAACGGAGTGACAAAGTTTTTGTTGTTTCACTCGATCCTTTCATTTCAAAAGGCGATAGTTTCTCCGTCAGTGGCGATATTAAGTCGTATCATAGTCCAATCGTTTTTGCGGTATTCAGTCAATACTTAGCTTATTTTGTTGCCGTTATTTTAGGACGTGATGTTGACCGTCCCCGAAGTTTAGAGAAACGGGTTGATGAACGAAATGCACAATAAAGCCCTTGATTTTCGTTTCATGCTCTTTGAATATTACAAAGACCTGCGCATTAACGAGACTGAACTCGTTGTCCTTTTATTTATTGAACATTTACAAAATAAAGAAACAGAGTTCATAACCCCAGACTTAATTAATTTACAATCCAACATTGATATAAAAGTAATTGATGAAGTAATGGTTAAACTTGTTAGCAAAGGCTTAATTGAATTTACGATGAAAAACGGAAAGATGATTACTTCTCTTAATCCGCTTCGCAGTAAATTACAAACGTTTTTTGCGCTAAATTATGAACAAAAGAAACAAAATAATAATGAAGAAATCCATTCACAAATGGATGAAATTTATCATTTAATTCAAAACGGATTCGGTCGTTCACTCTCTCCGGTTGAAATTCAAACAATTGACCAATGGTTTACATATGGCTATTCACTGGCGATGATTAAAGAAGCTTATGAAGAAGCAATGAAGAAGAAGCGCTTTAATATTCGGGCAATTGATAAGGCACTTTTAAAACTTGCCACTGTCGTTGACTTTGCCATTGAAGGTCGCAGTGTTCAAGATGCCGCTAACCGAAAAAGTATAGGTGAGACGCTTGCTGATATTAGTGAAAAAATAAATGATGACGAGTAAAAGTAAAGAACTTATATTTACTTATTTAAACGAAAACTATCCCGATGTTAAAGGGGAACTTCTTTATAATAAAGACTACGAATTATTAATCGCTGTTGTTTTAAGTGCGCAAGCCACTGATAAAGCGGTCAATAATGTAACGCGGAAACTATTTACTGATTATCCTGATTTTCCTTCACTCTTAACTGTCCAAGAAGAAGAGTTTCTTAAATATTTTAGAACCTTGGGGTTATTTCGCGCTAAAGCTAATCACGTATTTAATATTGTGCGAATCTTGAATGATTCTTATGGTGGAGTGGTCCCTCAGGCAAAAGACGCATTAATTAGTTTACCGGGAGTGGGTACTAAAACTGCAAATGTTGTCCGCGCCGAATTATTTAAAATACCAGAAATTGCCGTGGATACTCATGTGTTTCGAATCGGAAAACGACTCGGTTTTGCGGCGTTTAGTGATAATGTTAGCCAAGTTGAAGCAAAATTACGTAAAGCAATTAAAAAAGAAAACTATATTAAAGTGCATCATCAGTTTATTCATTTCGGCCGTTATTTTTGCACTGCTCGTTCCCCAAAATGTCGGGAGTGTCCCTTAGTTAAAGTTTGTCACGAACCTAATAAGAATTTATAAATTAAAGATTTCTTTAACAGCCGGTAAGTAATCAAGAATCGGATTAAAACCTAATTTTATTTTCTTTCCTTTTTCAGAAAAAACTTCATACGGAATAGATTTACGTTCATTTTTCTCATAAAAATCAATGATATGTTCCGCAGCAATAACAAATATTTCATTTAGTGCGGTAAATTCAACAATGAAAAAGGCGATTCCACCATGCAGGGCAACATGTTTCAAATGATCAATTTGATGTTTATAAATATTGTTAAGTGGAAAACTTGTTTTTAATTTAGTGCTTTTAGCTTCAAAGTCAAAATAGCGGCCGGCATAAACGCCGTTATAATCAGTCGTTGATTGCTTCTCAAAATAGGCGTCAATTATCCGCGCGCCTTTGGCGTAATCGATTTTAACAACATTAATTGGAGTGGGTCTTTTTGTAAAAAGAGCGGCATTTTGCAGTAAATAGTAGTCATTTGCGGCGTTTATCAACTTTTCTAAAGCCATTCCTCGATTTGCGCTCGTTGCGAGCTTGCTACTACTTTTTACCTTTTGGGTTGGTTTTGTCTTCCTTGACCCAGTCGGATAGTTTATGGTCATTTAATTTCTTCCTTCACATATAAATTAAAATCTTCGAGACTAACTTGACCATCATTTTGTAATTTGTTGATTAATTTTTTAATTGGTCGAGGAACATTATTCATTCTTAAAAGGGTTGCTTGATAGTGACTTACGAGCAAATCATCTTGAATTAATAACTCTTTATAAAGTGCAGCAAGCATTAAAGCGTCATTAAGTGGGTCGTGACTTGGTTCCACCAGCGGAATATTAAAAGTTTTGCATAAATTAGTTAAGGATAAGGTGTTATTGTTATCATCTTTAACGTATTCATTAACGACTGCGCTTAGATCAATATAGTTTTCACCAATCGTTTTTACATAGCCGTGATGTGCTTCTGGATTAAGTAGTAAGGATTGTCGGAGAATTCGTAAATCATGATTTCCAAAGGTAATAAACTTTGATTTCGAAAAGTTTGAACCAACGTATTTTCGGAAAAGTCCTAAGGCTTCAGGAAAAGAATAACCCTCTTTTACTAGCAAATCACTTGTAATTCCGGTTAAATCGGTGACAACGTGGCCAATATTATTTTTGGCAAGAACGTATATTTTAAATCCCGGGAAAACCTTTTTAAAAGTTCCATCTTTTTTAAGCGTTACCTTAACCGCCCCAAGGGCAATCATTTCATGAGTAAACTGGGTTCCCTCTAAATCAAGGAAGATAACTTGTTTTACATCGCGGACTAGCTTTCGAAGTTTTTTCATATCTTTTCAAATTATATCATAAGGCAAAAATCTTGAATACACTTTGTTGCATAGTGGCGTTATTCCATATATAATATGGATGCGAGGCGGACAATGGCAGAAAAAATTATTCTTGATGCAGAAAAGGTTTTAAAAAAGAAATTCAACGCTAAAAGTGGCGGATATGATGCCCTTGAAGTTGATAAATTTTTAGATGACGTAAGAAGTGATTACGTCTACTTTATTGCCTTAGAAAAAGAAGCAAAAGCATTACTTAGTAAGAATGAACAATTAAACGCAAAAAATGTTAACCTCGAAGCGTTAAACTTACAACTTAACCGGAAGATTAAAGAATTAGAGCGACTCCTTGAAAAAGGTGGTACTTCAATTGAAAATCTCCGCAAAATTGATAAGTATGAACGACAACTATGGGCGCTCGGTATCGACCCCCGTAAAGTAAAGTAAATAAATTCGATCTGGATAATTGCTGGTACGAAAGTATTAGAGGAAAGTCCATGCTCGCACTTGCTGAGATGCAAGTAGTGATTGCGCTA
>CAYJAE010000010.1:0-19542 GCA_964368105.1 uncultured Staphylococcaceae bacterium
AGAAATTACCTTCTCAGGCTTTTTTCATCTTTTTACGCTTTGTATATTTACGATAGGTGACATTTATAGTAAAATGTACTAGCGTTTACAGACGTCTTTTAACAAAAACTTGTTAAAGAAGTAAGGAGAGTAGTCAATGGAACAAAAAAATATTAATGAAGTATTAACAGAATTAAATGTTAATCCGGAAATAGGACTGACGAACGAGGAAGTCGAAGCAAGAAGTATCGAGTATGGGAAAAATAGTTTACCCACCGCTAAAAAGAAAACAGTTTTTTCAGCCTTCTTAGCGCAGATGAATAATGCGATGATTTATATTCTTTTAATAGCAGCGCTTATTTCTTTTATCATGGCGCTCATTGAGAAACATGGTTACTTTGAACCAATTCTCATTTTAGTTATCGTGCTCATAAACGGTGTTATTGGAACGATGCAAGAATTAAAAGCTGATAAGGCGCTCGAAGCACTTGAAAAATTAGGCGCACCAACCACTATTGTCCGTCGTAACGGCGAACTCCAAGAAATTAAAGCAAGTGAACTAGTTCCTGGCGACATTGTTATTCTTGAAGCAGGCCGAACTGTTCCCGCCGATTTACGACTAATTAAAAGCGCTAATTTAAAAGTTAGTGAAGCAAGCTTAACAGGCGAAAGTGTTCCAAGTGAAAAAGACGCCCTTGTTACTTATGACCGCCAAATGCCACTTGGCGACCGCAAAAACATTGTCTTTATGTCTACGCCCGTCGTATACGGACGAGGTGAAGGGGTTGTTATTGGGATTGGTAGTAAAACTGAAATTGGGCAAATTGCAAGTATGCTCAGTGCCACAAAGCAAGAACAAACACCACTCCAAAAACGACTTGCGGATTTATCTAAATTATTAGGAATTATTACGATTGTTATTGTTGCCTTATTATTTGTTATTGCGCTTATTCAAGACGCAAGCCTTGATAACATTAAGCGGATGTTCCTCCTTAGTATCTCTCTAGCGGTTGCCGCAGTTCCCGAAGGCTTACCCGCAGTTGTTACGATCACGCTTGCGCTTGGCGTTCAACGCATGGTTAAAGTTAATACTATTACGCGGCGTTTACCAAGTGTCGAAACACTCGGCGCGGTTCGGGTTATATGTAGTGATAAAACCGGAACATTAACGCAAAATGTCATGACCGTCGTTAGTGTTTATACAAATGAAAATACCCTCAATAATGGTGAATTTAATGAAGAAAATATTGCCTACCTCGCAGATGGCATGTCTTTATGTAGTGACGCAAGTGTTGACCATGGTGTTTATGGCGACCCAACCGAAATTGCCTTAGTTAATTTCGCTAATTCAATTAACCACCACAAAGCAATGCTTGAAGAAAGAACCCCACGTGTTTTAGAATTGCCGTTTGATAGTGTCCGTAAGATGATGTCAACCCTCCATAAGGGAGAAGAAGGCTATACTCAATACACTAAAGGGGCAATGGACAACATTTTAAAATTAGTTACCCACATTAAAATTAATGGTAAAGTTCGTTTAATTACTTTAAAAGACTTAACAAATATTAGTAATGCGGCTTCACTTATGGCAAGTAAAGCACTACGAGTGCTCGCTTTAGCAGAAAAGACCGGCAACGAGTTATCAATCTCCGAAGATAACCTTACCTTTATTGGTTTAGTCGGAATGGTTGATCCACCGCGTCCAGAAGCAATTGAAGCAGTCCGTGACTTAAATAGCGCAGGCATTACGACCATTATGATTACTGGCGATCACGCTGATACTGCTTTTGCTATCGCGCACGAAATAGGCATTGTGAATGAACGTGAAGGCGTTATGACTGGGGCCGAAATTGATAAGCTTACTGGTGAAGAATTAGGAGAAGCGCTCCAAACTAAACGCGTTTTTGCCCGTGTTTCGCCGGAAAATAAGGTGCAAATTGTTACTGCACTCCAATCACGTGGTGAAATTGTTGCAATGACTGGTGACGGCGTTAATGACGCTCCAAGCTTAAAAGCTGCTGATATTGGGATTGCAATGGGCATTACTGGTACAGACGTTGCTAAAGGCGCCAGTGACATGGTTTTAACCGATGATAACTTTGCTAGTATTGCTAAAGCGGTTAGAGAAGGACGCGGCATTTACGCAAACATTAAAAAGACCGTTTGGTTCCTCCTTTCATCAAACTTTGGCGAAATCATTACGATACTTGTCTCAATCATCCTTGGTGTACCGTGGCCATTAACTGCTCTCCATATTTTATGGGTTAACCTGATTACTGACTCAATTCCGGCGCTTGCGCTTGGTAGTGACACGATTGATCCGGATATTATGAAGGAAAAACCACGCAATAAGAAAGAATCTTTATTTGCTAATGGTGGCTACGCCTTAACTATTGCTTACGGAGTTATCATTGCGCTTATTTCCACACTTGCCTTCCTCTATGTTCCAGTTATTGAACAAGGAGCACGCAGTTTAGAAGCGATTCGTACTGTTTTTGAAAACAGTGAACATCTTATTAAGAGTCAAACATTTGCCTTTACGACCTTAGGCGTTAGTCAATTATTCCATATGTTTGGAATGTCAAACTTAAATAAATCTTTTGTTACAAACTTTAAGAAGGGTAAATGGTTCCTCTTTGTCGGTTTCTTAGCCGGATTTATTCTCCAAGTCGCTGTTACCGAGATTCATTTCTTAACCGTTGCCTTTGGCACTGTTGAGTTAACGCTGCTTGAATGGCTATCACTCGCCGCCCTATCTACGACGCCACTTTTGGTTCATGAAATAATCGTTCTTGTTAAGTTTATTATTAAAAAGATTAAAGCCAAAAAGGCTAAAAAATTAGCCTAAGTAATCCGCTAAATTACTTAAAAAAAGATAAGAGAACACCGTCAATTCGGCGGTGTTTTTTTAATATTAAATTATCTTAAAAAAATACGTTTTTGCCATTGTAAAGACGAGGAAAATAAAGTATAATTTTATTGATAAAGGAGGACGAAAGATGAAAGAAATGTTTGATGCGATTTTAGATAAAGATGAACACATTATTAAGGTGTATAAACCAAATAAGAAACGATTTATTAAGCTTAGTTTGATTTTTACTAGTATTCCATTTTTACTAATGTTTATTATGTTTTTAGTTTTTGGTATTTTAGCTTTAAGTGACATAATGCCGATTATTAATGAAGACGGAAGTGATGGTAGCCGCGTATTTGGCGTAATGATGATCGTTTTTGCCGTTCTTTCAGTTCTTTTCCTTGTCCTCTATGCAGTAATCCAAAATATTCGCTATAAGAAAACCTTTTATGCCTTTTCCAATAAACGAATTTTAATCCGTTCCGGTTTTATTGGCGTTGATTTTATTGTTTTAGAAATGAAGCTAATTGGCGCGATTGCAATTAACGTTGGCCTAGTGGATAAGTTTGTCCATCCTAACACCGGCTCAATTCGTTTTGGTTCAAATTCGACACCAATGGGCGTTGGTCAAAATCGATCAAGCGAACCAACATTCGCCCATATTGATAATGCTTACGAAACTTATCGTGAGATTAAAGAAGTCGTCGATCAACATATTCGTTAAAAGAAAGAAAATATAAAAAAAGAGGCGCATTTTGCGCCTCTTTTCAATTATTAACTAATTTTTCATCGCCTTTTGCCAACGCATTGAAGCACGAAGGTCATCTTTTTTTACTTTTGATTTCACTTTGTAAATGTGTTTCGTGCCGCGGGCAATAATCCGTTCATCAATAACGTCGCCAAGAACACTATAATGATCTTTAACGTGGGAGAAGTCAAACGGCGCACAACTGAAAATATCGGCAAAGATTGTTTTGGTTTTGTAACTATAATGAAGGGCAACGTGCGACTGGGCGATAATAATAATTGCACTTAAGTACTTTGGTCTTAGGATTGTTGATTTTTGTACGTAAGCGCGGGAAATCGGTTCCATATTAATTTTTGTTACAAAGTTTTCAAGGAAATTATAAAATTCTTCCATAGTTGGCGCTTTAACAGTTGTTAACTGATGCATTAGGTGCGGACCAAAGTCAGCATTTGGATCATATTCAATATTTTCTAACTTTAATGTTTCGCGATTAACAACTTCTAAGTAACTCATGTCTTTTTCAAAGGGAAGAAGTTTTAACAGAAGTGCGTAAGCTTCTTTATCATCAAAATCAGTTGGAACATAGAGGTCGACAAAATAGCATTCACGAAGCGGGAAGGTGTGAATGGTAATGTGACCACCTTCAAGCAGCATAAAAGCCGTAACGCCAATATCTTCCTTAACTTTTCCATAGTAATAAGGAATAAGTTGAGGAGGAGTAACGGGATTAAGTTTTAAGGAAAAAATAATTTTGTTTAAGACGTCATTAATATAACGAATGTCATCAAGATGCGAATTAAGCGCACCATAAGCGTCCAGCATTAAATGTTTTTTCATAATTTCCTCGTTTTCTCATTAAATATTTCGTAAAGCGTTTTAAGCGCTAACCAAGAAGTAATATCGTTTTGGTCTAGGGGTGGACTAATTTCAACGATATCCATTGCTATGGTATTAGATAGTTTACTGATTTCTAAAGCAAAGTAAAGAGTTTCGTCACTTGTTAGTCCAAAAGCTTCGGGCGTTCCCGTGCCTGGGGCAAAAGCGGGGTCATTTGCGTCAATATCATAAGAAAAGTAAATTAAGTACTTATCATCCGCAAAAGTGGCCTTAATTTCGCTAACTATCTCCTTAATGCCGCGTGTTTTGACCGCTGAAGCACTGTAGAGTTTTATTTCAGGGTGAGCCGCAAAGAAAGTGACTTCCTCGGCTTCAAAGCCGCGTAAGCCAACCATTACTAAGTCATTACTCTTTAAGCCTTTATCAAGATGGCGGCGAACTGGAGTAGCATGCGATAGTGAGTTATCTAAATATACATCCATTAAATCAGGGTGTGCGTCAAGATGAATATAGACGGGAATTTTATTTTCATCTTTAGCAAAGTCAAGAAAGGCTGAGACAAGTGGAATATTAACACTATGGTCACCACCAATAAAGATGTTGAATTGCTTGCGGTTAAATAGTGGTCTTACTTCCTTTTCAACGCACTTAAAGAAATCTTTAATACTTTCATCTTTATTCCGCACAAAGTCGCCATTATCAAAAAGATTAACTGAATCTAATAAGAGTGCGTCCTTCGTTACTCCCGGAATATTCTTACTTAAATTCCGTAAGTGAAGCGGAGCGTAACTTGCCCCTTTACCAATACTAGTGTTTTCATCAAAAGCAATACCGGTAAAGATAATATTTGCTTTTTCTTTACTGGTTTTTTTAATATCACGAAAAGTTTCTTTTGCCATTCTTTTTTACCTCTTTATTAGTATAAAGAATAAATAAAAAAGTAGTGCAAAAAATAACTTTAAATAAAAAGAGGTCGTGACCTCTTTTCCTCATTTTCCTCAGATTTAATTTACTATTTTTTCCAGTAGTGGTTTAAGAAAGAAGTTGCAAGTGGCGCGTGCAGAGCGTAAATTTCTTCACTACGTTTTTCACGGTCACTACTAAGTGCTTTGCCAATCAATGTTTGGTAAGTACCTAAGTAAGTTTTACCACGTTCGCCATTAAAGAAAGAATCCGTAATAAGGGTTTTTCCTTCGTTTAATTGGTCGTTTTGAAAAACGAGCATATCACTAATTATAGGACTAATGTCTTTTAGCACTACGTAGTCTGTCCCGTTAGGCTCAATGTATTGAAGCGTCGGGACAAAGCCAGTTAAGTAACCGTATTCGGTGTTCTTAGTGTTAGATAAGCCGTAAGTATCTTTAATATTATTCCAGAGAGACGCATCATCTTTATTACGTAGTTTTGCGGATTCAATTAAGTAATAAGGAACTTTAGTTTGGAAGCCACTTTTTAAATAATCTTTAATAAAGGTATTATCGAAAACTTTGCAATCCGGACAAAGATTATAACTCCAGTTAATAATAAAAGGAGAAGTGCCTTTTAAAAGGGTGTTCAATTTTTCTAAACTGATATAAGCCATGAGGGGCCGAGTTGTGTAATGATCAATGTAATCATTAAACGTTTTACTATTAATAAAAACATCTTTATCCGCAGAGTAGGAGGTTCCGAATTTATATTTTCCTTTTTCATAGATGCCAAGGACGGGCGTATTAGTCTTAGCGGAATTAATCTTAAGACCGTGATAATTACCCTCGAGTAAATCAGTGTGAATAGCAAAGACGGGAATACCAGTATTGATTACGAACGGATTTAAAATATAAAGCTTAAAATTATTCCAACAACTGCATGAAGAATCCGCGTAACTAACCATAATAAAATTTTCTTTATTTTGCAGTTTACTTTCAAAATCAGTTAAAGCAGTCTCGTCAGCAAACTCAGTAATTCCAGTTAATGTTTCATCTTTATAATAAAGCGAAACTTTTTCTCCCTCTTCCCCGCTTGGTTCGGAAGAAGAACTATTATTTCCAGTGCACCCCGTTAGTAAGACGACACTAAGGAGGGCAAAACCTAATATTTTTTTCATAATAACTACCTCAAGTTCCTTTATTTTATCACGCAGAGGAATAAAGCGCAAATAAGGGGAACAAAAGCGGCAAAAATTTGCAGCAAAAAAACGGAAATAATTGCCTTAAAATCACACTTTTTTAGCGCTTTGGGGGAGGGGGCAAATTTTGCGATTTATTTTTATTGTATTTTTAAGCGATTTGCCGTATATTTTATGTTAGTCAAGGGGGGCATTTAAATGGAAAAACTTGTTAAGCACAATGTACGTGCAGAAGACGTAATTATAGAGTTAAAAAATGTTTCAAAGGTTTACGACGGTAAGACCGTAGTGGATGGGTTTAACTTATATGTTAAACGTGGCGAGTTTATTACTTTTTTAGGACCTTCTGGTTGTGGAAAAACAACAACCTTAAGAATGATCGCGGGTTTTGAAATTCCGACTGAAGGCGTTATTGTCTTAAACGGGGAAGATATAACTAAACTTCCTCCTTATAAACGGCCGGTAAATACAGTCTTTCAACGCTATGCATTATTCCCGCATTTAGATGTTTATGATAACATCGCTTTTGGTCTTAAAATTAAGAAGATTAAAGACGTTAAAAACGGCAAAGAAATAATGCGGAAATTAACGAGTAAAGAAATTGACGAAAAAGTCGTTAAAGTTTTAAAAATGGTTGACCTTGAACAGTTTGAAGCGCGGGACATTAATACACTCTCCGGCGGACAACAACAAAGAGTTGCAATTGCGCGGGCAATTGTTAACGAACCCGATGTTTTATTACTTGACGAACCATTAGGAGCTTTAGACTTAAAGATGCGTAAAGAAATGCAATTAGAATTAAAAGCGCTCCATCGTCGGCTTGGCATTACTTTTATCTATGTTACCCATGATCAAGAAGAAGCCTTAGCGATGAGTGACACCGTTGTTGTTATGAACGACGGTATTATTCAACAAATTGGCGCACCTGCTGATATTTATAACGAACCAAAGAATCCGTTTGTCGCTAACTTTATTGGTGAAAGTAATATTTATAACGCCCGGATGAGCGGAAAACTTCAAGTTAAATTTTTAGGAACAACTTTTGAATGTGTTGATGACTTACCGACAAACGAAAAAGTCGATGTCGTTATTCGTCCCGAAGACGTCCATATTACTAGTTCAAACAAAGGACAAGTAGAAGGACTTATTATTAATAAAGTATTTAAAGGTGTCCATTATGAATACGTGGTGCGGGTGGGCCGCAAGAGCGAAATCACCGTCCAAACTACTAAAGAATATAAGTCAGGCGCCGAAGTCGGACTTAAAATTGAACCAGAAGCAATTCACATTATGAAAAAAGATGTGACGACCAATGTTTATAGTGACGCTTATATTAATAATAAAAACGAAGTAGTGATTGGTGACGTTACACTTAAGGCTGACGTTACTGAGTTACTAAAAGGTAGTACACTTTCTAGTGACGGTTATTTACTTGGACCAGACGGAGTGAAGTACGACTTAAACGACGTTGACGTAATCGCCACAATTGACTTTAATAAGTTAGAAATTAGTGACGACAAAGAAGCTGGTCAAATTAAAGGTCATGTTATTAGTATTATTTGGATTGGTGATCACTATCAAGTTATTGTTCGAACTGAGGAAGAAGAAGACTTTATCCTTGAATCCCCTTATTTATGGAACGAAAACGACTTTGTTAGTGTAAAAGTTGAGTCAGAAGATATAAGTTTAAAATTAAAGGCGGAATTAGTGGCCTATGAAGAATAACGGATTTCGGCGTTCACACCTCGGTATCCCTTACGCCGTATTCATGTTCCTTTTCGTTGTCTTACCACTCTTTTTTATTCTCTATTACGCCTTTAGTGATAGTAGTGGTGGGCTAAGTTTTGACCCACTTGTTAATTTCTTCACTAGTAGTGCAAAATGGCGGGTTCTCTTTGTTTCCTTTATCTTTGGCTTAATTAACACTGCTTTAACGCTTCTTATTGGCTATCCTTTAGCGATGATTCTCGCTAATAAAAAATATAACAAAAATGCAGTTTTAGTGACGCTCTTTGTTATGCCGATGTGGATTAACTTCATCCTTCGGACTTGGGCAATGCGTGATGTCCTCAACGCCGTCGGCCTCAGTGGGGGAGAGTATCCGGAGTTAGCAACCTTATTCGGTCTTGTTTATAACTATTTACCGTTTACAATCCTTCCCCTTTACACAACAATGCTTAAACTTGACAAAAGTCAAATTGAAGCAAGTCAAGATTTAGGTGCGGGACCCGTTAGAACTTTCTTTGACGTAATCCTGCCGATGACGATGCCGGGCGTTGTAAGCGCGGCGACGATGGTCTTTATGCCAACGATGACAAGTTACGTTATTGCTGATATTTTAGGCGAAGGTAAAGTAACCCTCTTTGGCAAGTACATTGAAATCTACTTTACCCAAAACATTTGGAATGACGGTAGTTTCCTTGCTTTGATCATGCTACTTTTAATTGGTATTAGTGTTATTATTCCAAAACTATTTACGAAGAAAAATAAGAAAGAAGGAAAAGGCGTATGGTAAAGAAAATATTTGCTAAGTCTTACGTTTATTTAATTCTTTTTCTCCTTTATTTACCAATTCTTTTCTTAATTGTTTTTAGTTTCACTTCGGCGGAAACAACCGGTGACTGGGCAAGTCTTGGCACTGATTTTACTTTTGAACTCTACATTAAAGTATTTCAAAACGCGAAAATTATGACCGCCTTAGGTAATACCCTCTTAATTGCCACAGTCAGTGCACTGGTTGCCACCATTATTGGCGCGCTCGGCGCAGTGGGTGTTTTCTATATGAAGAAAAAACCACGGCAAGTCTTAGAAAGTATTAACGAAATTCCGGTCGTGAACGCTGAAATTGTTATTGCAATCAGTTTAGCAATTCTTTTTAAAGTATTTACCAATATGTTAGGGAGTGCGGGTGTAAAAATTGGTAGCCCAAACTTCTTTACGCTTTTAATTGGTCACGTCGTTTTAAGTATTTCCTTTGTCTACTTAAACGTTAAGCCAAAACTACAACAAATGGATCCAAATGACTATGAAGCAGCGCTTGATTTAGGCGCTAAACCGGGATATGCCTTATTTAAAGTAGTTTTACCCGCTATTTTACCAGGTATCTTCAGTGGCTTCATGCTCGCCTTCACCCTTTCGCTTGATGACTTCATTATTACAAGTTTCTTACGTGATCAGTCTTTTGTCACCCTTTCAACCTTTGTTCAAGGTGTTATTGTTAAGTCAACGATCCCGCCTGAATTAAGAGCTTTAACAACTTATATTTTCTTAATTACTCTTGCAATTGTCTTAATTTCCGGACGTAATAAGAAAACAACAAGTTCCGCGCGGAAAGCCCAAATTCGTGAAGAACAATTACGGAGGACGCGTTAATGAAAAAGAAATTAACTTTCCTTGGTATTTTTCTCTTCTTAAATTCAATTGTTTTAAGTCTTTCTTCTCCAAGTGTTGTTGTTGAAAAACACATGAGTGCACCAACCAGAAATAAAGCAAAAAGTAATACCTTACGAATTTATAACTGGGAAGATTATATTGCTGCGCCTGAAGACGAGGATGACGACACCTTTGATACGCTTGAAGCGTTTAAAGAATATTACTTAGAAGAACACGGCGAAGAAGTAAATGTTGTTTACGACACTTTTTCTACGAACGAAGACATGTATAACATCGTTAAACTCAATGGCGGAGATTACGATTTAATTGCCCCAAGTGACTATATGATTCAGCGGATGATTAAAGAAGAGATGCTTGAAGAGTTTGATATGGAAGAAGACGGAACATACACTAATGTTCCAGTATATAACGAATACGCTAGTCCCTATCACCAAGATATCTTTGCCGCTCAAGACTGGACAAAGTATGCGATTGGTTATATGTGGGGCACTTTCGGGCTTCTCTACGCTGCAGAGGCGACACCAACAATCGACGAAGATATGCTGCGGTGGTCAGTCTTATGGGACGAAAAATACAATAAAAAGATTTCCATTAAAGATTCAATGCGTGAAGCTTATCTTGTCGGCCTCTTTCAAGTCCATGAAGAAGAACTCCTAAGTCTTGCCGCTGACTACAAAGAAGGAGAATTAAGCGCAGAAGACTATAACGCGCAAATTAACGATTTACTCAATGATGTTAGTCCTGAAGCAATTAAAGGCGTTAACGAAAGTTTACGCGAACTCAAGAAAAATATTTATGGCCTTGAAGTTGATCAAGGAAAGACGGATATGATCAAGGGTATTATTGACGTTAATACCGCTTGGAGCGGAGATGCTGTTTATTCGATTAGTGAAACAGTCGACGAAGAAAGTGGCCTTAACGCTCTGCGTTATGTCATTCCTGAAGAAGGCAGTAACATTTGGTTTGATGGTTGGGTTATGCCTAAAGGCGCAAATAAAGAATTAGCCCAAGAATTTTTAAACTTTATGTCTGATCCAGAAGTTGCTATTGAAAACATGGATTACATTGGCTATACCTCTTTTATTGCTGGACAAGATGTACTTGATTACGTTAATGATTATGACGAAATTAGTGACGACGGTTACGAAATTGATTTACGTTATTTCTTTGAAGGAACGATTGAAGAGGAAGACGACGCTGTTATTTATATTGATGAAGATTTTATCGGCGGACAACTTGCCACGCAATTCCCGACTTATGACGAAGTAGTAAGAAGTGCGGTCATGCGTGACTTTGGTGATACGAATAAGTTAGTCATTGATATGTGGGCAAACTTCAAAGCAACCGAAATTCAAACATGGATGATTGTTTTCTCAGTCTTAATTCTTTTAGGGGTCGGAGGCTTAATTACTTACTCGACCATTAATAAATATAAAGCAGCGCGCCGGAAGCGGAACGTACGGAAATAATGAAACCAAAAGTAGCTATCATTGGCGGAGGAGTAAGCGGAGTCGCGCTCGCGCTTCTCATTCAAGAAAACTACGCAGTAACGATTTTTGAACGCGATGAAAAATTATTAACAAAACTTTTAAAAACCGGGAATGGCCGGGCGAATATTTTTAATCGTGGGATTAAAGCGAGTCACTATAATGATCAGCTTTTCATGAAGGAACACGCTCCTCTAATTGAACCGAAACTTGATGAATTTTTTGCGCGCTTTAAAATATTAACTATGACCGACGAAGAAGGACGAGTCTATCCTTATAGTCAAAGCGCGAAAGCGTTACGTGAAGAATTACTTAAGTCGCTGACCGCTATTGTTCGAGTCAACACGAATGTTAGTGATATTAAAATGAATGAGGGAGTCTATATTGTTAACGGTGAAGAGTTTTCCTTTTTAGTTCTTGCTCTAGGTTCTAGCGCTGGTCTAGCTAAAGTAGCGTTAGATAACGGTAACGATAAATTACTCGAAAGTTTAAACTTAACGCGGTCCCCTTTAGTGCCAGTTATTAAAACAATTAAAGTTAAAGAAAACTTAAAAGTTCTCACAAACCAAAAAGCTAAAGTTCGAGTAGCGCTTTTTGAAAATGGTGAATTACTCATGAGTGACGTTGGGGAAGTCTTGTTTAAAGAAGACGGGATTTCCGGCATTGTGAGCTTTGTTGTTTCTAGTTACTTCGAGTGGGCCGCAAGTAAAAGGCCCAAAAGTGTTTATAAAATTGAAGTTAATTTAATGCCGGATTATGAAATTACTGAAGCCAAAAAAGTATTAACAAAAATCGGTTATAATGGCGTCTTTCCACATGGTATTGTGACGTATTTAGAAAGAGCATTAAAAAATAAATCGCCAATTATTGAACTAACTCCAGTTAGCGGGAACAAACCGGAAAACACCCAAGCAATTCACGGCGGAATTATTGTTACTGACTTAAAACCAACTTTTAATTTCAAGAAAAATCCAACTTTATTTGCGCTTGGTGAAGTATTAAATATTGATGGAATTTGTGGCGGATACAATTTAGGGTTCGCATTTTACGCTTCAATTCGGGCGAGTGAAGAATTTTTGAACAAATTGTCAACGTAGCGCTTCCTATTCTTACAATGTATAAACTACTAATTAAAATAACGGTGGCGGTTTACAACTCAGCCGGATTAGTAGTTTGTTAGTAGTTTAAAAACGCCTTCCTTGGCGCTTTTTTTATTATTTATAATTACTAATTTTCAACTTGAATCGGGAACGTTTACCCGATTTATAAGAAGTGTTGCAAGTAGGCTGAATCTTCGTTATATTATGGACACAATAATACCGACGAAGGAGTAAATCATGGTTACACATATTAAGAAGAGAGATGGAAGACTACAAAAATTTAACGCAACTAAAATTGCCGATGCAATTAACAGTGCCTACGGCAGTGCTAACGACATTCAGTCCTTACTTTATGCCGCCGAAATTGCCAATACCATTAATTCAAACTACAACGGAATTATTGATATTGAAGTAGTGCAAGATGAAGTAGAAAAGTTTTTAATGCGCAAAGATCCGTCTGTTGCCAAAAAATATATTTTGTATCGCAAA
Organism: uncultured Staphylococcaceae bacterium; assembly: GCA_964368105.1. Classification (GTDB taxonomy): domain Bacteria; phylum Bacillota_I; class Bacilli_A; order RFN20; family CAG-826; genus UBA1361. The sequence goes on from CAYJAE010000010.1 coordinate 12,995, forward strand.
GACCGTGAACGGGTTAGAAACGCTAAAGGCACAGTCTTTAATTATAAGAAACTTGTTGAAGATTATTTAAACGTCAGTGACTGGCGTGTTAAAGAAAACTCAACCGTTAACTATTCCTTAGGTGGTCTCATTATTAGTAACTCAGGCGCAGTTGTCGCTAACTATTGGCTCAGTGAAGTGTATGATGAAGAAATTGCGGAAGCACACCGCAGTGCGGCAATTCACATCCACGACTTAAGCATGCTTGCCGCTTATTGCGCTGGCTGGGACATTGAACGGATTATTAAAGATGGCGTTGGCGGGGTTGAAGGCAAGATTACTTCTAAACCTGCAAAACACTTACATACCCTTAGTAACCAACTCGTTAACTTCTTAGGTATTATGCAAAACGAATGGGCGGGCGCCCAAGCCTTCTCTAGTTTTGATACCTACCTTGCCCCCTTTGTTAAAGCTGATAACTTAACTTACGCCCAAACTAAACAAGCAATCCAATCCTTTATTTATGGCGTCAATACACCAAGCCGTTGGGGCTCACAAGCGCCGTTTAGTAACATTACCCTCGACTGGACCGTTCCAAGTGACTTAGCGGAAAAGCAAGCAATTGTCGGCGGCAAAGAAATGGACTTTAAATATAAAGATTGCCAAAAAGAAATGGACATGGTTAACAAAGCCTTCTTAGAAGTTATGATTGAAGGCGACGCGAATGGCCGTGGTTTCCAATATCCAATTCCAACATATTCAATTACTCGTGATTTTAATTGGGAAGAAAACGAAAACAACCAATTATTATTTGAAATGACTTCAAAGTACGGCACTCCTTATTTTAGTAATTATATTAATAGCGATATGGAACCAAGTGACGTGAGAAGTATGTGCTGCCGCTTACGGCTTGACCTCCGGGAATTACGTAAAAAAGGTGGCGGTTTCTTTGGTTCAGGCAGTAACACTGGTTCAATTGGGGTTGTCACCCTTAATATGCCACGTTTAGCCTATGTTAGTGAAAGCGAAGAAGAATTCTTTAAAGAGTTAAATCGCTTAATGGACTTAAGTGCAAGAAGCTTAAAAGTAAAACGTGATATCGTTTCTAAATTACTTGAAGACGGACTCTATCCTTATACAAGAGTGTACTTAGGTAACTTTAATAATCACTTCTCCACAATTGGTCTAGTGGGGATGAATGAAGCGTGCTTAAACGCTAAGTGGCTCAAGAAAAACTTATCCGAAAAAGAAGCGCAAGCATGGACTGTTAAAGTTCTCAATTATATGCGGGAACGCTTAAGTGATTACCAAGAACAATTTGGTGACCTTTATAACTTAGAAGCAACCCCAGCAGAGAGTACTGCCTTCCGTTTCGCTAAGCACGATAAGAAGAACTTCCCCGAAATCATTACCGCAGTTAATAGTGACGGCACGCCGTTTTACACAAACTCCAGTCACTTACCAGTTAACTTCACCGCTAGTATTAGTGAAGCCTTAACGATTCAAGACGAAATGCAAACGCTCTACACAAGCGGAACAGTCTTCCACACTTTCCTCGGTCAAAAATTACCGTCGTGGCAAAGTGCGGCAACGCTTGTTAAAAAAATAGCGGAAAATTATCGTCTTCCTTACTTTACGCTCTCGCCAACTTACTCCATTTGTCCAACTCACGGCTATATTGCTGGCGAAGTTAGTGTCTGTCCATTCTGTAATCACGAAACCGAAATTTATTCACGGATTACTGGTTACTACCGTCCACTTAAAAACTGGAATGACGGCAAGAAAGCTGAATTTGACACCCGCTTAGAGTATGACGTCACAAGGGAGGCGGAAGTTAGTAAAAATGTTGAAGTCAAACCTGAAGCGAAAAACGAAGTCGTGACTGAACTCATGAAAGAAGTGCTCCCCGGCAAAGATTATCTCCTCTTCACCACGAAGACTTGTCCAAACTGCCGGCTTGTTAAAGTCGCACTTGATGATAAAAATGTGAAGTACACGGTAATTGACGCTGAAGAAAATGTTGAACTTAGTAAAAAGTATAATATCAAAACTGTCCCGACTCTAATTAGAACGACGGACGTTAGTTACGAATCATTTATTAATTATTCCAATATTGTCCGGCACTTAAAATCAAAAGATGAATAAAACTATTCGCCTTGCGGGCTATGTTAATGATTCACTGGTTGATGGACCTGGAATTAGATTAACAATCTTTACCCAAGGCTGTCCCTATGCTTGTCCCGGCTGTCATAACCCGGATACGTGGGAGGCAAAAGGGGGAGAAGAAGTCGAAATCGATTATCTTGTTAGTCTGTGGCGGAAGAATCCGCTGCTTGACGGCATTACCCTTAGTGGCGGAGAACCGCTTTTCCAAAAAGACAAGTTATTACCGCTGATTAAACTAGCGAAAGCTGATGGACTAAATATAACACTCTACACGGGCACAACCCTAGAAAAACTTAGAGCAATAAATGATCCAGTCACCAGTGAAATACTTGCCCTGGTCGATTACTTAATTGACGGACCGTTTATTCTTAGAGAAAAGAATCTTAGTTTGCTCTATCGGGGCAGTAATAATCAACGGATTATCGACTTACGAAAATCAACGCCTGATCACTTAGTGTTAATCGAAAAAGTTAGTGATTTTAATTAAAGTTAGAGGCATAAAGAACGTAATAATTCTCAGTGCCTCTTTTTTTGTGCACTTTAGCGAAGTGTGCTTTATAAAAATGCTAACTATAAAAATGATAGAATATTAATAATCACTGAAAATGAGGAATAAATATGCGGAGTATTAAGAAGAGTGTTGTCATGTCTTTTAGTGAAGCCCAAGCGCTTCCCCGGTTTGATATCAATAAAAAAGTAAAGCGCCAAACCCGCTTTTTAACCCCTGTTGCCTGGGCGCTTGCTCTTCCCGAAACTTTTAAACGAAAAGCAAAGATTAAAAGAATTGGCATGGAATCTTTAAAGAAAGAACCATATTTATTACTTTGTAATCACAATGCCTTTTATGACTTTAAAGTTGCAACCCGCGCCTTTTTCCCACGCCGGGCAACGTATATCGTTGCGGTCGACGGCTTTATTAATCGGGAAGGGATTATGCGTCAAGTTGGTTGTTTTGGAAAGCGGAAATACATTAATGATTTAGGACTGGTTAAGCAAATTAAATATAGTCTTGATACTTTAAAGCACATAACAGTTGTTTATCCCGAAGCTCGTTATAGTCTCGTGGGTACGACAACTTCATTTCCCGATAGTATTGCCAAACTCGTTAAACTAACGAAGTCGCCCGTCGTGACCCTCATAACCCAAGGCCATCATTTAAGTGCGCCGGTTTGGAACTTAAAACCACGTAAAGTCCACACCGAAGCAGTTATGACTCACTTAATTAGTAAAGAAGAAGTTGCAACTTTAAGTGTTGAAGAAATAAATAAGCGGATTAATGAAGCTTTTAAGTATGATGACTATGCTTGGCAAAAAGAAAACAATGTAAAAATAGCCGAAAAATTCCGCGCGGAGGGACTCGAAAAAGTATTATACAAGTGTCCCGCCTGTTTAGCGGAAGGCAAGATGAAGGGCAAAGGCACAATCTTAAAGTGTCACGCTTGTAGTAAAGAATACTTCATGGAAACTGACGGCTCACTTAAAGCCGTAGAGGGCGCGACTGAATTTAGTCATATTCCTGATTGGCATGAATGGGAAAGAAGCGAAGTCGTTAAAGAAATAAAAAGCGGAACATACCACTTTGAGCATGAAGTTAGTGTTGAGTCACTCCCCAATAGCAGCGGATTTTTCCATTTAGGAAAAGGGATATTAACCCATAATAAAGAAGGTTTCACAATAAAAGGAAAAAGCCATAACGGCGAAGAATTCACTATTTCTAAATCCGCGAATGAACAATATTCAATACATATTGAATTTAATTACTTTGGCAGAGGTGACGGGATTAGTTTTAGTTATCCGCGTGACACATATTACTTTTTCAGTAAAGACCCGGCTTTTTTAGTAACAAAAGCGCACTTCGCTACCGAAGAAATATTTAAAATAATTCATAGTAAAGATAATTAAGTTATCTTTTTATTAGTTTTTTATTTACGAAACATAATACGTTCGCTATTAAACATTTTCGTGAGGAGAAAGACACCAAGGCCGCTGATGAGAACGTTTGAAACAAGCGTAAGAATAAAGGGCAAGGCAACAAACTTTCCGCTAAAAAGGGTTAAGAGGACGTTTACACTGTTAAATACTGGGATTAAGTAGAGCCATGGACTGGTTGCAGCTGTGCCAAACATTGTTGACATCCCAACCGCCATAATGACAATCATTAACGGAGTGGCTAAGCTACTTGCTTCTTTAATCGACTTGGCGTAAGCACTGATTAAGCTAATTAAGACAATGAAGACTAGGATTGTGGAAAGAAGAACGGCAAAAAGACTAATGTAAGTACCAATGCCGTAAATCGATAAACTAACAGAAGTACCGGTAATTTTATCTAAACTAAAAATAATCCCAAAAAAGCTTGACGCAGCGCTTACTAGGGCGACAATACTTAGGGCAATAATCTTTCCTAAAGCGATTGTGCTCCGTTTTACAGGCGTAATAAGTAAACTAGCAATAGTTCCGCGCTCTTTCTCCCCGGCAATACTTTCAGGAGCAACCGCAACACTGCCACTAAAGAGGAAGGAAATTAAAAGAAACGGTAATAAGTTAGTGAGGAACATCATTGAAATATCTTCATCCTTCGCTAAATTAGTAGTTACCGTCGTAAATGTTTTAGTTTGTTCGTTTAAGAAAGAAGTATAAGTAGTGTAGAGATTACTACTTGGAATACTCGCATTATTAAAGTAAAAAGTAACGGATGGTTTATCACCATTTTCAAGTTTTTCACTCCATTCTTCGTCAAAAACGATGTAAATATCAAGTTTTTCCTCCTCAATCATCGTTTCGTAAGATTCTTCGCTTGCTTCAATATATTCGTATTTATCTCCAGTAAGAAAGCGGTAACCATCGGGCTCATTGTCAATTCGCAGTGTGTATACGTGCTCGTCGTCACCCGTCACATTATTCATGACGTTACCCATAATTGAATATAAAATAAAGACAAGAATACCTGGTAAAAGTAGGGCCATCATCATCCGTTTATCAGTAAAGAAACGCTTTAATTCTTTTTTAATAATAGTCCAAAGATTTTTCATTATTCAAGCCCTCCTTTAAGCACTCTGTATTCACTAAAGAAGCGCTCCTCCAAAGAGTCTTTAACCGTAAAGCTCGTCATTGGTTCTTCAAAGATCAGACGTCCATCAATAATAACGCCAACCCGGTCACAAATCTTTTCAACAAGGGAGAAGATGTGCGTGGATAATATAACTGTTTTACCACCCTCTTTTAAGGAAATTAAAAAGTCAGTAACAGTTTTAGCGGTAATAACGTCAAGACCGTTCGTTGGTTCGTCAAAAATAATAATTGCAGGATCATGAACAATGCTAATGACGAGTGAGACTTTTTGTTTCATCCCGGTTGAGAGGTCACTAATTTTAACTTCAGCGAATTCATTAATTCCAAAGGTATTAAATAGGTCCGTTCGTCTTTCTTTAGCAACGTCTTCATTAACACCATGCAGTGCCGCAAAATAAGTGAATAAGTAGTTTGGGGTGAAGAACTCATCAAGCTTTAAGTCACTCGTTAAAAAGCCGATTTGCCCACGGACGTCACTAGGGGCTTTTTTAACACTGTGTCCGTTAACAAGCACGTCACCTGAGTCACATTTAATTAAGGTGGAAATAATGCGTAAAGCTGTTGTTTTTCCAGCGCCGTTTGGCCCTAAAAGACCATATATTTCCCCTTTATAAGCATTAAAAGATAAATTATCGACCGCGACTCGCTTTTTAAGGTTTGTTTTCTCTAATTTTTGTTGTTTTTTTGAAAGATTAAAGGTTTTACTAATGTTATTTACTTCAAGGATTTTTTCCATAATTCCTCCTAAAAGTTATTATACAAAAAAAGCGGAAACAAACAGTATTTAAGGACTATTAAGGAGTGGATTACCACTACAATAAATTTAATGACTCTTTTAAAAACTACCATTGAGAAAAGAGAAATATTAATCAATTCAAATTGCATAGTTTCGAGTTTTAAGGTATTATAACGTCTAGACAGTATTAATAATGTCTAACTGCTTCCATAGCCAAGTTCGGTAAGGCAATTGACTGCAACTCAATGATCGTCGGTTCAAATCCGGCTGGAAGCTCCAATCAAATCTTGAATTGGTAACGAAAAAACGCCAAAAACATAGCAAAAATGCCCTAAAATGGGCATTTTTCATTAAAAAAGGGTCGTCGGCGAGAAAAATTTATTCTCACTAACGGCCCTTTTCTTTATTCATAACTAATCACAAACAACTACGTGGCAAGAGTTTGAACTCTTTTTTAATTCTTACGTGGCAAGAGTTTGAACTCTCAAAGATAAATAAAAAAGGAGACATCACGGTAGAGGTTGCCGACCTTCAAATTTACGCTAGATTGGAGAACCAAAGTATCGAGACTATTATCTTCAACAAGGGATAAGCGTAT
>CAYJAE010000011.1:0-17439 GCA_964368105.1 uncultured Staphylococcaceae bacterium
TTAAAAAGCCTCCTACTTATAAATAGGAAGCTATTTTCAAAATTAGTTCAAAAAAGTCAAAAATTATTCAATTGGTTCAATCGAAATGTTTAAAATTTGGACTTCATAAGGATTTACGGCCTTAATTAAGACACGGTCACCAACTTTACGTCCTAAAATTCCTTCGGCAATTGGGGCATCATAAGAAATTGTCCCACTTAAAGGTTTTCCTTCAAATTGACCAAGAATTTGAAACGAAAAAGTTTCATTATTCGTAAGATCATGGACTTGAACAAAGTTGCCAACACTAACAGTTTTACTCGTTCTTGAATGTTCAACAACGCTTTTGTTTGCTAAAATACGTTCAATTTCAATAATCCGACTTTCAATCTTTCCTTGTTTATTCCGCGCTGCATCATAATCAGCATTTTCACTTAAATCACCGTAACCACGGGCTTCTTCAATTTCTGTTAAAACAAGCGGACGTTCTTTGTTAATTAAATTACTTAATTCTGCTTCTAAAGTTTCAACCCCTTCTTGGGTTAATGTATACATATCGGCCATCTTCTACCTCCCTATCTTCCGTAAGCGACTTTGATTATATCATGAAGCCGCGGTGTTTTATTAATTAATAAACCAATAATTAATCTAAATCTTCTAAATCTGCTTGAAAAGCCGCAAAAACTTCTTTAATTTCTTCGAGTTCATCTTCATCCTCAACAAACTCAAGGGAATTATCATCATAATAACGGGCAAACATTACCTCATCATCATTACCTTTAGGATAGAAGAAAACGTAGTCCGTTCCGCGTTTTTCATTGTTATAGGTAAACAGAATAATAAACGACTCTTCCTTACCATCTTCGTCAGTTATTGTAATAATATCATCACGTTCCATTACTTTTCTCCTTTGTTATTTAAGTATGATTCTAAAATATATTTAGCGGCTACTTCATCTTTTTTTTGCTTGATTTGCTCTTTTTTGTACCCTAACATCCGTAATTCTTCTAGTGCTTCAAGCGTCGTGTAGGCTTCGTTTACGAGTGTTACTGGCGGCGATCCTTCCGCTAGTAAATCCGCTTTAAATCTTTCCGCTGATTTTGCTCGTTCGCCGACTGTTCCGTCGGTATTAAGGGGATAACCTAGGGCAATATGGGTAATACTTTCTTTTGCACACACTTCTAAGACATGAGCGCGCGCTAATTTATAGTAATTAAGGGGGAAAACAAAGTTTTCGTAACTGAGCGCCAGCTTTTCAGCCTGGTCACTAATAGCAATCCCAAGTGTTTTCGTTCCTAAATCCAATCCTAAAACTTTTCCCATGCTTACCTTTTGATAATATTTGCAATTTCAACGTCAGTTGGAATGTTATTAATAACTCCGTTAGCGAAGTCACTTCTACCGCCCCCACGTCCACCAAATTCACTCGTTAAAGTCCGCATTAACTTATTCGCATCTACTAAGGTTTTTATCTTCGAATTAACGCTAATTAAAAGTGAATTACTCTCTATGTTCTTCCCAATCAGAATAATGAGAGCGGCGGGATCAATACTTTTAATCTTATCGTTAATTGTCGTTAAATCTTCCCGGCTTAATTCACTGCCAACATAGTAATAAGCGTTATATTCTTTGTAATTAACAGCCTTAATCCCTAAAGCAACATGTTCAAGAGCAACACGCTTTTGTTCTTGGGCCATTTCTTTTAAATGCTTATTTTCCGCAACAACGTTACTCGCGGTAATTAAAACATCTTTCCGTTCATTGACGTTGAAAACTTCACTAAGTTGAGTAATACTGCGTTGATATTCTTTTAGGTATTCGTAAGCAGTAAAACCCGTTAAAGCTGTAATCCGGCGGATACCACTAGCGACGCTTCCTTCACTACTAATAACGAAAGCACCGATTTCACTTGTTTTATTAACGTGAATCCCGCCACATAGTTCAACTGAAATATCACCAAAAGAAACAACCCGCACTAAGTCACCATATTTTTCCATGAATTGGGCTTTTGCGCCCCGTTTCTTCGCTTCTTCAACCGTGGTAAATTCAATATTTAAAAGTAAATTGTCATTAACGTATTTATTCACGATAGTTTCAATTTCTTGTAGTTCACTACTCGTAATACGCGCGCCATAATTAAAGTCAAACCTTAAATAATCAGGACCGACGTAACTACCAGCTTGACTAACTTCAGGGCCAAGGACGTCATTAAGTGCTCGATGTAACAAGTGGGTCGCACTATGATTTAAGACGATTTTGTGGCGCAAGTCACGATTAACAATGAGGCTAACTTCGTCACCTACCTTAAGTAATCCAAAATCAATGTTTAAATGGTGGAGGTGTTGACCGTGTGGGGCTTTACTCATTGCAATAACTTCGGCACGGAAATCTTTTCCGTCAACTATGCCGCTATCGCTAACTTGACCGCCACTTTCGCTATAAAACGGAGTAACGTCAAAAATAGCACTTACTTCACTATCGGCTTCACTAACTTCTTCGCCATTCTTAAATAAACCATTAACTTTCGCCTTAATTGTTGTTGGTTCACTTACAAATTTACTTTCCCGATCAAAACTTAGTAAGGCTTTACTTTGAATGTTCATCGAAGCTTCATTCTTACGGGAACTGCGAGCTTTTTCCCGTTGTTCTTCAAGCAAGACATGGAATTTATCAAGATCAACCTTTGCGCCTTCTTCTTCAGCAATTTCCATAGTAATTTCTAAGGGGAAACCAAAAGTATCGTAGAGTTTAAAGGCAACTTCGCCCGAAACTTCTTTATTATCCACTAAAGCTGAACGAAGTAATTCTTCGCCATGAAGCAAAGTCGAATTAAATCGCTTTTCTTCAGCACTGATTTGCGCAATGACTCGCTCTTGCGTTACGACTAACTCCGGATAAAAGTCTTTCATAACATTAACGACAGACGGCACTAAAAGCGGCATAAATTCACCACTTATTCCAAGTTTTCTTCCGTAACGTATTGCTCTTCTTAAAAGTCTCCGTAAAACATAACCGCGCCCTTCATTACTAAACCGTGCGCCGTCACTTAAGGCAAAAACGGTTGAACGTAAGTGGTCACTAATAACGCGGAAACTCACTTTATTAGTCTCATAATCCTTTTTAGAAATTTCACTAATTTTATTAATAATTGGGACAAAGACATCAATTTCAAAATTACTTTCAACTTGTTGGAGGACACTTGCAATTCGTTCAAGTCCCGCGCCTGTATCAATGTTCTTACTTGGTAATTCTTCGTATTCAGACCGTTTTAAGCCAGCTTTTGCGTTGTATTGACTAAAAACGATGTTCCAAATTTCTAGAAACCGATCATTATCAACGTCTTCACTTAAGAGCCGATTAGCTTCGCTTTCACTGTCACTTGCGTCTCCTAAATCAAAAAATATTTCGGTGTTTGGTCCACATGGTCCTTCACCAATTTCCCAAAAGTTATCTTCGTTAGGAATAATATGTGATGCGGGAACACCGCAGTTCATCCAATAAGTTTTTGTTTCAAGGTCAGTTGGGTGGAAAGTAAAATAAAGTTTTTCTAGCGGTAAATCAAGCCACTTTGGCGAAGTTAAAAATTCAAAACCCCACGTAACAGCTTCTTTTCGGAAATAGTCGCCAATTGAAAAATTGCCGAGCATTTCAAAAAAAGTGTGATGACGATTTGTTTTACCAACATGTTCGATATCATTCGTGCGAATACTTTTTTGAACGTTCGTTATTCGTCGTTCACTCGTTACTTTTGAACCGTCAAAATATTGTTTTAAAGCGGCCACTCCTGAGTTAATCCACAATAATGTTTTATCATTTTGCGGAATCAAGCTTGCACCCGCTAAAACAGCGTGTTTTTTCTCTTTAAAAAAAGATAGCCATAAGGTTCGAATCTCATTACTTGTTAAGTTTTTCATATACACTCCTCGTAAAACATTTCGCAAGGAACGGTGTTTCGACCGCGGTACCATCCTTATTCATCTTATGATGCACTCATTTAAGTCTTTAACGGGACTGAACCGGCAAGGATTAGTTGCTCGAAGGAAGGGGCGTGTTTATCTATTTGTAATACTTTCACCAGCGTATTACTCTCTAATGGGTAGAAAAACTAGGCTTCCTTATAGATTTCGAGATAATTATAACATAATTATATTTTAATTAATTTTTTGGCCTTTATAGAAAAGATCTTCAATAATTGCTCCACCCAGACAATATTCACCGTCGTAAAATACGACAGCTTGACCAGGTGTTACGGCAAGATAGGGCTCAGGAAAGAGTAAATACGGTTCCTCTCCACTAAAATAGCAATGAACCACTACTTCCTTTTGGCGGTAACGAAACTTAGCGTTAAGTTTTGTCCCGTCGAGCGGAATCTCATTAATAATATTTAGATTAGATATTGTGATTTTATCACTCTTTAGATGTTCGTCTTCTTCATCATTTGCAACAAATAATGTGTTAGTGGCTACATCCTTTTTAGCAACATACCACCGTTTGTTTTCGTCATAGTTTTTAAGCCCACCAACTCCTAAACCGCGCCGTTGTCCTAAAGTGTAGTAATAAACACCAGTGTGCATGCCAATCGTTTGACCGTTATTAATATCAACAATGACTCCGGGTTTCGCCGGAATATAATTTTTTAGGAAATCTTTAAAATGACGTTCACCAATAAAACAAATCCCTGTACTATCTTTTTTACTAGCAGGCGCCAAGTTAAATTTTTTAGCAAGGCGCCGTACTTCAGCTTTTTTAATATTACCAAGCGGAAATAGTGTTTTCTTTAGTTGTTCTTTTGAAAGTTGACTTAAAAAGTATGTTTGGTCTTTATCTTGATCAAGACTTTTCCCTAAATATACTTTACCGTCCTTTTCGATCTTTTGAGCGTAATGACCAGTAGCGATATAATCAAAGCCTTGGGCTTCGGCCCACTTTAAAAACGCTGCAAATTTAATGTATTTATTGCAAAATATGTCTGGATTGGGCGTTCGACCACGCTCGTATTCCTTAAGAAAATAAAGAAAAACATCATCCCAATATTCTTTAATAAAGTCGACACGATGAAGGGTAACGCCTAACTGCTCTGCTACTTTTTTGGCATCTTCATAATCTACTTCTTGCGGACAGGCATCATCATTGAGTGTTGGGTTTCCGGAAATATCGTTATTTGCAATCGCATCCCAATTCCGCATAAAGCCAGCATGGACGTCATAGCCTTCTTCTTTTAATAGTAAAAGAGCGACTGCGCTATCGACGCCGCCACTAAGACCGACCATTACTTTAATATTTCGTTTATTTTCCATATTCCTCTAATAAATAAGTCGCAGGACCAACATTTGTAAAAGTTAGTTCCATATTTGCGCCAAAGACACCAGTTTTAACAGTAACCAATTTACTTAATTCTTCATTAATAGCGTCATAGAGTACTACACTCTCGCTACCTTTTAAACTTTTCGTAAATGAAGGTCTTCTACCTTTAAATTCACCGTATAATGTGAACTGGCTAATGCTTAATACTTCACCGGAAACATCCGCTAAGGAAAGGTTGGTTTTATCGTTTTCGTCCGGAAACACGCGCATTAAGGCAATGGTTTTGGCCATTTTCTCGACAACCGTAAGGTTATCACCTTCACAAAAAGACACTAAAAGTAATAAACCATACTCGATTTCATTATGAACCGCTTCCTCAATTTTAACCGCGGCATTTTTAACAACTTGGGCTACAACTCGCATTAATGAATATAATCGTGGATGATTGGCGGGTTAACAATTTTTCCAGCGCTATAGACAAAAGCATCATGAATTTCAACAAGAATTGGGCGAGAAACTACATCTGCTTTATTTGTATAGACAAGCGCTAAACGGTCACCAATATCAACTTTATCTCCAACTTTTTTATTTAAAACTATACCAGCACTCATGTCGATCACGTCGTCATAAGTTTCCCGGCCTCCGCCTAACTTCATACTCGCAGTGCCAATTGTTAATGAATCAATGTGCGAAATATATCCCTCACTCGTCGCTAAAACTTCATAAATATGTTCACTAAGTGGGAATTTCTCTGGATGTTCAATATAGGAAGAGTCTCCCCCTTGAGCGCTAACCATTTCGACAAACTTCGCAAAAGCTTCCCCACTCTTAATCTTTGCATCAAGCAGAGGATACGCATCCTCAGCGTTTTTAACAATTCCCGCTTGCTCAAGCATAATTGCACTTGCTTCGCGGCATAAAATAGTGAAGTCTTCTGGTCCTTGACCTTTTAACGTATCAATTGCTTCTTTGACTTCTAAGGCGTTACCAACTGAAAGTCCAAGCGGCTGATCCATGTCAGTAAGAATTGCTCGTGTATCACGGCCTAAACTATTACCAATATCCACCATGGCACGTGCTAAAAGTTGAGCGTTTTCAATTGTCTTCATAAAGGCACCACTGCCAAACTTTACGTCTAGAAGAATTGTGTCACTGCCTGAAGCCAATTTCTTCGACATAATTGAACTAGCAATTAAAGGAATTGATTCAACAGTACCCGTCACATCACGTAAAGCATAAAGTTTTTTATCAGCCGGGACTAAATGACCAGTTTGGCCAATAATCGCACAACCTACTTCATTTACTTGGCGAAAGAAATCTTTTTGCTCAATCGAGATCTTGTAGCCAGGGATTGCTTCAAGTTTATCAAGTGTACCACCCGTATGACCGAGACCGCGGCCACTCATTTTGGCTACCTTAACGCCAAAACTTGCAACAAGAGGTCCAAGGACTAAACTAGTTTTGTCTCCAACTCCACCCGTGCTATGTTTATCAACTTTAATCCCCTCAATCGCGGATAAATCAATAACATCGCCACTATGCATCATCGCAAGAGTTAAAGCACTTGTTTCTTCTTTATTCATTCCTTTTAAAACGATGGCCATTAGTAAACTGGATGTTTGGTAATCTGGAATTGAACCAGTAGTGACGCCTTTAACAAAAAAATTGATTTCTGCTTCACTCAGGGCAAATCCGTCCCGTTTTTTTACAATAATATCGTACATGCGCATAATAAAAATCTCCTTTAATCAAATAATTTTAGCATATTTTACTAGTAAAAAGTAAAAAAGAGCACTAATTTTTGTGGAATCAGCTTCTTTTTAGAGAACTCGTTCTCATCCTACATTTTTACTAATTTTAATCGTTTGTTTCGCTCTTTAGCGGCGGTGTGATAAGTTTTCGGCCGTAGCGGTTTAATTTTTGACGGCTCGCATATTCAATCTTAAGTTTGGTTGAAACTTCATTGCTCTCGTCATAAATCTTTTTCGCAATTTCGGCAGTAGACCCTTCAGGAACAACCGGTTCTAAATAATTTAAAATAACTAAATAGCGCTTTGCTCTTGTTTTATGTGGAAAAACAAGTTGTGTCCCTTGGAGCACGAAGGGAATTATCGTCGTATTAGTTTGGAGCGGCGCCTTAAAAGCTCCTGCCTTATATTCTAAAAGGGGCGCGTGATAATTTCTATTCCGGGTACCTTCAGGAAACATCATCCAGCTTGATGTTTTATCTCCGAGTGACTCTCGGACTACTTGCATTGCTTTAATTTCTTGTTTTAAGTTTTTACGATCAACAAATAAACCTTCAACAACTCGCATCATCGGTCCGGCAATCGGACTATGCTGTATTTCTTTTTTTGAGATAAAGCGGACAAGAATTGGCATATGGGCAAGGACGATAACCGCGTCTAAAAGTGCGGTGTGGTTACCAACAAAATAATAAACTTCATCTTCCTTAAATTCTGGGACATTACGAATTTCAACATCAACTTTAAGCAGACGAAGTATCTTACGAGCGAGTTTTTGACTTCGGGCGTACCGATCAGCCTTCGAGTAGCGTTCGGGATGTTTGGCGTAACGCCTAATCCAAACGAAATATTCCCAGACAAGGGGAACACCGACTTTAAAAATCCAAATAAGATACTTCATCATAATTTTAATACGTCCTTAATAATTCGACGACAACGAATAGTTCATTTTGTTTATTAACTTGGAGTCGACCTTTAGCAGTAATCATAATGCCTTCTTTAAGGCGTGCAAGGATGCCGATATCTCCAGCCCACATCTGTAATTTTATTCTATCAAAATTTTCTTCGATTTCTTGTCCCATTACTTCACCTTCAGGAAGTTTTTCAACGTAGACATAGCGATAATCACCTTCGATTTCTCCAAGTCTTCCAACAACAAATACTGCTGTTAGCATGGCTGCTTTCTCCTTTCTGTTTATTTTGTATTAGCGAGATCTTTTCTTTCTCCTAACACAATTACACTAAAGGGCGCAACCATCACCCGTTCTATATATTCACTAGAGCGCGCAGCGATATAGCCAGCGCGATTTAAAACTATTTTCAGTGGCTTTTCTAAATCAATAAAAATAGGTTCACTACTTGGATTAACATAAACTCTAAATTCATTATAAGGCGCCAAATTAAATTCAGGGTTATAAACAATTTCCGCGCCGCCTTGTGGTAACTCTTTAAAATTAACAAGTTCTTTAATAACTTTTGGATCTGTTTCGTGTAAAAAGCGGCAATCCTTACGAAGCGCACTTAAAGCTTTAAAATATTCGACCATTGACGAGCGTTTATAAGCAAGGGTATACGGGAACTGATTAACTTTATCACTGCTCTTATAAGAATTTTTGTCACCGTACTTTGAAACACCAATTTCTTGGCCACGATGAAAGAAAGGAACCCCAAAAGAGAGCATAATGATCGTATTTAAACTTTGCAGTCGGGTCAAATGTACTTCAAGTGATTCATTACTATTACTACGTAATAATTTATCAATGGTGGTCATATTATCATGACACTCAACGTAATTGATACTTTGGCCGGCATTTTGGTAGCGCGGCGCGAAAGTTGTATTCAAAACACTGCCACAATAAGCAAATTGAAAGCCTGCTCGATAATTTGTTGCGCCAAGTAAATAACCACGTTCATGAATATTTTCTGAAAAACTCGCACCTTTAACGATTTCACGGTATGAATCATTAAAGAAGCCGACACTTGGAAGACTTCTGGCATTACTGTGGGTCGCTAGTAATTTTTTATCAAGCGTTGTTGCCATTTCCCAACCTTCGCCATAAAGTAAGAAGTTTGGTTTAATCTTACCAACTTCAAGTTCAATGTTCTTAATTGTTTCACTATCAATTAAACCCATTAAGTCAAAGCGGAAGCCGTCAATATTAAATGTTTTGACAAAGTAACGGACAATATCAAGAATAAAGCGTGAATTCATTGGCCGCTCAGTTGCAAAATCGTTACCGACACCACTACCATTACTAATAATGCCTTCACTTGTCTTGCGGAAATAATAATTAGGAACAATCTTTTCAAAGACACTCGTTTCATAATTATAAACATGATTAAACACAACATCTAAAACAATTCTTATTCCCGCTTCATGGTAAGTTGAAACCATCATTTGAAAGTCTTTAATCCGGTTATAGGGGTCAAACGGATCACGGGCGTAACTTCCTTCAAGGACAAAATATTGTTGTGGATCATAGCCCCAATTGTAACTTTCCCATTTATTTAATTCATCAACTGTTTCAAAATCAAAAACTGGCAGTAATTGTAAATGGGTAATCCCTAATGATTTTAAATAATCAAATCCAGCAGGATAAACGCCTTTAACAGTTCGGCCTTTTTCAGTCATTCCGTAAAACGTTGCTTTATGTTCAATATCTGCCCGTTCGTCCACCGTTTGGTCACGAATACTTGTTTCGTAAATTATTGCCTCAGTCGATTTATTAAATTGTGGTAAATTAGCATCATTAAATTTATAAGCTAATTTATTTAAATCAATAACATAACTATAACGAGCGTTCGGTCCGCTACTTTTAGCGTACGGGTCACTTACTTCTTCTTCGACTCCGTTATTTAAAACAAGGTAAGAATAAGGTAGTCCTTCATGATCACCTTTAAGCGTGTATTCATAAACTCCGTTCTCAATTCGTTTAAGTTTACGATAAAGGAATTGTTCTTCATGGGGCACTCGATATTTTAAAATAACCCGACTCGCAAGCGGAGCCCAGAGCCGAAAAGTCGTTTGTTCTTTGGAATAAATTGGACCAAGTTCACCACTATAAAAAAAATCTTGATCGAAAGTAGGCCAGGTCGTGGCTTCACTAACGTTTAAGGGTACTTGTCCAAAATTTTGTAGACTAACTTTGTAGTTAGACCCAAGGATAAACGGATTAACTAATTCTAATTCATAAGTGATTACTTTGTAGTGACTTGTTTTATTAACTAAGTTAAAAGGCACGACTTTACCATCTTCATCATAAATTGCGACTTTTGCTTGTTCATAATGATATTTTTCACTAAATAAAACAACACGAATGAGTTTTGATGTTAATAAATGGGCGCTAAATTGTCCAAATGCCATATTACTTAAGCCTCAACCACGGCGACAGCATAATCGCCATCGTGACTAATAGAAACGGAAAATCGTTTATTTTTATAAACCATTTCTGGGCGACCGTCTTTCGAATAGACAATGTCGAGATGATGAAAAGCAATCCTGCCATATGCATTTTTATAGGCTTTAATAAAGGCTTCTTTTGCCGCAAAACGGCCCGCTAAAAATTCTTCTTTACTTGGGCGAGTTTTGTATATTTCTAACTCATTAGGGGATAATATGCGCGCCGCAATTTTCTCTTTACCGACAAAACGCGGAATATAAACTATATCAATGCCAACTGCCATAACTAAGTAATCTCCTATCTTCTCTTATTCTTAATAACAACGGCCCCTTTAGCGCTGTTTGCTTCGTCAGGAGCTTCAATTACGCCATAGGCTAAAAGCATATCATAAAGTTGTTTTGCCCGTGGCCAACCAACGCCAAATTGTTGTTGAATTCGACTAATCGAAATTGTTTCATTTTCATTAACGAATTCAAGGACACTTGGATATAACTCATCACTACTAAGGTTATTTGGTCCGTAATAGGTCACCTTTTCTTTTAAATCAAGAAAATCAGGGTGGAAATTAGTCATGTAATTTGTCCGAAGGAAATTGGTAATTCGTAAAACTTCTTTAACCGGTAAAAATGGTGCTTGAATGCGTAAAAAGCCGCGGTTACTTATGGCAATACTATCAACAAGCATGTCGCCGTAACCAAGGAGATTTTCCGCACCGCCTTGACCTAAAATAGTCCCAGAGTCAATTACACTCGCGGTCATAAAGGCAACACGACTTGGAATATTTGCTTTAATGTTCCCAGTAATTACTTGGACACTTGGTCTTTGGGTTGCGATTAAAAGATGAATACCCGCCGCTCTTGACTTTTGAACGAGCCGTAAAACGAGGGAGGAAACTTCTTTTTCACTTTCAAAAAGATCAGCAAATTCATCAACTACCGTAACAATAAGCGGCATTAATGGTTTACCATTTTCAACAGCGATTTCGTTATAATCGCCAACTTTACTCACGCCAGTGTCTTCAAACATCCGGTAACGATTTTCCATTTCGGTAATTAAACGTTCAAGCGCAACTTTACTTTCACTTGGTTCTTTAATGATTGGAGTTAAAAGGTGGGGAATATTTGCGTATTGTGCAAGTTCAACCCGCTTGGGATCAATTAAAATGAGCCGTAATTCTTCTGGAGAATGTTTCATTATTAAAGAGGTGAGAACCGTGTGGATAAAAACACTTTTACCACTTCCAGTTGATCCAGCAACTAATAGGTGAGGGAAGTCACTAAATGAAGCACTAATTACTGTGCCCGCAACATCTTTACCAAAAGGAATTAAAAACCTTCCTTTAGGATTATCAGCACTCATTTTTACCATACATTCTTTAAAGTTAACAATCGTTCGATGAGTGTTTGCTACTTCAAGACCACTCGTGGATTTACCAGGAATAATTGGTTCAAAACGGACCGCTGCGCCATTAAGACGAAGCGAAATATCACTAACAATTGGTGTAATCTTTTTAAGGGTTTCAGTTGGTTCTAGTTGAATTTCAAAACGGGTAAAAGAAGAGCCGATTGTAAAGCCGACAACACGCGCGCCAATATCAAAATCACGGAAAAAGATATTAATTTTTTGTTCATAATCCAAAGCAATTTGGCGATTTAACTCGCTTTTGCCGCTATCAACAGCGTCTTCCAGCAAATTAATGTTTGGTAATTTATACATGATTTTTGTCTCCTTTAATGTTACTGGTTGTTCTTTCTTTATTTCCCTGAATTGTGGTACATCCTTAACAATCGGAGGTAGTTCTTCAACTACAGGAAGTACTTCTTTCACTACACTTGAATCTTTTTCTTCACTCACGTCTACCACTGTTTCTGAAAAAGTAAGAGTGTCAATTGAGCCCTTGGTATCAACTGCTTTTTGTAACTCTTCAAAACTTTCTTCTTCACTCTTAAGTGGCTTTTCACCTGGCTTTTCAGTTACCACTGCCTCAATTTTTTCTTCAGTATCGAGCGTCGGTAAAACAAATGGTGAATCATCACTTTCGGAAACAGGTAATTGTTCTTTTTTTACAATTGGTTTTTCAACGACGACTTCTTCTTCAATGGTTCCGACTCGTCTTAAAAGTGGATTCGTCTGCGGAGCAACTTTTTCTTCTGCTAATTCTTCAAGTAAAACTTGGGTAGGAGCGTCTTTTGGTGCTTCTTGATTAACAAGCCCCGCGTTTTGGAGTACTTTTTTTCGTTTCTTTAAATCGCGGAAGTATTCTTTAATAAGGACTGCTATCCACACAAGCATTGGCCAAAATAAAACGACTAATAAACCGAGAATAAAGAATGAATAAATAACAATCGTAAATACTTTACCTAGTGACTTGAAAATATGGGTGAGTCCTTCTCCAATAATTCCAGCATATCCATACCAATAATTATCTTTGGAGGCCGTAAACTTAATATTTTCTCCAGCTTGCGCAATCATCGCGTCTAAACTTTCTTTAAAGGAAAGTGATCCCGCCCCAAAATTACGAAGAACACCACCGTAAATTGCACTTCCAACGATGAGAAGCCCAACGAGAGCAAGGATAATTGAAGCTAAACGTTTACCTTTAACCGGCGTGGGCGCTAACATAAAGTAGAGCGTAAAAGCAATGACAAGCACAAAAAAACCGATAAAGAAATCGCCAATTAAAAGGGCGATTGGAACATTAACAACGCCACCAATTGATATTTTTAGTATCCCGATAAAAGCAAATAAAATAACAATGAGACTTTTTAAATTCCGCATCGACTTTTTTTGCTTATTAATACTGATTGGTTTGATTTGTTTCATTTTTATATATATCTAATATTATACATAATATTAAAAAATTATACACCAATATTTGGTTTTTAAGGGGAAATTGCTTATATTTTGACTACTAGTTTAGTTATTTATTTGTTGATGACACGAATAAGCGGCAAAATCATCGGATGCCGTCTTGTTTCTTTAAAGATGTACTTTTCAACACGGGTTTGGGTTTCTTTAACCGTCGCATCAATATCAAAATTTGCGGCGCTGAGACTCTCACTAACGGTAGTAACAAAAATACTTCTAATTTGTTTCAGTAGTTGTTCACTATCTTTAACATAAAGAAAGCCGCGCATTTGGACATCTGGTCCAGCACTTATTTCTCGTAAGTTATAGTTTACGGCGATTGCCATAATTATAATGCCGTCTTCACTCAGCCGTTGCCGGTCTTCAATTACGCCCCGATTAATATCACCAATTCCGGTGCCGTCAACGAGAACGTCACCATTCGGGATAATGTCAATTTGATGGGCTCTAACCCGTGCTTGCCCATTATTAAATTCAACACTAACACCATTATCAAGCAGAAAAATATGATGGTGATTTAAATTTAGGTCACTATGAAGCGCTAATTGGGCGTTGGCGATTTGTTGGCGGTACAGCCCTTTTACTGGTAAGTAATATTTTGGTTTTAAAAGTGAAAGGAGCATTCGTAAGTCTTCTTCTTGGGCATGCATATTTGAAATAACTTTCCGGGTAATATTAACAACTTCACAGCCGGTCGTATAGAGTGAATCAAGCGCTTCAGTTGCAGTAACTTCTAAGGTTGGCGGAGCTTGGAGAGCCATAATAAAAGTGTCACTACTGCCTAAAACAATTTTCTTATCTTTATTTTGACGATTGGTTAAAGCAATAATTTTATCAAAAATCCGTTCACCAACCCCAAGCATTAAAATACAAATATCTTGGTCCCGCGCCCGGAGTAAATCATCATTACTAATAATTTGTGAATCTTTAATAAGTGGTAATCCCACTTCTTTAAAGTCGGTAAAATATTGTTCGGTTAATACATCAAAGAAAGCAATTTTACGGCCGTGCATACCACAAACTTGGACTAATTCTTCAATGTTGTAACTTGATTGATCGTAAAGGGCAATGAAGATTCGGCCCTTGGTATCACGGAAAACAGGTTCAATTTGCGGTGTTAAACGGTGATTTGGCGAAGTATAGCCAGTTTTTTCTGCAGCGGTGGATTCACTTAATAAACATAAAACATCTTTTTCCGCAATCTTAGCAATACTATTTAAATCAAGTTTATAACGAGCGCTATTTGTGTATTCGACAATAAAGTCACCAGAGTAGACAATCGACCCTTGACTAGTAGCAATCGAAACACCAAAACTTTGCATAGCGGAATGCGTGGTTTGGAAAAAGGTGATCCGGCGGCCAAAAATTGCATGTTGACTTGAGGGTTCAATAATGTGTAAATCATAACTATTTTTAATACCAATCCGCTTACTAAAACGTTCAAGCATCATCGCGGAAGATTTCGTAGTGTAAATTGGCGCAGGCGCTTCTTTATAAATAAACGGGAGTGCGCCAAATTGATCATCGTGACCGTGAGTAATAATATAGGCTTTAATCCGATTTTTCCGCTCAACTAAATAGTCATAACGCGGAATAATAAAATCGATTCCTGGCGAAGTACGATCAGGATATTTTAATCCGGCTTCAAGGACGAAAATATCTTCATCAATTTCGATGATATACATGTTTTTGCCATTCTCATCGAGTCCGCCTAAAGCAAAAATCTTGATTTTTTCGTTTTCCATATTATTCCTCGTCTTCTCTATATCCATTAATGTAGTAATTATAACAAAAGAGCCGTGCATTATTCAAGGATCATCCTAAGCAAAGTCCACTAAATTAATTAAATAGCGGTTCTCACTCTTATCTTAAAAGATAAAGTAAGAAAAAAAGGCGTTTTTTCAAACACCTTTTTTAATTAAATTTTAACTACTTAGCGTCTGCCGCCGCCGCGTGGGCCGCCACTACGTGGACCGCCGGTACTTGGCTTGCGTTCAACATAACCGTCAGGTTTATCTTTGAAGACTTTGTGACTTGCTTTGACTTTACCTTTTTCATCAACACCAACGACTTTAACTTTTAAAGTGTCGCCAATGCGGTAGAGTTTGCTCGCATCTTCAACATAAGCCCAGTCAAGGTCACTGACGTGAACAAGCGCATCAACATTACCAAAGAGGTGGACAAATACGCCATAAGGTTCAACCCGAACAACGCTTCCTTCAAATACTTCACCAACTTTAGCTTCTTTAACGATACCACTAATAATGTCAATAACATGATTAATTGTTTCACGTTTCATGTGGTAAACAACAACTAAACCAGTATCATCAATATCAATTTTAACGTTATCGTTTTCTTCAATAATCTTGTTAATGACTTTGCCGCCCGTACCAATAACTTCACGAATTTTGTCAACTGGGACAAACATTTTCGCCATTTTTGGTGCATATTTAGCAACGTCTTCACGAGGAGTGACAATCGCGGTCATTTGATTTTGACGAATTTCCGCACGAGCCTTTTTAGCTTGAGCAAGTGATTCGGCTAATACTTCGCGACTAATACCCTTAACTTTAATATCCATTTGTAAAGCGGTAATTCCTTTTGAAGTACCAGCAACTTTAAAGTCCATGTCACCGAAGTGATCTTCTAAACCTTGAATATCAGTTAAGATGGTGTAAGGATGTTTGCCGTCAAGTGGACCACTGGTAATTAAGCCCATGGCAATACCGGTAACCATATCACTAACTGGAACACCCGCTGCCATTAATGCCATACTTGAAGCACAAATACTAGCTTGTGAACTTGATCCGTTACTTTCTAAAACTTCACTAACAACCCGAATGGTGTATGGGAAGTCTTCTTCAGCCGGGATAACTGCTGCTAAAGCACGTTCAACAAGAGCGCCGTGACCAATTTCGCGGCGAGCTGGGCTACCCATCTTTTTAATTTCGCCAACACTATATGGTGGGAAGTTATAATGGTGCATAAAGCGCCGTGATTCTTCATCGGTTAAGTTGTCAATGATTTGTTCATCACTCTTTGGTCCTAAAGTTACCACGGATATAACTTGAGTTTGACCACGGGTGAAGAGTGCACTACCGTGAGTGCGTGGTAATAAGTCAATTTGTGAATCAAGTGGACGAATTTCGTCAACTTTTCTTCCATCTGGACGGACTTTATCAAAAGTAATAAGGCGACGAATTTCGTCCGCAACCATTACTTCATGTAAAGCTTTAACGTCGTTAATGGTTTTTTTCTTTAAGTCGTCAGCTTCGTAACTGAGTGCACTATAATGGTCAACCATTTCTTTTTTAACGTTTTCAATTGCTTCAGCGCGTTCAAGTTTGTCAAAAACACTAATCGCTACTTTAAGTTTTTCCGAGAATAACTCTTTTAATTCAGCAACTAAACTTTCAGCTGGAACGAAAAGTGGGAAGCTCCGTTTGGCAACGCCAACTTTTTCTTGAATTTCAACTTGGAAAGCACATAATTCCTTAATAGCTTCATGGCCTAAAAGTAAGGCTTCAAGCATATCTTCTTCACTAACTTCGTGGGCACCGGCTTCAACCATGTTAATGGCAGTGGCGGTTCCGGCGACCGTTAAGTTAATATCACTTTTGCTTAATTCTTCGCTTGATGGGTTAACAATAAATTTACCGTCAACACGACCAACGATAACACCAGCGACTGGTCCTTCAAAGGGGATGTCACTAATGGTTAAGGCTAAGCTTGAGCCTAACATTGCGGTTAATTCTGGAGATGCATCAAAGTCAGCACTTAAAACGGTGTTAATGACTTGAACTTCATTCCGGAAGCCATCCGCGAATAATGGACGGATTGGGCGATCGATAAGACGTCCAGTTAAAGTTGCATGTTCAGTCTCACGTCCTTCACGACGTAAGAATGATCCAGGGATTTTACCGATTGCATATAGTTTTTCTTGGTAAGTAACTGAGAGTGGAAAGTAATCGATATCTTTTGGATTATTTCCCGCGACAGCCGTACTTAAGACTGCAGTTTCGCCATAGCGCACTAAGACAGCGCCATCGGCTTGTTTGGCGAGTTCGCCAGCTTCTACGACGATTTGACGTCCATAGAACATTTTTTCAAAAATTTGTTTCATTTTTTTCCTCTTTTCCAAC
>CAYJAE010000012.1:0-17343 GCA_964368105.1 uncultured Staphylococcaceae bacterium
CTACACAAAAACGGGAAAAGATTTCTTTACTTAAATCGTTATCAACGTTTTCGCCCAATATTTCTTTAATTGTGAAAAAGGCTTGTTGAATTGAAATACTAATGAGATCAAGACTAATTTCGGCTTCAGCTTCAGTTTTAGCAACCGCAAGTGAATCATATACTTTCCGAAGCAGTCCTAATTGCCGAGCATTATTTAAACTTGGCCGGACATAGCTTTCTTCTTCAACATTAATGAGTTTAACAATCGCCGCTTCAAGCGCACTTAAATCATTTTCTAAAGCCGAGACGTATATTCTATTTTTATCTTTATGTTTAATTTGATCGGCTTTATTGTAAACGGTAATAACCTTATGATTTATTAAATTCGCACTGAATTCGTCTTCATTCTCGGCATTACCCTCTTCTTTTACGTGAATAATGATATCGGCTTCTTTAATTGCTTTCCGTGATTTCTCGATTCCAATCCGTTCAATCGTGTCGCCACTTTCTCTAATTCCGGCGGTATCAAGAAGGAGAAGTCTTAATCCTTTTAAGTTTATTTCGCCTTCAACAACGTCCCGCGTAGTTCCGGCAATATTCGTTACAATAGCTTTGTCTTCTTTTAAGAGGGCATTTAGTAAGGAGGACTTACCAACGTTAGGCGCTCCTACAAGCGCAACCTTAATTCCTTCTTTAATAATTTGCCCTTGTCGTCCCTCTTTAATAAGTTTATTAATCTCTTCGTTAATTTCTGTTACTTCTTTAATAATTAAGACATAATTTGCTTCTTCAATGTCGCGATATTCTGGATAATCAATATTTACTTCAATGAGACTAAGGAGTGCAGCAATTCGTTCGCGAATCGGATAAACAATCTTACTCGTTTCCCCGACAAGCGAGAGCAGTGAAAGTTTCTTTGCTTCAAGGCTTGTCGCCGTAATCATATCGTTAATTGCTTCAGCCTGGACTAAGTCAACTTTCGCGTTAATATAGGCGCGGTTACTAAATTCACCAGGAAGAGCAAGTCGACATCCTTCTTTAACGAGTAGGCCAATTATTTGATTAGCGATAAGCATGCTACCGTGACAACTAATTTCTACAATATCTTCGCCCGTAAAAGAAGCAGGACCAACAAAACAAAAAACAACGACTTCGTCCACTAATTCTTCGCCGTCTTTAATGTTGCCGTAAATTATCTTTTTTTCCACTAACTTCGTCAAATCTTTGGTGAATATATTACTAACATAACGAAAAGCATCACTGCCAGATACGCGAATGATTGCGAGTGCTCCCATCATAGGAGGCGTTGCTAAGGCGACTATTGTATCAATCATGTAATTATTTTATCACACATAAGTCGGCTCTTCATCTGCCTATACCTATAAAAGAAGATAAAGAACTATAACAAAAAAAGATTATTTATTCCTAAGCTTTTTCCGCAATACTTCATGATAGATTAAGGTCGGAATTACACTAATTAGGATTAATCCGATTAAATAAAGATTCCAATCTTGGAAAGTAATTATTGTAATAATAAAAGCAATACTTGAAAAGAGAAGGC
Organism: uncultured Staphylococcaceae bacterium; assembly: GCA_964368105.1. GTDB lineage: Bacteria > Bacillota_I > Bacilli_A > RFN20 > CAG-826 > UBA1361. Next base: position 1,543 of record CAYJAE010000012.1, read on the forward strand.
CGCTATAACTTTGGAAACGATTGACTTTATACCATCCTTCATCATTTGATAATGTAAAGTTCGTGCGAAAGCCAAAAACAGCATTTCTTTTCTGATTAAAAAATGGCGCGGAGAATATACTTAAGATAATAAAAGCCGCAGTAAAAATACCCGCAAGCGTAGGAATGATTATTTTTTTAACTTCTGGCGTTCCCTTTAATGCCATTCCGATATAAATGCCCGCAAAAACAACTTGGGCAACAAGCAAAATAATTTGTGTAGGTATGAAACCAATATCGGTATCTTTCATAAATTTCTTTTTTGAATAACTAAAATGGATGAGTGCGCTTGATCCTAATACTATAAGTGTGATAACTAAAAAAATAAGTGTTTCCCATTTAGATCCGTATCTGGTTATTCTTCCTGCTAAGTCGTAATGCATTGGCACCGTGTAAGGCATCATCCGAATTAAGACAAAAGAGAGTAAAACCGTAAATGCCGCTAAAGCGACATTTCCTAAAAACAGTTTGCTTTCTACAACCATACTCTTTTCTTTTTTAGTCATTTCTATTTTGTCTTCGGTATCGAGAAGTTCATTTAAAGTAACACCAAAAATATCGCTAAGCTTTTTAAGCATTTCTATATTTGGCTCATTAATTCCTTGTTCCCACTTTGAAATACTTTGCCGAGAAATATGTAATTGTTCTGCAAGCTCTTCTTGAGTTAATTTACTCTTGATTCGTAACTCTTTTAATTTTTCATTAAATTCCATTTTCTCGTTCCGTTTCCTTCCTTATTATATATGATAAAGAAAGGAAGAAGCAGTCGTAATCGCGCACTTTTTGCGCGCCTTTTAGGTGCGGACCGCAATTTAACCTTTTTCTTAGTATCGAAAACTATTAAATAGAGTGTTGACAACGCAATCTATTCCACACTATATTTAATAGATTTGGTCAGTTTATGTTGGTTTAGTATCTTTTTAAGAAAAAACTACCCGTAGGTAGTTATTCTTCATCTTTAGTTTGTTTTTTAAATTTAATAACAATTCTTCGTTCGCGGCCAACACCAGTGGACTCAGTTGTAACGTTGCGATATTCACTTAAGGCGTTATGAACTGCGCGGCGTTCGTCACTTGTCATTGGATCAAGGGTCGCGGATTGTTTAGTTTTAGCAACTTCACCAGCCACTCGCTTTGCAATACTCACTACTTTACGATAGCGTTCTTGTTTGTAATCGTTAATATCAAGCAGGACACGGATTCGTTTTTTAAACTTTACATAAAGGGCAAGGGCTACAACTTCGTTTAAGGCTAATAATGTTTTACCGTTTTTGCCAATTAAGATTGAATTGTGGTTCGTGGACATTTCAATTTTGATGACGTCTCCGTCTAATGCTGCTTTTGTTTCTAAATTGAATCCTAAGGCTTCGATAACTGTCTTTAAGTAGTCAGTTGCGTAATCAACATAATCAACTGTTTCATAAACACTAACTTTAATTGAACTTTTGAATAAGCCTTTCTTTTCGCCAATAACGTCATAAATTAAGTCGTCGGTTGCTATTCCAAGGTCATCGCTAGCAAGTTTTAATACTTCTTCAAGGTTTTTAGCTTCAAATATTCTCATTTTTTTTCTTTTTTCCCTTCATTACATAGTGAACAATGAGTGTTTGTGCGATTGAGATAATCGCCCCGGCAAACCAGTAAACCCCCATTGCGGATGGTAGTGTAAAGGACATAACAATAATCATAATGAACATAACGTTCGACATCATTTTTCCTTGTTTAGCTTGTTTGTTAGCCGCAGGATTTGCGGTTGTTTTTTCAATGTTCTTTTGCGCTGATTTATTGAGCCAGGTTGTTAATTTAGTACTAACGAATTGCGCAGCGGTCATGAGGATAAATAAAACCCACGCTGTCCACCAGCCACCGAAGAACCAATTATTAATCATTGAAGTTCCAAGTTGTGCGTTTAAGTTTAAGCCAAGGACTGAGTCACTTGCTAAAACTGCTGATCCGTTCATCGCTCCCCAAACTGCAATAAAGACGGGGAACTGAACAAGCATAACGAGGAGGGAACCCATTGGATTAATTTTGTGTTTCTTATATAAAGCCATTTGGGCTTGCGCTAGCGCTTGCTTTTCATATTGATTAGTGTCGGAATTAGGAAACTTTTGTTGGAGTTTCGCAATTTCTGGTTGTAAGGTTTGCATCTTTTGCGCACCAATTGTTTGTTTGAATGTTAAAAGGATTAATAACCCTCTAATAATAAGGGTTGTTATTAAGATTGCAAAGACTTGGCCCCATCCAGGAATATTAATTGAAGTTGTAACAATTTCAATAAAGGCAGCGATTGGATAAATTAGTAATCCTTCAATGACCCCGTTTTGAAAAGCTTCTTTCCAAGTTTTACCAGTAACGGTAATTTTATTGCCCGGTGGCCCGTATTCACCGTCATACAGGGAAATACATGCCCGATTTGCGCTAATTTTAGCGTAAATTTGTGTTTTATAATAATTAGCGAAGTCACGGTCTGGAGTTTTTTCAAGACCAATTTCTTGCGCAATTTGATTATTCCAATAAGTCCAGTTGGCCCAGAGGGTTGTCCCGTCTGCTGCAGCAGTGTGGTCGTTACCAAGATACTTTAAGTAACCCCATTTTTTAAGAGCAGCGGCATTTAATTCTTGGCCGCTAAGTCCGGCGGTATTATCAAACTTAGAAAGAGCAAAGTTTAATACTTTTTGATCAAGTGCTTCATAATATTCAAGTGAAGGAGTAGTAAAGCCTTGTGATTCGGCGTCAGTAATAATTTTTTTAACAACTTCGCCGTGTTCTTTTACGCCTTCAGTTGAACTAACAAGACCAGCGTCTTGACCATATAACATATGACCAATATCAGCCGGAGCACAAAAGCTTTTTGTACATCCAGTTAATATTAAAAGACCGAGCGCTAAAGCTCCAAATTTAAGAAGTCTTTTCTTTTTATTTTTCATTTCTTTACTCCGTTTTTATTAAATATCACCGCTATTGCTTGTTCAAAGTCGGCAAAGGATTGGTCGAGAATCGCTTTTTTGGCAATAATGATGAAATCACCTTCATGAGTATTAACATAATTACGAATGATCGCTTTTGCTTGGCGTTTAACTTTGTTGCGGACTACAGCATTACCAATTTTCTTACTGACTGCTATTCCCACTCGGAGAACTCCAAGCTCGTTTGGACAGTAATATCCATAACAAAGATTGGTTCGAGTGAGCTTTCCGCTTTTAATAATCGTTTGGAACTGCTCGTTTTTAAGAATTCGATTGTCCCTTTTCACAAATTACCTTGACTAGTGACAATTAGACGGTTAAAGAGGCACGGCCTTTTGCACGGCGGCTTCTTAAAATATTGCGACCACTTGGGGTCGACATTCTTTCGCGAAACCCATGGACACGGGCCCGACGAATTTTGCTTGGTTGGAAGGTTCTTTTCATAATATTCTCCTTTAAGATACAACAAAAAAGTTGTTCGCGTCTAATTTTATGGGTTTACATAGTAAAAGTCAAATGAATACTATATTTGGCTCAACAAAAAATATTTTTGCTTATTGATGTCTCTTTCTTATTTATTACCTTGTCAGTCAATTTTTATCTTCCGTTGTTTGATTATTAATACTTCGTTGTTTCCGCTACTATAAATATACTGATTTGAGAAATAAAGTTTGGTTTTTCTGTACGACTCTTTTGCCTTCTTTTTTACCGATATATCAATCAAGAATAATTTTTAGAGTTTTTGCCTTTATTTATGTGTTTTTCCGCTCTTTTTAAGCCGTTTTTATTAATTTATCAACTTTTTTTGAGGGTGAAACGCATATTTCCCACAATTGCGGGGTTTAGTAGATTTTTAGTGTTGAAAACTAAAATAATAGCGATTATACGCTGATAAAACGGAGTTAATAAAACATGGTCATTGTGGAAAACTTTCTTTTTATTCCCCTTTGTCCACCGGGAAAACTTTGTCCACAATGTTATCCACAGCAAAATATTGTGGATTGTGTGGAAAACTGCATATAATCGTGCTTTTTTTCATTATTTTTTGTGGACAAATAAGTCTCGTGATAGTTTCACTTTTTTTTATTGTTAATTATGATAAATTATTGGTAAGAATGCGGAGGCATATAGTTTATGAGTAAAACCATCTCGGAGATAACACAAATTTGGGATCGCACCCTGGCACGGTTGCAAGAAAAATTACCCGATCGCCACGTCTACAGCGCTTTTTTTCCTGATACCTACATTCATTCGATTAATGGTGACCTTATTACTGTTATTACTAACTCCAATTTTGCTAAATCAATGCTTAACACTACTTACCGTGATTTGATTGAACAAACCCTTGGTGAAATCACCCAATCTAACTATAGCGTGAACTTTATTGAAAGAAGCGAAATACCACGCGCTAGTGAAATAATTCAAGAACAAAAACCGACATTTTTTAAGAACGCTAAAGTTAACCCTAATTTAACCTTTGATAACTTTGTGGTCGGTCAAACTAGTAATTTACAAGCTTATCAAGCTTCAATTGTAGTCGCCAATTCACCCGGAAAATTATATAACCCACTCTTCCTTTTTAGTGCTTCTGGACTTGGAAAAACTCACCTTTTACACGCAATTGGCAATCACATTAAGGCGAATAACCCTAATTTAGTGGTTTTATATGTGACCGCTGACGAATTTACTGATGAATTTATCCGTTTTATTCGTGAATCTCCTAGTGGCTCCATGAAAGATTTCTTTAGGACGATTGACGTCTTACTAATGGATGATGTCCAGTTCTTAGCTAATAAACCAGCAACGAGTGAAAGTTTCTTCCATTCCTTTAATTTATTAGTTAATGCTGGTAAACAAATTGTCTTAACGAGTGACCGTCACCCCAGTGAACTTCAAGGCTTAGAGGATCGTTTAGTAACCCGTTTTAGTTCCGGATTACAAATAAACATCACGACTCCTGACCTAGAAACACGAAAAAACATATTACGAAAGAAAATTTCCTTAAATAATTTAGAAATTGAAGATTTTGACGACGAAGTTATTACTTTCTTTGCCGAAAACTTCCCCAATAACGTCCGTGAACTTGAAGGGGCGCTTAATCGCTTACTCTTTTATGTTGTAAGTATCGCCCCAACCAAGCACGTTACGATGGATGTCGCATTAAACTCCGTCCAATCCTTAATTAATGTCAAAGATGTTGCGACAAAACTAAGTGAAACTAAGATTATTAATGTTGTCGCGGACTATTACAATTTAACTCCGGCCTTACTCATCGGGAAAAATCGGACAGGCCAAGTTGCGCTTGCGCGGCACATCGCAATGTACTTAAATCGGGAGATTCTTGATATTCCATTTGTGCGGATTGGCAAAGCCTTTGGGGGTAGAGACCACTCAACGGTGATAAGTGCCTATGATAAAGTGGACAAAGGGTTGAAAACTGATGCAGCTCTTACCCAAGCAATTAATGAAATAAAAGCTCGTTTAAAGTAGCTTTATGTAATAAAAGTTATTTATTCGTGGTAAACTAATCTAAGATGAGCGGGCAATTTAAGTAGTTATCCACACTCTCAACACCCCTTATTATTAGTATTATAATTTGTGAAAGGAATTAATTATAGTCATGAAATTTAAAATTAATCGTGAACAATTTCTGAAAGGTCTTGCGATTGCATCGCGCCCAACAGTTGCTAAGTCCCCTATTCCGATACTTGGGAACATCTTGCTAACACTCGACGAAACTGGATTAACACTTTTAGGATCGAGCAACGAATTAGCGATTAAAACGCATATTCCGATGCGCGTTAATGAACTTGAAGTCATTCGGATGCTTGCCCCTGGGGAAACTTTAGTATCAAGCAAAACCTTAAACGAATCAATCCGGAAAATGGAAGGAAACGAAATTGATTTTGAAATCATTGATCGCACCATCGCCCAAATTAGTGACGGCAGAACTGAATATCGCTTAGGCGCAATTGATTCCGCTGACTATCCTGATTTAGATTTAAGTAAAGCCGGAACTTCTTTTGAAATCGGTATTAAAGAATTTATTCGTCTTGTTGAACAAACTTCTTTTGCCGCAAGTACGAAAGAACAACGCCCAATCTTAACCTCATTAAACTTAAATGCTGTAAATGGCGTCTTAACTGCAGTGGCAACCGACAGTGCACGACTTGCTAATAAAGTCATTGATTTACGTGATAATGTTAGCTTTGTCGCTAATGTTCCAGCGCGGATTATGAATGACGTTGCGAAACTCTTAGAAACACTTGTTGGTGTAGAAACGCTTGAAGTAACTGCAGCGGCAAATAAAATCAACTTTGCCTTTGATGATACGCTCGTTGTTTCGCGGCTTGTCGCCGGAGAATATCCACCAACCAGAAGCATTATTCCAAAGACATATGCAAGTTTCTTAGAAGCAAATGCCCAAGAATTACTTAAAGCAATGGACCGGGTTTCGATCCTTTACGCTGCGGAAAAAGAAAACATAGTTAAGCTTTCCTTAAGCCCAGACAGTATTGTTGTTTCCGCTCGTTCACCCTTCAGTGCAGAAAGCGCTAAAGAAGAAGTTGCCCTTTGTAAGTACATTGGGGAACCACTCGAAATTTCCTTTAATTACACCCTCGTTGCAAGTGCAATCAAAGCCACAAAAGGCGAAGACGTAATCATTGGTTTTAATGGTGGTCAAAAGCCATTTAGCATTCGGGTCGCGGAAGATGACTCACTCGTCTTAATCGTTACACCAGTTCGGACATAGAACGTTTTAAGGCGTAACACGCTAATATTGCACTCAACGTGCCTCCTTACTCACAAAAAGAAAAAAGGCGGCTAGAAACGCATAAAAATAGTCAATTTCAAGGGAATATATATATTCCCTTTTTTTAGTTGTGATATAATACTCCTATAGCCAAAAGGAGTGACGGATTGATGGAGAGAGAAAACTATCTTACTTTGCAACAAGCATTGAAAAAGTATGACCTCGTTAGTAGTGGAGGTCACGCTAAAATCGTTATTCAAAATGGTGAAGTTTTAGTGGATGGTATCGTCGAAACAAGACGCGGCCGAAAGCTATACGGCGGCGAAAGCGTCACTTACTTAACACAAACGGTAGTAGTAGAGAATGCACATTAGTGAATTAGAACTCTTAAACTTCCGAAACTATCCAAAGCTGAATGTTATATTCACCAACGGGTTAAATGTTATTGTTGGCGATAATGGGGTCGGCAAGACAAATGTCGTTGAAGCGATTGATTTATTCGGTTTTGGTCGGAGTTTCCGGACGAGTGAAGCAAAAAATCTTATTCGTTACGGGGAAGATAAAGCCTTTGTTACTGCGATAGTGCACACCACAACGCGGCTTGAAATCGGGTTAGAAATAACTGCGAAAGGAAAGAAAGTCAGCGTAAACGGTAAGACACTAGCGAAGTTATCGCAACTTAGTCGCTATGTTAGCTGCACAACTTTCCAACCAGAAGACGTCCTCTTCTTCGATGACGCGCCAGGCCGAAGACGAAAGTATCTTGATACGAATGTTGTGAGGCGAGATGAGTTATATCTAGCGGCAATAACCCGCTACGAGAAACTCTTGAAAGAGCGAAATGCCCTTCTAAAAAAAGAAGATAGCGGCGAACTTCTTGGCCTAATTAACGGACCGTTTCTTGAAGAAGCCGCGGTAATTGTTGAAAAACGCGAGAAATTCATTAAAGAATTGAATAAAAACGTTAATGAAATCCTCCAACAGTTAAGTCCCGACAAAATGAAGGTTCACTTCACTTATCTATCAACCCTCGGCAGTAAAGAAAACATTCAAAACAACGGATTAGAAACACTGAAGGGGAACGAAAGTCGCGAACGAATCATGCAAAGCAGTTTAAGTGGTCCCCATCGTGATGACATAGTCGCAACCCTCAACGGGAAAAAGATTAAAGAGAGCGCTTCTCAAGGGCAAAAGCGCTTGATCGTAATTGCCCTGACATTAGCCCCTTACTTCATCGAGAAGGAAGGCTACAAAAAACCAATTATTATTCTCGATGACGTCTTAAGTGAACTAGATAGTTTCCATCAAGGAAAGCTCATCGAACTACTCTTAAAATGTAACCAAGTATTTATTACAACGACTAGTTATGATAATTACGCCCATGCAATATATACGATTGACGAAACTAAACAAATGAGGAGGATCACTATATGAGTGACGAACACAAAAAACCAGTAGTGGATGAAGAATTAGAGGAAGCAAAGCGCGAACTAAAAGCCAAAGAAACGTATACTGCGGACGATATTGAAGTCTTAGAAGGTCTTCAAGCAGTCCGGCAACGTCCCGGGATGTATATTGGGACAACCGGTATTCCTGGCTTACACCATTTAGTTTGGGAAATAGTTGATAACTCAGTTGACGAAGCTTTAGCAGGGTTTTGTGACACAATCGAAGTAACACTAAACAAGGACGAATCATTAACTGTTAAAGATAATGGTCGGGGGATGCCAGTTGGTATCGTCACGAAAACTAATAAATCTGCGGTTGAAACAATCTTTACCGTGCTTCACGCTGGCGGTAAATTTGGTAAAGGCGCCTATCAAGTCGCTGGTGGTCTCCACGGGGTTGGTGCCTCAGTTGTTAACGCCTTAAGTGAATGGGTTAAAGTTAATGTTTATAAAGACGGATTTGAATATTTCCTCGGATTTAGTGAAGGCGGAAAAGTGTTAGGAAGCCTTGAAAAAATTGGACCAACCGATAAAAAAGGAACACAAGTAACCTTCAAACCAGATCCAAAAATCTTCCTTGAATCAACCATTTTTGATTTTAAAACAATTACTAATCGGCTCCGGCAAATGGCGTTCTTAAATCGTGGTATTCGAATTATTGTTATTGATAATCGCAATGAAGAAGTTAAACGCGAAGAATACCATTATGAAGGCGGAATTGCTGAATATGTTGAACATATTGATAAAACGAAAACGCCAATCACCCCTGAAGTTATTTTCATTGAAGGTAAGGGCGACACTGAGATTAACGGCGAAAAGAGCCACATTTTGCTTGAAGTAGCGCTGCAATACACGACTGAATATAAAGATACAATCTTTTCATTCGCTAACAACATTCAAACAATTGACGGCGGAACGCATGAACAAGGGTTCCGACTTGCGGTTGTGCGTATTTTCAATAATTACGCTCGGAATAATAAAATTCATAAAACTGAAGAAGACTCTTTTACTTATGAAGACGTGGTCGAAGGAATGACCGCGATTATTTCGATTAAACACCCAAATCCACAGTTTGAAGGTCAAACAAAAGGAAAACTTGGTAATACTGACGTTCGGAAAGTTGTCTCCCAAGTATTTGGCGACAAGCTTGAAGAATATTTGTTAGAAAATCCAGCGCACGCTAAACTAATTTTAGAAAAGATTTCCTTGTCTTGCAAAGCACGGCGCGCCGCAACGCTTGCCCGTGAAGGAATTCGCCGCAAAGACGGGATTGAATTCACCACCTTACCGGGTAAACTTGCCGACTGTTCTTCAAAGAATCCAGAAGAAAGTGAACTCTTTATTGTTGAAGGTAATTCCGCCGGTGGTAGTGCAAAAAACGGACGGAATCGTCATACACAAGCGATTTTACCGCTTCGTGGTAAGATTTTAAACGTTCAAAAAGCTCAAGAAAAACGGATTTATGAAAATGCTGAAGTTGGTAATATGATCCAAGCAATTGGCGCAGGAATTTCCGAAGAATTCAATATTGAAAAAGCTCGTTATCATAAGATTATTATTATGACAGACGCTGACGTTGATGGTGCTCACATTCGAGTTTTACTTTTAACATTCTTTAATCGCTTTATGCGCAAACTAATTAATCATGGTTACGTTTATATTGCGCAACCTCCACTTTATAAAGTTGATTTCCGTGGTAAACAATATTATTGCTATAACGATGAACAACTTGAACAATTAAAAGCTGATCTTGATTTACGGCCAGGCTACCCCTTCCAACGCTATAAAGGGTTAGGGGAAATGGACGCTCATCAATTATGGGAAACAACCATGGATCCCGCAAACCGGAAACTATATCGCGTCAAAATTGAAGACGCAATTGCCGCCGACACAATCTTTGAAGAATTAATGGGCGAAAAGGTTGAACCACGGAAAGATTTCATTAATGAAAATGCGCTTTTCGTCAAAAACCTCGACATTTAAGGAGTGAAATTAATATGAGTGAAGAAAATAAAGATTTAATCGTTGAAGAAAAAGCCCACGAATTAGAAGGGATTGAAAGCGGAATTCATGATGTTGATGTTGTTGAGGAAGTAAAAAAATCGTTCCTTGATTACGCAATGTCAGTTATTGTCTCGCGTGCTATTCCTGATGTTCGTGACGGTTTTAAACCTGTTCACCGCCGGATAGTTTACGGGATGAACGAAACAGGAATGACACCAGACAAACCTCATAAAAAGAGCGCGCGGATTGTTGGGGACGTCATGGGTAAATATCACCCACATGGTGACCAAGCCATTTATTCTACTTTAGTGCGGATGGCGCAACCGTTTAGTCTTCGTTACACCCTTGTTGACGGTCACGGAAACTTTGGTAGTATTGACGGCGACGAAGCTGCGGCCATGCGTTATACCGAAGCAAGAATGAGCAAACTCGCCCTTGAAGTAGTGCGGGATATTAACTTAAATACAGTTGACTTTGTCGATAACTATGACGGTAGTGAAAAAGAGCCAGAAGTATTACCTTCCCGCTTCCCAAACTTAATCGTAAACGGAACGGACGGTATTGCTGTTGGTATGGCGACCTACATGGTGCCGCATAACTTAAGCGAAACAATTAATGCGATTAACTTAGTGGCGAATAATCCAGATGTTACTCCGCGTGAAATTATGGAACAAGCAATGTTTGGCCCAGACTTTCCAACTGGGGCAACCATTTTAGGACGTAAAGGAATTCTTGACGCTTTTGAAACTGGTGAAGGTAGTATTGTTGTACGCGCTAAATCACACTTTGAAGAAAAAGGCGAAAAAACCTGGATTGTCATTGATGAATTACCGTATAAACTTAATAAAGCGACGACAATTGAACAAATTGCGATCTTAGTGCGGAATAAAGATATTGATGGGATTACGGATATTCGTGACGAATCAAATAAAGAAGGAATTCGGGTTGTTATTGAATTACGCCGCGATGTTGTCCCAGAAGTCGTCTTAAATAACTTACTCAAACAAACAAGATTACAAACCTCATATAAAATTACGAACCTTTGCTTAGTAAACAAAGCGCCACGTATTTTAAATATGAAGCAACTCATTGAAGAATACTTAAACTTCCAAGTTTCAATTATTGAACGCCGGACAACTTATCAATTAGCGCAAGCGGAAGCTCGTGATCACATTGTTGAAGGTCTTTTACGCGCAATCGATAATATTGACGAAATTGTAGCAATTATTAAGGCAAGTGATTCCAGTGAAGACGCAAGCCGGAAATTAATCGAACGGTTTGGATTTAGCGAAATTCAAACTAAAGAAGTTTTAGGAATGACCTTACGTCGTTTAACCGGACTAGAAAAAGACAAATTAAATAAAGAACGCGAACAATTACTGGCCGCGATTGAAAAATACCGCTTTATTTTAAGTGCAAGAAGTCATATGGTTGACGTTGTTTTAGCTGAACTTAATGAAATTAAAGAAAAATACGGTGACGAACGCCGCACTGAAATTAGTGACGACGTTGCCGATATCGATAACGAAGACTTAATTCCAGTTGAAGATATTGTTGTCATCTTAACTAAACAAGGCTACATTAAACGCGTTGATCCAAGTGAATTTAGAATGATTAAACGTGGTGGCGTTGGTGTTAAAGGAATGAAAACTAAAGAAGAAGACTTAGTGGAAGTTATGCTACACACGAACACCCACACCGATATTCTCTTCTTCACTAACCGCGGAAAAGTTTATCGTAAACGGGCTTATCAAATCCAAGCCTTTAAACGTGAAGGTAAAGGACTCCCAGTTATTAACTTACTAAATTACGAACGCGACGAATCAGTTCGGGCCATGGTTTGTGTTGATGAATATAGTGATTCCCGTTATTTATTCTATGTTACCAAGAATGGTGTCACAAAACGAACAACCTTAACTGAATTCTCCCGCATTAATCAAAACGGAAAAATTGCGATTGACCTCCGTGAAGGCGACGAATTAATTGACGTTAAAGTAACTGACGGCACTGCCTTAATTGGGATTGGCGCTTCAAACGGAAAAATGGTTAAATTTAATGAAACTGACGTTCGCGCCATGGGCCGTAACGCTGCTGGGGTCCGCGGAATTAACCTTGAAGAAGGTGAAGTAGTCGTTGGTGTCACCACTAGCTTAGAAGGTAATTTAATCTTTGCCTTATCCACAAAAGGATACGGAAAGTTAACCCCATCTGAAAACTACCGCTTAACAAAACGTGGTTCAAAGGGTGTTATTACCATTAAAGAAAGTGATAAAACTGGTAGTTTAGCGGGAATTCGCGCGATTAAAGGCGACGAAGACCTCTTTATCACCACTGCTTCAGGAATGGTTGTGCGGACAAACTTCGCACAAATTAATGAAACTGGCCGTAATACACTCGGTGTTAGAGTTATCCGCCTTAAGGAAGATGACCGTGTTGCTTCCTTTGCTTTAGTCGAAAAAGGCGCAGAAGAAAGTGACGAAACCGAAGACGATAATCCGGAAGAATAGAAATGAAAGTATTAATATCATTTTCACGAAAGCGTGATGACTTCTTCTTTGAAGGAGAACTACTCGCTACGCAAATTAGAAAGGCGTGCCGTACTTGTACTCTAGTGGAGACTTTTGAACGTGACGTTGATATTGCTAACTTTATTTCGCTTGAGCCTAAAACCAATAAAATAATTCGGAAATCAATTGAATATAGTATTCCAACGCTTTTATGGATGTTCTTTGCTAATATTGACGAAAAGGTGCGGATTGTTGTTCCGCGGAAAGACGGTAAATACCATATTCCGAAGCAAAAGCTAGAAGTCATTAATATGATGGATGGTGTTGTTGTGCCGACTCTTGAAGCCCGGATCTTACTACGTTCTTACGGCGTTAAAATTCCAATCTTTATAATTAACGGCGCGATTAATGTTGAACGGCTTGAACAAATTAAAGAAAACGAACCAGATATCTTTGCCCGTTATTTCCGCCTTAGTGAACAAAAGCCTTACGCCTTTTCAGTCTTAAATATTGATTCTAACGAAGAGATTAATTCATTAAACTTACTTGCCGCTGCGGTTCCTGAATACACCTTCTATGTCTTTGTTAGCTCCGCTGGGAAGATTATGGACCGCATCAAAATCAAGGCATTAAACAGTAAAACGAGTAAAAACCTCGTAATTAGTAATGTTGTACCCGAAGACGTCTACCGTTTTGGCTTAACTAAAGCAAAGTACTTCATTGATTTAGGTGAAGATAAGATGAGTTTAATCACAGTTTACGAAGCAATGTACTTAGGGGTGCCGATTATTATGAATAAGAAAGCAAACTTTAAAGAAGTTATTGATGATACAAAAGCTTTTCTTGTTCAAGATTATAGTGGGGCTGCGTACGTCATGCGTAACAATGTTTCAAGTGAGACCCATGCGCTAAACGCTAAAGAATATACTGAAGTTGTGACTGAAAAAACCTTCAGTGCCGCAATTGTGACACTCTTTAATAAAATATATACTCGATAATTGCTTATTTCTTAGTTTGTTTGTAAAATAGAGTTGTTCAGTGAAGAGACTAGTAGTAATTTTAATGTTTACAGAAACTTGTTAACAATGAGAAGCAAGAACAAAGAAATTATGAATTCCACCTCAGAGAACTAAAGTGTAATAACTTCGTTCGTTGCGTTAAAACGAAAATGAGATACGCGTTTTGTATAAACTTAGGTGGCACCACGTTAATAACGTCCTAATAAGGGCGTTTTATTTTTTAAAAAAAGGAGAAGAGAAAGATGCTTGATATTAATTTAATTCGTAAAGAAGGAAAGTTTGTTGAAGAAGCTTTACTTAAAAAAGGCTGGAAGTTTGATAGTAGTGAAATTTTGAAACTTGACGAGAAAAGACGGGAAATCCGTTTTAAAGTTGAAGAAGTTAAAGCTAAACTTAATAAGTTAAGCGGAAGTGTCCCCGAAGTCAAGAAGGCAGGCGGCGACATTAGTGTAATCTTTGCGGAAGTTAAAGCACTCAAGAGTGAAAACGAAGCCCGGGAAAGTGAACTAAAAGAACTTGATCAAAAAGTTTATGATATTTTAATTGCTCTTCCTAACTTACCGGACGAAGATTTACTGCCAGGCGAAAAAGAAAACAATAAAGTTATTTATACATTCGGTAAAAAGCCTGAAGTAAGCTTTAAACAAAAAGATCATGTTGCGCTTTGTGAAGACTTAGGCTTAATTGATTATAAGCGAGCCGCAAAGATTTCAGGCAGTGGAACATGGATTTATAAAGGACTTGGCGCACGGCTTGAATGGGCGCTTTTAAACTTTTTCATGCAAGAACATGTGCAAAAAGGCTATGAAATGCTTCTTCCTCCGCATATTTTAAATTATGAGAGTGGATTTACTGCCGGACAATTCCCGAAATTTAAGGAAGATGTCTTTTGGCTTGAAGGTAGTGAACCTGCGAAATTTTTATTACCCACTGCTGAAACTGCTTTAGTTAATTTTCATCGTGATGAAATTTTAAGTGAAGATGAATTACCGAAAAAATACTTTAGTTATACGCCCTGCTATCGCCGGGAAGCGGGAAGTTACCGCACTGAAGAACGTGGGATGATTCGTGGTTATCAATTTAATAAAGTTGAAATATTCCAATACACAAAGGCCGAAGAAAGTGCCGCAGCGTTTGATGATATGGTTGCTCACATAAAAGGATTAGTGGAAAAACTTGGTCTTCATTTCCAAGTTAGTAAACTTGCTGCGGGCGATTGTTCACATTCAATGGCCAGAACTTACGATATTGAAGTATATTTACCATCAATGGGCATTTATAAAGAAGTAAGTAGTGTTAGTAACGCAAAAGACTACCAAGCAAGACGCGGAATGATGCGCTATCGCGACAAGACCAGTGGTGAAGTAAAGTATTTACACACCCTAAACGGATCAGGACTTGCAACTTCACGTTTAATTCCAGCGATTGTTGAACAATACCAACAAGCTGACGGTAGTGTGATTGTTCCCGAAGTCCTTGTCCCATTCCTTGGCGTAAAGGTTTTACAACCGTAAGGAAAATGCTATAATGAAAGGGCCATCGCGATGGATAATTTTCGAACCAGGTCAGGACGGGAACGTAGCAGCCTTAAGATTACTTATCTATGTGCGGTGGTTTTTATTTAAATGATTACAAATGATGTAAAATACATGCGAATTGCACTGAAAGAGGCGCAAAAAGCACGTGAAATCGGTGAAGTTCCGGTTGGTGCAGTAATAGTTTTAGATGGAAAAGTTATCGCTCGTGGCCATAATAAACGTGAAATAAACCATGATCCACTGGCTCACGCCGAATTAATTGCAATTAAAAAAGCGAGTAAAAAGCTCGGAGTCTGGCGTTTAAGCGACTGTGAACTATATGTAACACTTGAACCTTGTCCGATGTGCGCTGGTGCAGTCATGCTTTCCCGTCTGAAAAGAGTAATTTTTGGTGCTTACGACCAAAAAGGTGGGGCCATGGGCGCTCAATTTAACTTGTTTGACGAAATAGTTATTAATCATACCCCCACAATAATTGGCGGAATATGTGAAGAAGAATGCCGAACAATAATTAAAGATTTTTTT
>CAYJAE010000013.1:0-1521 GCA_964368105.1 uncultured Staphylococcaceae bacterium
GCAATTTGGTAATACTTTTCGAGTCCGCCAATCATTAGTAATTGTTTATATATTTGTGGGCTTTGCGCAAGGGCATAAAATGTTCCAGGATTTAAGCGTGACGCCACTAAATAGTCACGGGCGCCGCCAGGAGTGGACTTCGTTAAGATTGGCGTTTCAATTTCTAAAAACCCTTCTTCATCAAGAAAAGTCCGGGTAGTTTTCGCAATTTGGGCCCGAATTCGTAGTTTTTCTTGAAGAACACTCCGTCTTAAATCTAAATAACGATATTTAAGTCGTACGTCATCAAGCGCATCAGTATCGTCCGCAATAATAAGTGGCGGGTTCTTGGCTTTATTAATTAAAGTAACCTTAGTGGCAACAACTTCTATCTTTCCAGTCTTTAAGGCAGGATTAGGGACAGCTTTGAGGGTTACAATGCCTTCAAATTGTAAAACATATTCGTTTCTAATTTCCGGACGTTCAATGTTTTCATTAATTAAAACTTGGACAATCCCGCTTCGATCACGTAAATCAATAAAAGTAAGGGCACCTAAATCCCGTTTTTTACTAACCCAGCCGATGATTTTGACAGTTTGGCCGACATGTTTTTCATTAATCAAGCCATTTTCAATAGTTCTATACATAATTTACCTCTTATTCTTCGTCGTGATGGTGGTGGCCGCAGTGGCAATGATGTTCATGCTCTTCTTCATCGCTATGGTCATGGCCACATTCACAGTGGTGTTCATGGCCGTCGTGAAAACCAAGAGCTTTAACCGTGTGTTCAACAATTTTTTCAAGGGGAATAACCACTTGCGATTGATTACTTAAGTCACGGAATGTAACTGTGTTATTCGCTAATTCGTCTTCGCCAACAATTAAAGCGTATTTTGCACCCCGTGCTTCCGCTAGTTTAAAGTGCGCTTTAAAACTCTTTTCATTAAAACTCATTACACCCCGCACTCCTTCACTCCGTAGTGCAGTTAATAAATTAAAGGCTGCCGATTTAGTGGCTTTCGTACTAATAACGTAGATGTCATCCCTAATCGCAATATGATCTAAAAGTCCTTCTTCTTTTAAAATATGGTAAAGTCGTTCAAGACCAAAGGCAAAGCCGACGCCTTCGATAGCAGGTCCACCAAGACTAGGGATTAACTTATCATAACGGCCTCCGCCGCCAACTGCGCCATAATCTTTGTTAGAACTTGGGATATAAGAAAACTCAAAGATAATTCCTGAATAATAATCTAATCCACGCACTAATGAATAATCAACATTTGCTTCAAAGCCGTAAACCGCTAATTCACTAATGATGAATTCTAAGTCTTCTTTGTCCTTATCAGTGAGAAAATCAGCAATTTTAGGAGCTTTTTTCGCTAAAAGAGCGTCTTCAGGTACTTTACAGTCTAAAAGACGGAGCGGGTTTTGTTCATAACGAACGTGACAATCCGCACACATATGTTCAAGATGACTACTATAAAATTCTTTTAAAGCTACTTTATAACGTTCTCTTGTTTCTTGACTACTTAAACTATTAAT
>CAYJAE010000013.1:1621-6068 GCA_964368105.1 uncultured Staphylococcaceae bacterium
TCTCCTACTCCACGCGCAAATAGTTCATTTGCTTCAAAGATAGGCGTAGCAAGTGGATCATAACCATAAAGCTCGGCGACGTCACTACAAACGCCGCTAATGTAGTTATAGGCCCGGGCTTCGTCGCCAATTAAATCATGTGTGCCCTTGGGGCTCGTAATGTTTGCCATAAATTCCTCCTGTAAATAAAAAAGGTAGCCTAAGGGCGGAATATTCCGCGGTACCACCTTACTTCGTCTATAAATAGAC
The DNA here is from genome assembly GCA_964368105.1 of uncultured Staphylococcaceae bacterium. GTDB lineage: Bacteria > Bacillota_I > Bacilli_A > RFN20 > CAG-826 > UBA1361. The sequence continues at coordinate 1,871 of CAYJAE010000013.1, forward strand.
GCACTCAAACTTTAACGGCAGTTAACGGTTTCGTATTGATTGGAAACATGTCTCCATGGTGTCGCCTTTTTTAAGTATCCGCTAGTTTTCCACCATCCAACTAGTCTCTATTTCTGCACTTTTAAAGGACCCACTTCATCGACATCTAAATTATACGCTAAAAGGGTAGTAATAGTCAACGGCGGGCGTCTGCTAAAATAGCTAAAATATTACTAACAAACTACTAATTATTAACTAATAGGGTATTTTAGTGGTAAACACGTTCAATTTTGTAAACTGCATCGACTTGTCCGATGATACTTAAGACGCGGGAGAGTTCACTGATGTTAGGGATTAAGATTGAAACGTCAATCACACTTGTTTTCGTCGCCGGGTGATAGGTAGCTTTAATTTTCGAGATACCGACTTTAGCTTGACTTAAGGAATTCATCACGTCCACTAGTAAATTATCACGGTCATTACATTTAACACTTAAATCAAGGGGGTAGAGTTTCGTAACACTATTTTCATTCCAAAACACTTCTACTGTCCGGTCCATTCCGCTTACAATATTAGGACAAGTAACACGGTGAATAGTAATTCCTTTGCCTTTGGTAATGTAGCCAACTATTTCGTCACCCGGTATTGGACGGCAGCAGTTACCAAGCGTAACCGCGACTGTCCCGGCACCTGGAACAATAACTGGGTTCTTAGCGTCTTCTACTTTACGACCTTTATTTAATATCTTGCCAAGGTGGTCACGACGATCAAGTTTTAAATAATCTAAAATAGCCGCAGGGGTAATATTTCGTAAGTAAATAAGTAAAAGTAATTCATTATAATCGTCAACGCCAAAATGCTTTAAAACCGCTGGTTTATTAACATATCCATCAACTTCATGCTCCGCAAAGAGCCGTTCTTTAAAGCCGTCCACTAAAGAGGCCCGACCTTTTTCTATGTTTTCGTCACGGGTTAAAAGTTGATTCTTTCGTGAGAGTACTTTCCGAATATGATTACGGGCGGTATTAGTGATAACAATGTTTAACCACGATTCGTTTGGTCCGTTCGCAGTTTTGCTCGTTCTAATTTCACAAATGTCTCCGGTCTTTAACTTCGTATTTAAGGCGACTAACTTATCGTTAACGAGCGCTCCAACCGCGGAATCGCCAACTTTAGTGTGAATTTTATAGGCAAAGTCTAAAGGTGTTGCCCCGGCGGGAAGTTCAACAACATTACCTTTTGGGGTAAAAACATAAACACTTGTTTCAAAGATTTCTTTAGTAATTGTATCCATGTACTCTTTAGCGTCGTCACTTGATTCGCTCGAAATACCAACAAAGTCACGAAGCCAATGTAATTTATTTTCAATTTCACGTTGTTCTTTTTCTGGATTGTAGTTTGTTCCTTCTTTATAAGCCCAGTGCGCTGCAACGCCAGCGTCAGCAATCTTATCCATTTCGTGCGTGCGAATTTGCACTTCAATCGCGTTACCGTCACCACTAAAAATGGTCGTATGGAGACTTTGATACATATTGCTCTTCGGTACAGCGATATAATCTTTAAAACGGCCCGAAACTGGACGATAGGTCGCGTGAATTAGGCCAAGAATCTCATAACAACTAAGTTCATTGTCAGTAATGATCCGTAATGCCATTAAATCATAGATCTTATCAAAGTCATTATCTTTTTCTTTCATCTTCTTATAAATGCTATAAAGTGACTTAACGCGGAACTGCATTTCAAACTTAATGTTATTGCGGAAAAGAATATCCGCAATTCGTTTACTTACTTCAACGAGTGCTCTTTCTAAGTTCGGACTTTTTTGTTCAACGAGCGTCACTAAATGATGATAAGTCTCAGGATCAGTATACTTAAGACTTAAGTCTTCCATCTCAGCTTTAACTTTTCCCATCCCAAGACGTCCGGCAATCGGGGCGTAGACCGCCATCGTTTCGTTAGCAATCGCGATTTGGCGTTCAGGTGAGAGATAATCAAGGGTTCGTAAATTATGGAGTCTATCGGCGAGTTTAATAATAATAACGCGGATGTCTTTAGCCATTCCTAAAAATATCTTACGGTGATCTTCATAGAGGAAGGAACTTTCGTCCTTCTTCTTACTTAGTTTTAAGCGTTGAATTTTGGTAACACTATCAACAATCATTGCGACGTCTTTACCAAACATCTTCTCAATGTCTGCGACTTCGACATCCGTATCTTCCACAACGTCATGAAGTAATCCGGCAATAATGGTCGAAGGTCCAGCTTGAAGTTCCGCAAGGATATAAGCAACTTCAATTAAATGATTAATATAAGGCTCCCCACTCTTACGTAGTTGACCTTCATGTTTAGAGTGAGCAAATTCATAAGCACGTAAAATATTTTGACGATCTATTTCGTCAGTAATATAGAGAAAATAGATGTCTTTGACATTTTCGAATGTATGGGTGGACCCGCTACTACCAAGAATATCTTTATTTATTGCACTCATGACTACTCCTTGTTATTTATTATAACAAATTTGTTATTAATCGGGCGGCGCTAATGAAAAAACTCCCAGGAAAGGGAGTTTAGTGTGATTAATGTTTAAAAATGTACTATTAACTAATAACGATTGTTTTTAAATCAACGTTATAACCGCCATTAGCGACTAACTTAATAAAGAATTGAGTTGTTCCACTTGGTAAGGAATATGATTCACTGTATGTTTTTAACTCAGCAGCAGAGAATACCGCAGAACGAACAAGTGTCTCAGTTGAACCCGAAACAGTATAGATAGCTAATGTTGTTTTAGTACCAGTTTTCGTGTTTTCATAAAGACCTCCACTAAGAACAACCGTTTTTGCTGAAGCGGCAAATGTTGGCGATTTTAAGCCCATTTCAGAGAAATTTAACTTTAGCCCGCCTGAATTGTACCATGCCGGATCAGGATAATCTTTCGGATTATTCGAAACATAAGTCCAACCAGCAGGAATTGCCTTTTCGATCGTTACAGTGCCGTTAATTGTACCGTCACCACCAGTGTTATTGTTTCCACCAGTGTTGGTGTTTCCACCGGTATCAGTTGGAACTTCTGGTAATTTTTCAGTGTCACTTGCATCATCACCTGGCCCTTCACTAACGGATGAGTTTGGTTTGGAACAACCAACTAATAAACCAAGAAATAATAAACTAGTCAATATTGTCTTTTTCATATTGTATAAACCTCTTTCTGGAAATATTATATCAATAATAATTAATATTACAAATATAAAGAAAATACTAAATCAAACCATCGTAAATAACTTTATTTAGTAAAACAACGCTAATTTTAATTATATAAAAGACCGCAGGGGATACCTGCGGCCTTAGTATTATTTCTTCTTTAAAAGAATATTGATTAATTAAATCGTTGTTTAGGCAACTGGAACTACAAAGTAATCAAGAGTTGGTGTCCCAAAGTTCCAGACTAATCCGCTATTATTGCCAGCGTTTTGAACTGCATAAAGATCAAAGACTGTTCCAGCAGCTAATAGTTGAAGCGCTAAAGCATTGATATCATCTCTGCTCTTGTGTTCTGCATTGGCAGAATCCATGAAACCAACAGCAATATATTGACTGTCTTCTCCACCAAATGTAATAACGAAGCTCTTCTTGTCAGTATTTGCACTGACAATCTTAACTCCAACAAATTTCACAAGGCGTGAATGAAGATTAACATCAGTACTTGCTTTAATAACATCCAGTTCAGCCAAACTATTAATTGCGATGGCTTCAACTTTGCTTAAATTTTCTTCTGCCACAACAACAACAGCGGTGACAGCGAGTTGTTTACCATTATTGTTAACTGCATATGCGCCAGTCATATCAACGACAACACCAAGTTTTAATGCTAACTTTTCTTCATTGGTAAGTGTTCCATAACCGAAAATACCTTTTCCGGAAAGTGGATCTTGTAGCATGATTTGTCCGCCGTTAGTACCTATAACAACACCACGGGTGGTGAAGACAGTACCTAATGCAGGTTCACTTGTTAAGATGGTAGCAATTGGAGTAACGTTTTCAGGAATTGCAGCTCCAAAGTGTTCTTTAACTTCTGGTTTTGGATCTGGAGCTTCTGGTAGTACAAAATAATCAAGGGTTGGTGTCCCAAAGTTCCAGACTAATGCACCAGAGGCTGCACCTGCATTTTGAACTGCATAAAGATCAAAGACTGTTCCAGCAGCTAATAGTTGAAGCGCTA
>CAYJAE010000013.1:6168-17075 GCA_964368105.1 uncultured Staphylococcaceae bacterium
TAACAACACCACGGGTGGTGAAGACAGTACCTAATGCAGGTTCACTTGTTAAGATAGTGGCAATTGGAGTAACTCCTTCAGGAATTGCGTCTCCAAAGTGTTCTTTAACTTCTGGTCCTGGAGGATCAACTTGACCACCGCCAGATTTTAAGTTTAAGACGATTTCAGTAACGATAAGACGTTTAACAGCAACAAATTCAATAACGTTAGTCGCTACTGGTAATTCATAATTGAAATCACGAATATCAGTTTTGTTAGCAGGAGCAGCATTTGAGAAGTCTTTGCTAACACCATTAACGGATAATGAAGCAACATCGGTATTCCAAGCACGTCCTTTAAGGGCAACACTTTCAACTAAGTTTCCAGCTGGAAGTGAAAGAGTAAATTCGCCCGCAGTTGAGCTATTGGAGAACTTAAAGACAGTGTATTCAGCTGGCATACTGTCGGTGGAACTACTTCCTCCGCCTGTGCCAACAAAGAATTTAACAGATTTAGTAACCGTTGTTCCTTCTGGTAAACCTTTACTATATTGAAGTAAAGATTCGATAGTAAGTAATTCAACGTTTTTATCATTAGCTAATTCGTCTTTAAATGGAGTAATAACATACTTTGTAACTTCTGCGTCAGCTGCTTTAACAGTAACTTTTGTTTCGGCTTTAAGTTCGCCTAAAGTTGCGGTTAAGGTTGCTTCACCAGCGGCGATACCTTTGACATTTCCTTCAACGTCAATGGTAGCAATTGCGTCATCGGAACTCTTGAATGTGACTCCGGTTGGTTTCGCATCCCATGGGGTTAACACGAGTTTACGAAGTTCACTTTGATCAACATTAAGTTCGAATGTTGCTTTATCGAAAGCCATAGAGGCTACTACTGGTTCGCCTCCAGGAGTGATTGTCCATTCGTCAGCATTTGCGTTTGTTAATTGGAAAAGACCACTATTCATCCCAAGAATACCAGTCCATGAGACTGTATCAGTGGATTTAACAGCGCCTAATTTTGCCATGGTAGCTTCTGCATCTGCGAACGTAATACTATAATGCATGTATGTAGAAATAGTGGTTGCTAAATCTGCAGGCATTGCAAGTCTAACACCAAGTGTGATATTTGTGCGGTCGCCATCAATATTAGCCACTAAGTTTGGCTTATCAATAACTTTAAGACCGTCGATTTTCACTAAAGCCGAGTCTTTTCCCTTTAAATCAGCTTGTTTAAGACTCGTAACAGCGGCAGGAACGATTGCAGTTCCAGCTTTATGCGAAACATACTTAACTCTGTCTAATTCACGTAAGCCGTTATAGGCAGCTAAATTACCTTCGACGGTTAATTCGTCACCTACTTTGACTTTTTCGAAATCAGCAGCGTATGTAGCTTCATCAATCGCGTATAGTAAAAGAGCAGCAGAACCTTCTTGAATCGAAATATTCCACGCTGGTTTCTTATCAGAAGTAACAGCGCCACGGAATTTTGCAGTGACAATACCTTTCGTTTCAAAGACCTTAGCTTTGTCGGTTTCTGATGCACTATCGCCATCAGCAGTCATTGCCCGGATTTCAGCAATGGTTCTTTTTGGAGTGAGTTCAACTGGGACTGTTGGTAAAGTATCACTTGAGTCAGGACCACTTGAATCAGGTGGCGTACTTGAAGACGGGTCAGGTGTACAGCCCGCTAAAATAAGCGCCAAAAACGGTAGTAAAAGTAACTTTTTGTTTTTCATTATTTTCCTCCTTTTGTTACTACAATATTATAATAACACATTCAAGGGTGCTTGCAAAAAATAAGCAACAACAAAAAAGAAAATCATTGATATTTATTATTTATAATAATTAAGAGAGTTTAGGCTTAATTGCGGTAATTATGAAGTCATTAGAGAAGCGACCTTTATACTCGCTTTTGCTAAAAACTCCTTCAAAAGTATATGTGTTTTTCTCCACTATTTCTTGATCAAAATTAAAGCCAATTAGTTTAAGAGTTGGGTTAATATTCGTAATAATGTGTTTTTTATCGCGTGAATACGTTAAATTAATGAGATTTGCGTCCTCTAGACTAAAAATTGGTTCAGGAAAGCCAAAGCCAAACGGACCAAGTGACTCCACAAAAGTGAAATTTTCTTCGCTTAAATCTAAGTAACTTATTGGGATAACTTTTTCAACCTTTTCCGTCAGCGGATTCTTCAGCGCTAACTCATTAAATTTTTCTTTAAATATTTCAAAATTATCTTTTCTTATAGTTAAGCCGCCCGCTTCTTCATGGCCGCCACTTTTGAGAATATAAGGTTCAAGTTCTTTAAAAGCATTAGTAATACTAAAGCCGCTGCTGCTGCGGGCACTACCTTTAAGCAGAGTGTCGTCTTCACTACTTGTCGTAAAGACAACGGCCGGTTTATGATAGGTCCGAACATAATTTTGCGCAAGTAATCCTAAAACCCCTTCAAGGGCAACACTCGTAACTACAATTGCCGGTTTACTCGCTTCTTCTTCCGCAAGTGGCGCGCCATTACTTAAGTTCTTCCTCTCGTCATAAACTTCATTAATGTATTTATTTATTGTTTGGAGGCGAAGTGAATCGTTTGTTGAAAAATACTCCACGAGGATATTAGCTTCATAATTTTGACTAAGGCGTCCAAGGGCATTAATTTTAGGTGCAATTCCCATCCCAATTGACTTAACAGTGTATAATTCCCCTTTATTTAATAAAGAAAACGCGGGATATTTATTTTCGTTCATGTAGTTTAAGGCAAGGCGCACTAATTCGCGATTATGGAGAACAAGCGGCATCATGTCGGCAATGGTCGCAATCGCCGCAAGCGAAACTAAGTATTCGTCAAATCTCCCGAGTAAGCCGTAACTTATTAAAAGTGCCATGTAAGCTCCACAGCTATTAATCGTATTATTTTTGCGCAAATCAGGGTGAAGAATCGCCATTGCAAGGGGGACAAATTCTGCCATTTCATGATGATCACTAACGAGCACTTCAATACCGTTCATGTTCGCAAATTCAATCGCTTCAAAAGCAGTAATGCCGTTATCAACTGTGATAATTAAGTTAATATTGCGCTTTTTTATCCGCTTTACTACTTCAATATTTAATCCGTACCCGTCTTTATAGCGGCTTGGTATCATTGTAAAAACTTCGTAGTTTCGTTTACTAAAAGCTATTTTTACGATGCTTGTTGCTAGTATTCCGTCAGCGTCATAATCCCCGTATATTAAAATACGTTTTTTGCCTTGCATTGCTAGTTCAATCCGCTCAATAAACTTCGTGTAACTTGCGTAACTTTTCGCAGGCGGTAACTTACTAATAGAGGGCGCAGCTATAAGCGCTTCATAGTCATTCGGCGTTAGGCCAAGCGAAGTTAATACTTTATTTTGAAATTCGTTCATAAAAAAATACTACCATAAAGTAGTACTTTTTTGCTTTTAAACTATTATTTAGTCGTTAATACCGATAAAGATTGCTTCTTCAGGTTCGCCACTCTTTGGTTTAATGCTCGTCCGTTGAATATTTGTTTTCGAAACTTTTTTCTTTCTCTCTGGTAACCGGCTGAAGAGATTTAAGGTTGAACTTAAGAAGAGCGTGCTTAGTTTGGTGACAAGGTAAATTGTTCCAACAATCGCAATAAGGGCGCCCAAATACACACTGCTGACGCCAAGCGGGCCAACGAGGGTAAAGACGAGGAAACTAATACCAGTAAGGAGAGAAATGATATAAACAAGACTTAAGCTATAACGGAGTCCTAAGTTATATTTCTCTACGCGGGTCAAGTCCTTATGAGTGTTATCTTTTTCAACATCACGAATGTTATTAAAGATTATGGTATTAAGGAAACTTACGAAGAGGACGGCGACAAAAGCGCCGATCGTTGCAACTGGCGGAATTGCAATCCGGGTTGCCATAAAGAAGACAAAGACTAAGGCTCCAGCAATGAAACTTTGTAAGAAGTTTGTAATGCCGCGGGTTAAGCCAAAGCGGAAACCAATATAGAGTGAAGTTAGGGCAAATGTAACTAAAGTAACCCAAGCAATCCGGCCGTAATGTGGGGTAATTGCTTCTTTTTTAATAGGATTAAAAGTGACAGTTCCTTCAGCTTCACCAGTCGCCTCAACTATTGCGGAGATAGCTTCGCTGAGCGTCCCAGTTGTATAGGCACTATCTTTATCAATTTTGTATGAAACATCAGTTGAGCCATTTAAGTTACCTTTTAAGTCATAAACATAGAAGTTATAGATGACAGAAATTTCTTCTTCACCTTCTTCTTCTAAGGTTGTAAAGGTGTGGGTTTCGTTAACAGGCGCGCCACTTTGTTTAATAAGTGAATCCGCAAGGGTAGTTTCTCCACCGTCAAGCGAAATTAAACTTAAGAGATTAATTGGACTATCTTTTGAGATTGTCGTAATGGGACTCTTTTCACTAACTTGGAAGTAAACCCGGGTGGTGTTTTCGTCATGTTTAACGAGATTAAACGGATTAATTGAGGTAAATACGGCAAATACTAAGATAAGAATTGCCGCAACGCCACTTAAGCCACCGGCAACACCAGCGTGAACTTTGGCGTTTTTCGAGGAATCATGATTAACAAAGCGACCAAAGTAAGTTTGTTTTTCATCATTAAGTAAGTTTGGAACTTTACTTTCGGTAATGCCGTAAAATCCGTAACTTGCACTTGTAATCTTGTTATTAGCTAAGAGCGGTAAGATAACAGCGTTATGGAGTAAGACTGAGATAATCATGACAATACTACCGAAGATTAAGGTTGTGGCAAATCCCGCAAGGGCGGCGCCACCAAAGAAGTAACTAAAGACCCCGGTAATTAACATCACAACCATCATATCAAGCGACATAAAGGTTGATTTATTAATCGCGTCGTTATGGGCTTTTTTGAAACTTCTGCCCTTATATACTTCACCGCGGAACTTAGCAGCGTATATAATTGTACCGATTAAACTTGCGAGAGAAACAATCAAAAGACCAAGGATGGCACTCGTTGATAATTCAACTTGAATGGCATTAAAGATTAAGAGTGTTCCAAAGAAAGTTAAGAGCGCACTACTCAAACCACTAATAATTGGTAAGCGGTAAATAGCAAAAGCGACAATTAAGACGAGAACTATTGCAATAAGCGAAGCAAATAAGGTTGCGCTTAAAGCGAGATTATCTCTTGTTCCTAAACTAATAATTGGTTCAACTGTCGGAGCGGTATATGTATTAGCGAATAAAAATTCAACTTTGTAATCAAGTGTTCCGGCATTAAAGACGTTTTTCATAAACCGAGCGGTTTCGCTTGCAGCTTTAATTTGAGCGGTTGTTGGTGAAGTGTTTTCACTTGCGCCTTCAACTGGACTAGCAACGCCAATTTCTTGCTTTTCTTCATCCCAATACATTGAACGATGGTCAAAAGTTAAGAAGATTTTACTTTGGGTGTCGCCGGTTGGATTCATATACGAATCTTTATCAGGATCATAGTCACTCCAAAGGACAATCGTTGCTTCTTTAACTAACTCAGGACGTTCGGATCCTTCAGCAACATCAGTCGTGCCTTTTTCGTCTTGGATAGCTTGAGCAGCTTTGACAATATTAGTTTCAAAAAGTTCTGGGTTACTAAGTGGGAAAATAATAAACGGATAAGGACCACGATATTCAACCCGCGCACTTACGCCATCAAACACTTGGTCAGCGTCAAGCCGGGCTTCAGTATTATCATCGTCACCAATCGTAACAGTGAAATTTGCGTTGTAGTTTAAGTAAACTTGGAGCCGATTATATTCAGTTTCACTTTGTAAGCTTGTCGTAGCACGAATAATATTATTGCCTTCTTTAGCAATATTGAATTCACTAACACCAAAGTTTTGCATTCTTTGTTCCATGACTGAAGCAACTGCGTCAATTGCTTCCATATCGTTAGGTTCATCCGTTAATTTGTCTGGATTGTCTTTATCACTAATCCGATAAACGAACTCCCGTCCAGGTTGATATTCATGGTTACTAATTAAATTGCGTAACGGCGCAATACTATTTATGGCTGCGCCAAAAATAAGGGTAAACGTCAGGGTAAGATAAGCTATAAGTCTCCGCATATGGGTCCTCCATCATATTAAAAAAATTTTCGATGTCTATAATCGCTTTAATAGAATACTATTAAATGCAATTTTTCACAACCGAAATAAAGCAAAAGAATAAAATAAAACGTAAATTATTAAAATAAGGTCGTTTGACGCGGTAATTTTAAATGTTTATAGGCACTGTCAGTCGCAACGCGCCCGCGTGGAGTTTTATCAATTAAACCAATTTGGAGTAGATAAGGTTCATAAACGTCTTCTAAATTAGTCACTTCTTCACCGATGGCGTTCGCTAGTGTTTCAAGGCCAACTGGACCACCATGAAACCTTTTAATAAGTGTTGTTAAATAAAGGATATCGACGTCTTCAAGTCCGAGTTCATCAACTTTTAAGTGTTCAAGCGCTTCAACACATAAAGGAAGCGTAATTAACGAATCGCCATTAAAAGTCGCAAAGTCACGAATACGGCGAAAGAGACGATTAGCAATCCGCGGAGTGCGCCGACTGCGACATGATATTTCACTAGTAGCATTCTCTTCGAGAGGCATACCAAAAACACGACTTGTCCGGCGGACAATATTCGCAATATCTTCTTCGCTGTAATAATCGATTTTTTCACTAATGCCAAAGCGGGCTCGAAGCGGACTAGTTAAGTCACCCGCTCGAGTAGTGGCCCCGACTAACGTAAAGGGCGGTAAATCTACTTCAAGATTTTTGACATTACCGTCAATATTAATCATTACTTGTAATTTAAAGTCTTCCATCGCGCTATAAAGCACTTCTTCCACGACTTTTGGTAAGCGGTGAATTTCATCAATAAAAAGGATGTCACCTGGTTCTAAAATTGATAGGATTGCGGCAAGATCACCAGCTTTTTCAATACTAGGACCATTAATAACTTTAATTTTTGCCCCCATTTCGTTAGCGATAATATGGGCTAATGTCGTTTTCCCTAGTCCTGGCGGACCATAGAGTAATGTATGATCTAAAACTTCATTACGCGCTTTCGCAGCACTAATAAAAACATTCAAATTATGTTTAAGACGCTTTTGACCGACATATTCTTCAAGGGTTTGGGGCCGTAAACTTAGCTCAATACTTCGTTCACTTTCGTTCAGCGTTCCGTCCATGATTCGTTTCATAATTTCCGTAACTCCGCAAGCGCTATTTTCAAAAGTTCACTAGCGGTTATTTCTTCACCCGTAAACTTAGCTAACACCCGAGTAATATCACTTTTTTTAAAACCGAGATTAGTAAGGGCAACACTAACTTCAGTAATATTAGGATTACCACCTTTATCAGTATCAGTTTGTAGTTTTCCTTTTAAGTCAAGGATGAGTTGACTCGCTCCCCGAGCGCCGACTCCTGGTAATTTCTTTAAATAAAGTAAGTTTTCGCTGTTAATTGCTTGTTCAAATAAACTTGGTGTCGTTGCGGTCATTATCCCAAGAGCAGTTTTAGGACCTATCCCACTGACATTAATGAGTTTTAAAAATAATTCTTTTTCTCCAAGCGACTGAAACCCGACTAAATATTCCTCTTCTTGGCGGATTATTTGATGAGTAAAAAGGAAAAGTTCGTCACCCTCCTCTTTATTCGTTGGTGCGGTAATTTTAATACTGTAAAAAACGTTATTAATATTTAAAACAATGTTCGTAACTTCTTCTTTAAAGATAATGCCTTTTAATCCGTAAATCATGCACTTACCATCCGCATAAATACTAAAATAAGAATGAAAATAACGCTAGTGAGAAGGCCAGCAATAATTGTTCCTGAAGTCTTTTCGCGGTTCACCGTTTAAACTCCCGCGGACGTGGTATTGGTCGCCGTTTATGTTCACTAACTTTATGTAAATATAAGGCTTTTTTCGCAATCTGCGGATAAACTTCTTCACCAATTAAATAAGCATCTAAATCAGCGTAAGTTATTCCCATTTCCTGTTCGTCAGTTTGGCCCATATAAAGACCAGCACTTGGCGCTTTATTAATAATTTCTTCCGTAACTCCAAGAATACGCGCAGCATCAAAGACTTCATTCTTCGTTAAACTGGAAATGACTAATAAGTCCGCAGCCCCGTCACCCCACTTCGTAAAGTAACCAGTGTAGAGTTCAGCCATATTATCAGTTCCTAAAACTAACTTTCCTTCAGTTTGACCAAGAGCGTAAAGGGTTGTCATTCTTAGACGAACTTTAGTGTTAATTTTACTTAAATCAGTTAAAGCTCGCTTTGTTTCTAAAGCTTTAATAAGCGCATCATACTCCACACTTAAATCAAGTTCAATTAAGTTTAAATTGTGCCGTTTTGCGAGAGCCCGAGCGTGCGCTAAATCAGTTTCACTACTGTGAATATTAATTGTTACTACTAAAAGTTTGTCCCCCACTGCTTCTTTAGCAAGGAGGCTCACAACTGCGCTATCAAGACCACCACTCAGTCCTAAAATATAGCCGTTAAAACTATGGGTTTTTTCTTTTAAGAAAGTTACTAAGTATTTTAAGTATTGTTCTAGTGTTTCCATATTTTCTCCTAACGATAATATTCAAATTCAAAGTCACCTAAAATAATCGAGTCACCGTCATTTACACCAAGATTCTCGAGTGCTTGTTCAACCCCAATCTCGCGTAAATAATTTAGTAATCTTAAGATTGCTTCTTCACTATTTAAAGTGTATTTAGCGTAACGGGCTTCAACTTCTTCTCCACTGATGCGGTAAACTCCACGTTTTTCTTTCGTTATTTTAAAGATACTTTCATCTTTTTGTTTCGTTAAATCGTATTCACGATAGGTTAATTCTTGGCCTTTTTCATTTAAAAGTGAAATGTCTGGGGCGTTTTTAATTTCAAGCGCCATTAAGTTCTTTAATTCTTCAACGTTGTGCGTTAGTAAACTACTAAAGCCAATTACTTTAGCGGTTTTAAGCTTCTTTTGCAGAGCTTTAACGCGTTTTTCCGCTTCTTCACTTTCAACTTTACTAATTCCAACAATAAATGGCCGTGTTTCAAGGCCAAAACCATATTTTTTAACTTCTTTTTGAAGTACTTTTAAATCTTTACTATAATCTTCACTTGTTTCGCCGTCAATCACGTAAATTATGACTTTACAGCGTTGGGCATGCCGTAAAAATCTTAACCCGAGGCCTTTACCTAAATGAGCGCCGTCAATAATACCAGGTAAGTCACTTGCCACGAAAGGTTCGCCCGCTTTAGGTGTGACCACTCCTAGTTCTGGATGGAGCGTTGTAAAAGGATAATTAGCAATGGCAGGTCGAGCACTGCTGATTGTAGAAAGTAGCGTCGATTTTCCAACATTAGGAAGACCAACAAAACCAATATCCGCCAGTAATTTTAATTCTAAAATAAGATTAAATTCTTCGCCTGCTAAACCATTTTCTGCAACACGCGGAACCCGATTTAGACTACTCTTAAAGGCAGTATTGCCACGTCCACCGCGTCCACCTTTAGCAATTAAAACCGTTTCGCCGACTTCTTTAAAGTCCGCCATAACTTCTCCGGTTGCTTCAAGGAGTACGACTGTCCCAACTGGAACATTGACATAGCGGTCTTCCCCGCTTCGTCCGTATTGGTTTTTAAGGGCGCCATGGCCGCCGTCATTAGCTTTTAATTTAATCCCAAAGCGAAAATCAGTTAAGGTTGAAATATTATTAGTGGCGACAAAGTAGATTGATCCGCCGCGTCCCCCGTTCCCACCGTCAGGTCCGCCATAAGGGACATACTTTTCTCGACGAAAGGAGACGGAACCATTTCCGCCGTTACCAGCTTTAACACTAATCTTTGCTTGATCTATGAACATTTATTTTTTCTATCTTTCTTGGAAATTATTCGTCACTTATAAATACAATTAACAAATCTTTCCTTACCTATTTTATTATAATTAATAAAAAAAGACCACCGTGATATAACGGCGGCCTCTAAATAATCACTGTAATCGGTTACTCAACCGGATAAACACTAACTTGTTTACGGCTTTTACCAAGTCTTTCGAAACGAACAATCCCGGCAGCAGTTGCAAAAATTGTATCATCATTACCGCGCATCGTGTTTACTCCTGGGTAAATACGGGTGCCTCGTTGACGATAAATAATCGCACCAGCTTTCGCAAATTGACCATCAGCCCGCTTTGCGCCTAAACGACGACCAGCAGAATCACGACCATTTCGACTTGAACCAACTCCTTTTTTACTAGCAAAGAGTTGTAGATTTAAGATATATTTCATTACACTTGTTTCCTTTCTTCACGGATTTTTAGAAATTGAGAATAACTCTCTTCAATCGTCTTTAAACTTGTTATTAACACTTCGAGGACAATTTTGTCATGTTCGCTAGGGCGATAGAGTGGCGTAATTTCCACTAAACCTTCAGCGACTTTACTTTTAAAAGCAAGTCCTTCTTCACTTAACGAATTAAGTGCGCCGATCGTGACGGCACTAACACCGGCACAAACGAGATCATGACCAGGTTCTCCGCTATAAGCGTGACCTTTAATGAGAATGTTTGTCACTTCCTCATTTGTCAGTTTAATAACAACTTTAATCATTAACTAACCTTTAATTTCGAGAATTTCGAGCGATGTATATGGTTGACGATGACCTAACATCCGTTTTTGGTTTGTTTTCGCTTTATAAGTAAAAACTTTAAGTTTGCGATTTAAACCATGTTTCAATACTTTTGCGGTAACAACTGCTCCCTTAACATATGGAGCGCCAACTTTAGCTTTTTTGTCACTAATGAGAAGTACTTGTTCAAAACTATAAGTTGAACCTTCTTCAACGTCGAGTTTTTCAACGAAGATGACTTCTCCAGCGCTAACTTTAAGTTGTTTGCCACCGGTTTCGATTA
>CAYJAE010000014.1:0-16250 GCA_964368105.1 uncultured Staphylococcaceae bacterium
AAATATATAAACAATTACTAATGATTGGCGGACTCGAAAAGTATTACCAAATTGCCCGTTGCTTTAGAGATGAAGATTTACGTGCAGACCGGCAACCTGACTTTACCCAAATTGATATTGAAACAAGCTTCTTTACGTATGACGAACTTTTAAATTTAAATGAACGCCTTTTAGCGAAAATCTTTAAAGAAGTAGTGGGTTACGACTTAAAACTACCTTTACAACGCTTAAGTTATCAAGATGCACTAAAGTATTACGGCTCAGATAAACCAGAAACCCGCTTTGAATTACTGTTAAGTGATGTGTCAAGTGCTTTTCTAAAAGAAACTTTCTTTGCTTCTTTTCCGGAAGTTCAGTCACTCAAGGTTAATGACCCACAAAATAAACTAAGTCGGAAAGTCTTAGACCACTATAATGAACTTGCTAAACGTCACGGAATTGGCTATTTTGGCATCTTAAAGTATGACGGCGTGACTTTAAGTGGTTCCCTTGCCAAAAACATTGTCCATAGTGAAGAAATTATTAAAGTTTTAAAATTAGGAAAAGATGATGTTGTTTTCCTCGCCTTTGGTCATAGTAGTCATAAGCTTTTAACTGCATTAGGCGCATTACGTCTCCAATTAGGTCGCTTATTTGACTTAATTGACGATAAAAAATATGGCGTTTTATGGGTTGACCGTTTCCCACTTTTTAGTTATAACGAAGAAACCAAGGCTTACGCAAGTGAACATCACCCCTTTACCCAACCTTTACCAGAAGATTTTAGTAAATTAGCAACTAAACCAGAAGACGTCTTAAGTCTCGCCTTTGATATCGTTATTAACGGCTACGAAGCTGGCGGCGGAAGTATGCGGATTTACGATCAAGAACTGCAAAATCGGATCTTTGAAATTTTAGGCTTAAGCGCTAGCCAAATTGATTCATTATTTGGTTTCTTTATTGAGGCGTTGAAGTACGGCACGCCCCCTCATGGCGGTATTGCTTTTGGCCTGGACCGGTTAACGATGGTTTTAAGCGGTACGAATGATATTCGTGACGTCATTGCTTTCCCGAAAAATTTAAAAGGTGCAAGCTTAATGAGTGAAGAACCATCGAAAGTTAGTGACTTTCAATTAGAAGAATTATGTATTAAAATAGATAAAGAAGGAAGTGAGGATTAAATTATGTTTTTTTCAAAAAAGAGTAGTATTGACACCTTAAGTATTGCCGCAATTCGTGCGACGGTAATTGACACTACTAACGCTGCGAATTCCGGACACCCGGGAATGGCAATAGGGAGTGCCCCATTACTTTACAATTTATATAAGAATCATTTAAAAGTTGATCCAAAAAATCCGCGCTGGATTGCTCGTGACCGCTTTGTTTTAAGTGCGGGTCACGCGAGTGCGCTCCTCTACACTACCCTCCACCTTGCGGGATACGGGATTGAACTTGACGACTTAAGAGCTTTCCGTCAATTAAATTCAATAACGCCCGGTCATCCAGAGTACGGTATGACGCCAGGAGTCGACGCGACAACGGGGCCACTTGGTCAAGGACTAGCTAACGCAGTCGGGATGGCGTTAAGTGAAGCCTCACTCGTTGGCCGCTTTCCAAAGTATGCGCATTTACTGAGTCACTATACATATTCTTTAGTCGGTGACGGCTGTTTACAAGAAGGTATTAGTCAAGAAGTAATCTCGTTTGCGGGTCACCAAAAATTAAATAAATTAATTGTCTTTTATGACGCAAATCAAGTAACACTTGACGGACCACTTAGTGATTCGTTTAGTGAAAACGTCGCTTTACGCTTTACTGCTTCCGGCTGGAATGTCTTAAGTGTTAGTAACGGCAACAATTTACGGCAAATTGATAAAGCAATCCGCAAAGCTAAAAAAAGTGACAAACCAAGTCTTATTATTATGAAAACAATTATTGGCCAAGGTAGCCGTCTCCAAGGGACACACCGTGTCCATGGCGCGCCGCTTGGTGAATTAGATGGTTCATTTGCTAAAGGCACATATCACTATCCAAACGCTGCTTGGGAAATTCCCCTCGAAGTATATGACGGAATTCGTCATAATATTGCTAAAAATGGCCAAAAGAGTCATGAAAACTGGAGTAAAGCTTATAGTGAGTTTGAAAAAGACCAAAGTGCAGAAGCCGCAGATTTACGTTTATCATTAAGTGATGACACTGCTGACATTATTTCTAAAATTGCTGTTAGCTTTGATGACGATTCGAGTGAAGCGACAAGAAGTACTAGTGGAAATCTTTTAGCCGCCTTTAATCGTCACCTCCCCCACTTAATGGGTGGCAGCGCTGACGTTGCAAGTAGTGTTATGACTAATATTAACGAAGAAACAAACTTTAGTGCGAAAAACCGTAAAGGACGGAACATTAATTTTGGGATTCGGGAATTTGGCATGGCCGCGATTAGTAATGGTATGCTCCTCCATGGTGGTTTTAGACCTTATATCGGCTCATTTTTAATCTTTAGTGATTATATGAGGAACGCCGTCCGTCTTGCGGCCTTAAGTCACTTACCAAACATTTACTTATTTAGTCATGATAGTGTTCATTTGGGTGAAGACGGGCCAACCCATCAACCAATTGAACATTTAGCTATTTTACGCTCTACCCCAAATCTTGATGTGTGGCGCCCCGCTGACGCTCGGGAAACTTATGTTGCTTGGAAAGAAGCACTCTTAAGTAAAACCCGGCCGAACGTTTTAGCGCTTTCCCGCCAAAAACTACCAATTTTAGACGGTAGTAAAAATGAAGCACTTATTGCTCGTGGCGGTTATGTTGTTAGTTACGAAAATAAGAAGAACAAACTTGACTTTATTATTATTGCAACCGGTAGCGAAGTTAACTTAGCGGTTAAAGCCCAAAATATTCTCTTACTTCAAGGCTATAACGTCCGCGTTGTTTCAATGCCGTCAATGGATGTCTTCCGTCGTCAAGAAGCAAAGTACATTAAAGAAGTACTGCCACTCGAAAAGAAAAAACGGATTGCGGTTGAAATCTTAACAAGCTTTGGCTGGCACGAATGGGCGGATCACACAATGTGTCTTGATCGCTTTGGTTATAGCGCGCCGCAAAAAGATATTATTAAGCACTTAAATTACACCCCCGAAACTCTTGCCCGGATTATTGAATCACTCCTTGATCCAAAAGCGAAAGCAAAAGCTGAAGAAATTTATTCCGCGACTAAAGACGAAGATATTCCTCCCGCTATTCATAATTTAGATGAAGCTCTCCCGGGTGAAGAATTAGTTAGTCCACCTGAGGAAGCGGAACTTCTTGCTAAAGAAGACTAAGAAAAATAATTTAAAGACGAAGCTCCTGAGTTACTTAGGAGCTTTTTTAGAGGGAAAATAGTAATTATTCATTTGCATATATTGAACAAAATGCAAAGTTTCGTTATAATAACGATGAGGAAAATTTATGGCAGAATATGTTTACATCCAAAATTACAACAAAAAAGGCGTGATGGGTATTTCTTATTTAGTTTTTGATCAAATCGCACAAATTGCCACGAATGAAGTAGCAGGCGCAACTGTTCAAGAAAAGAAAAACCGTTATTCACTTTTTAAACCTGTCAAATGCACTATTCGCAATGGCGAAGTTAGTGTCAAGATTATTGTCAAAATTTCCCCAGATTCCGATTCAGACGAAGTAAAAAAAGAAATTCAAACAAATGTGGAAACGTCATTAACACAAATGACGGAGTTAATTCCTTTTAATATTATCGTTGAGGTCGTTGGCGCTAATTAACGATGAAAAAGAAACCAGCGGTAAAGACCATTCAAAAATCATTAGGTGGTATCATCCGCTTTTTTTTATTACTGCCGGCTCTCTTAAATTTAATCGGTAATTACGTTGGTCTCACTCATCAATATACCTTTTATTCTTTTGGTTTTAACGCAGTTACTTTGTTATCGCGCTACATTGAAAATAATATTGTTGATATTACGTGGCGGACCATTGCCCTAGTTTTAGTAACTTTTATTACTAGTTTTATTGTTTTTGTCTTGCTTCGTCAAACAAGAAAAGGGAAGCACGGTATTTTTATTTTCTTATTTGTTCTCTACGCCCTAGATTCAGCCTTAGTTTATACGAATGGTTACTTAGAAAACGCCAGTGCGATGAGTATTACGACTTTTATTCATTATTTTACACTGTTAACCGTTGGTGTACTTGGTTTATTCTACGCTTTCATTAGTCCAATTAAACGAGGTTACTATGACCACGCCTAAAATATCCCGTAATCAAAGTCATGAACTTGGGATAAAAGTACTCTACGCGATGCTTATTAACATTAAAAACAATCAACCAATTGATTTTAATGAATTAGTGGTTAGTATTAGTGGCGTAGAAGCCGAAGAAATCCCCGTTACCCTTAAAACAACTTTATTTAATGCCTTAAAACATTATGAAGCTATTATTGAACATTTAAGCCTGTTTTTAAAAGATTGGAAATTTCCGCGCTTAAACGTTGTTACTCAAGCAATTTTAATTTATAGTTACGCTTTATTCACCTATACGGGTGAAGTTAGTAAAGCAGTAGTCATTAATGTTGCGGTTAAACTCGCAAAGGATTACCTTCCGCGTGAAGAGTACAAATTCATTAATGGCATTCTTGATGAGGCCTTAATTAATGCGTGAAATCTTAACAATTAGTAAATTAAACCGTTATGTTAAAAGTCTGATACAAAACGACGCCCTTTTAAGTGAAGTTGAAGTACGGGGCGAAATCATTAATTTAAAGCACTACGCAAGCGCTGTTTACTTTACCCTTAAAGAAGGTGACCAAGCGCGGATTAGCGCCGTTTCTTTCTCGTTATCGGCTTTTCCTGCAACTCTAAAAGACGGTGACGAAGTTATTTGTCGTGGCGCAGTTAGTTTATACGAAAAAAGTGGGACTTATCAACTTGTTTGTTATGACGTTAATTATTATGGACTTGGCGCAAAACTCGTTGAACTCGCTAAACTTAAAGAAAAATTAGAGAAAACCGGGATATTTAGCTCTGAACATAAACAAAAGTTGCCGAAGTTTCCAAAAACGATTGGCATTATTACCCCCAAAGATAGCGCTGCGCAAAGTGACGTTATTACAAATATTACAAGACGTTACCCATTAGTTACTTTAAAGATCGTTAACGCAACCTTTCAAGGCGAAAACGCGCCCGCTTCTTTAATTAGTGCTTTTAACAAATTAAATAATCCGGAAATTGACGTTTTAATTATTGCGCGCGGTGGCGGGAGTAGCGATGACCTCTGGGCTTTTAATGATGAAGGACTAGTTTTGGCATTAGCTGAACGTAAAATCCCCCTTATAAGCGCAATCGGGCACGAAATTGATACTACACTCGTTGATTACATCGCTGACGTCCGGGCCAGTACACCAACCGCAGCCGCTGAACTTAGTGTCCCAAGTCGCCTTGACTTAACTCAAGACATCATAAACGCCGAAGAGCGGATCAAACAAGCCTTAAATTTAAAGTATCGTGAACTGCATGAAAAACTTAATTCTTTAGTGACACGACCAGTTTTAACGAACTTTAGTGCGATTACTTTAAACATTAATGAACGAATTGCTAATTTGAAACTTCGCCTTAGTCGCGCAACTGAAGGGGAAGTCACTTTGAATATTACAAACATCAATAAACAAACGCAACGATTAAATGAAGTAATGGTGAAGTTGCACACAAAGCTAAACGAGCAAGCAACTTACTTAAGCGCTAAACTTGAGACACTCAGTCCGACCGGCATCTTAGCGCGCGGCTACGCTTTTATAAGTCGTGACACGGAAATAATCACCAGTGCCGCAACACTTGCTAAAGACGACGAAGTAACAATTACATTTAATGACGGATCACAAAAAGCAATCATCAAAGGGGAAGAAGTATGAGTAAAGAAAAAACATTTGAAGAAAAATTAAGTCGGCTCAACATCATTGTTAGTGAACTTGAAAGCGGAAAACTAAGCTTAGAAGCTAGTTTAAAACTCTTTGAAGAAGGAACACTCCTTAGTAGTGCCCTGACTGAAGAGCTTAAGAGCGCTAAAATCAAAATTGACGAATTACAAAGCAAATAAAGGCTTAATTTGCTCTTTAGTTAATAATTAGTAGTTTTTAAGTTGTTTTTTGTGTAGAAATAATATGTGGAAATTGCAGCCTTTCGATTGTATTTATAAATAGGGAGAGAAAACTTATACTTAAGCAATGTTATTATGTAAACCAAAATTGTTTAGTATAATGTAATTATAAATATGAGTAAAATAATCTTACATATCGATTTAAATGCCTTCTTCGCAATGTGCGAGTTAATTAAAGATCCTAGTCTTAAAGGAAAACCTTTAATCGTTGGTGGAAGTGGCAGACGCGGAATTGTTAGTACCGCTAGCTATGAAGCCCGGAAACTTGGGATTCATTCCGCAATGCCGACCTACATGGCAATGCGGAAAGCCCCTGATTTAATCGTAAAAGAACCAGATTTTAAACTATATCATCATTATTCGACGCTTTTTTTCAATTATATTAAAGATAACTTCACTCCGCTTATCGAAGTTGCAAGCATTGATGAATGCTATATTGACGCGACTGAAGCACTAAGTAATGTCGAAAAACCACTTGAAAAGATTAAAGCATTACAAATGACAATCTTAAAAGAACTTGGTCTTTCCTGTTCAATTGGCGTTGCGCCGACGAAGTTTCTTGCAAAAATGGCGAGTAATATGCAAAAACCCCTTGGTTTAACCGTCATTCGCCGGCGCGACCTAGGAACTATGCTTTGGCCGCTTTCAATTGAAGAAATGTACGGCGTTGGTAAAAAAACGGCGCCGCGCCTCATGAACTTAAAGATAAAGACGATTGGCGACTTAGCCAAAAGTGAAGATGATGAAGTGAAGACTCTCCTTGGTAAAAACTACTTTACACTCCGTGAATGGGCAACCGGAGGCGGGAGTGACGAAGTAATGGTCGAAGAAGAGGATCCGAAAAGTATTGGCCATTCGCAAACTTTTCTCTATGACACAGATGATTACGAAGAGATTAGTGCGCTTTTTAAGGAATTATCCGCTGGAGTTAGTCGCCGCGCCTTAAAAGAGGGGAAAAGCGGCTATACAATCCAAATCGTGATCCGCTACTTTACCTTTACGACGATTAATCGAAGTGTAACCTTAAATAAACCAACGAATAACGAACTTAAAATCTTCTACGAAGCAATGAAGCTTTTCGATAAAAACTATAATGATGAACCAATTCGTCTCTTAGGCGTTACCCTTCAAAACCTAGTGGACGAAGGTAGTTTACGCGAACAACTCAGTCTTTTTGATGATTTTTCTGCAAAATCGAAGTCAGAGGTCATTATGGAACTACTGAATGAAGAATTTGAAAAGCCGACTTTTATTAAAGCGAGCGCGGTGAAACGAGACTAGTATGCACATTGATCTTGCACTCAATAACTACACTAATTTCCTTTATATTGAAAAAGGACTTGCCAAAACTACTGTTACGGCTTATTTAGACGACATCCATCTTTATCACGAAACCTTTAATATTAATGACACAAGTGAACTAAATCAACTGCAAATTCACGATTTTATTAGTTTAGAGAGTCAAAAAGGCTTAAGTGGCGCAACCATTGTCCGTCGGATTTCTTCAATTTACAACTATTTACTCTTTTTAAAAGATGAAGGACTCTTTATTGATGAATTAAAAAAGGTTCCTTTTCCGAAAGTTAGTAAACCACTACCAACATACTTAACGAATACTGAAGTAGAAGCACTGCTTGATGCGCCTGACGTTACCACTAAACGTGGTATTCGTGACCAGGCAATGCTTGAAGTAATGTACGCCAGTGGGCTGAGAGTCTCAGAACTACTTAATTTAACGATTGATCAAGTTAATTTTAACCGCGGGATTATCCGCATTAAAGGTAAAGGCAATAAAGAGAGGGTCGTACCAATTGGCGAATATGCTTTAAGTAAGCTTGTTTCCTATATTAATGACGTAAGACCAACCGACACTAAAAGGGAAGAAAAGATTCTTTTTCTCAATACCCTCGGCACAGGACTAAGCCGTCAATACTTTTTCAAAATGATTAAAGAATACGCAGAAGTTGCGGGAATTCGTAAAAAAGTATCCCCACACACGCTTAGACACGCTTTTGCGACGCATTTACTTGAAAACGGGGCCGAATTACGGGCGGTCCAAGTAATGCTTGGCCACGCGAATATTGCCACAACCCAAATATACTTAAATATTTCTTCAAATCGAATCGTTAGTGCTTATGACCGGATTATGAATAATCCGCCTAAAAAATAAGCAAACAAAGATTTTAGGCATAAAAAATACGCAATTATTTGTAATTTGTTATAATTAAAGTACGTAAAGAGAGGATTATAGTTATGGAAATAAAAAAGTTTAAACGTGTCTTTTTGGTTGTAATGGATAGTGTTGGCATTGGTTCAATGCCCGACGCTAAGTTATTTGGCGACGAAGGAAGTCATACGCTCCGCCACGCTTCTGAAAGTAAACCCGAAGGATTAGTGGTCCCAAACCTTGAAAAATACGGTTTAGGTAATTTAAGTGACATTCGCGGCGTTAAAAAAGTCAAAAATCATCCAAATTCCTATGCTTTTAAGATTTTAGAAGCTAGTAATGGGAAAGATACAATGACAGGACACTGGGAAATGGTCGGGATTTACACAAAGAAACCATTTAAAACTTTTACTGATAACGGCTTTCCTCAAGCTTTAATCGATGAACTAAGTGAAAAAACTGGTCATAAGATCATTGGTAACTACGCCGCAAGCGGAACCGAAATCTTAAAAGAGTTAGGTGAAGAGCAAATGCGCGACAATAGTCTGATTGTTTATACTTCCGCGGATAGTGTCCTCCAAATAGCGGCCCATGAAGAAGTAACCGGCTTAGCAGAACTCTACCGTGCTTGTGAAATAGCCCGGGAAATTTGTATGCGTCCTGAATACTTACTAGGAAGGATTATTGCTCGTCCTTTCTTAGGAAAAGATAAAGATTCATTCAAAAGAACGTCAAATCGCCATGATTACGCCCTCTCGCCGAGTGAACCAACCGTTTTAAATATTCTTGATGACAACGGCTTCACCGTAAGTGCGGTCGGCAAAATCAGTGATATTTTCAACAATTACGGTATTACCCGGACTGTAAAGACGGTTAGTAATGAAGACGGAATGGATAAAACAATCGCTCAAGCCGTCGAAAAAGAGTTTAACGGCCTAATTTTCACGAATCTCGTAGAGTTTGATAGTGAATATGGCCATCGTCGTGATCCACTCGGTTATGCGCTTGCGATTGAACGCTTTGATAAACGTTTAGGTGAACTCGTCGCTGCAGTTAATGACGACGACTTAATTCTTGTTACCGCTGACCATGGAAACGACCCGACGTGGCACGGAACTGACCATACACGGGAAATGGTACCGCTCATTGCAATCTCCAAATCTTTCAAAAATGGCCGAGAATTAGAAAATCGGAAAACATTCGCGGATTTAGGAGCGACTGTCTTAAGCAATTTCAACCTTTTACCAACATCAACCTTAATTGGAACATCAATTGAAGCGTTACTTAACGACTAAAACGTATTACAAATATTAAAGATACTCATAAAAAGGCGAATAAACATTCGTCTTTTTAATATTTGCCGAAATTATTTGTAATAAAGTGGCAAATTCGGTTGTATTTATAGGTAGGCAGAGGAAAAGAGTAAATTAAAATGAAAAATGAAAACAGATTTATGCGAATCAACGAGCCGACAATGGACGGGAGCGATTTACGCCTCAAAAAGCAGTATACTGCATTATTTGACTGGTTTAAACGCAATTTAGACTATGAAGTGTTTCTACTCGAGAATACACTGAAGTACAAAATTGAACAAGGAGAAGTTTACGAAGTTGATTTTGGTCGTAATATTGGCAGCGAACTCAATGAACGTCATTACGCAGTTGTTTTGCACAATAGCGAAGAAGACGCCCAAAACATTGTGGTCGTGCCTTTAACGACGAAGGTCCACTATAGTTACGGGGAAGCAATCGATATCGGTTACTTACCAGGTGTAAACACTAATGAACCAAGCTTTGCGAAAATAAGTCAAATTCGCACAATTGACAAAGTAAGGATCTATTTGCGGCCAATTATCAACGTTAACTATGAAAATGGCGTTAGTAAGAGTATTGGACCGGTTTGTAAGTTAACAACCGAACAATTTAAATTAATTGTCAACGGTCTCAATAAATTAATCAATAATCGCCTTTAATTAATAAAAATACGTCTTTAGTTAATAATTAGTAATTATTTAGTAAATAACAAGTTGTGGACAACTGATTGTATGAAATTTAATGTTTTTTAAAATCTGCTTACATTAAACAAAGAAAATATCTCATACAATCGTTGTTCCTAACGTTTTAGTTTACATAATATTTATTATTGAAAGTCCGTTAAATACAGAAAAACAGTTGATTTATTATTAAAACCGCTCTTCTTGTCATCTTTAAGGCACTATTTAAAAAGCACTTGTCCTCACAAGCGCTTCATGTATACTTAGTTTATTTACTCTTTATTTAATATAACTGGCAATTGTTTCGTCAGTTAGACGATTGTGATAATCAAGACCTTTAGATTTAAAGTATTCAATGTTTGCCTTTAAGACGGTAACGAAGCCTTGATCAACATCATCAAGCATAGATGCGATTAATTCACTGCTATCAAAACCACGGGTAGGTTCAATCTTATCTGCAGCGTAGAGTAATTTATCAAGCTTCTTCATCTTTCTGTCCCCGGTCGTATGGACACGGATAGCGTGGAGTATTTCTCTATCTTTAATAAGGAACTCTTCTTTAGTAATATATTCACCAACAAAGGAATGATAACTCCAGGCGGGCAAATCAAGATAGTTAGGATAATGTTTTTCCATAATCGCCATAGTTTTAGCTTCTGGCACTTCTTTACCAATGTCGTGATAGAGTCCCGCTAAAAAGGCGCTTAAGGGATCCATAGCGTTACTAATGGCAATTAAGCGACAAAGTTTTGCTACTTCTACGCTATGAAGATAACGCTTGTTACTCATCCGTTTAGCAATCTGTGCCGTAAAGTAGAGTTTATGTTCTACCATATATTCTAAAACCGGACTAGGAACGTCAATACTTTCGCCATGACGGATTAAAGTACTACTTATTTCCCGTTTTGGCCCAGTTATTACTAACATCTTGTACGTATCAATGTTACTTTGGTCAAGATTACTTCCCTTACGTCGATAAACTAAAAGAGTAGCTAGAGCGGCTATTTCATCGGGATTTTGCCATTTATGAAAGAGATTAGCTTGGTCAGCGCCAATAAGGAGAAATAGTTCGTCATGAGGATACATATTGCGGAGTTTAACTAAACTTTGATACGTATAATTAGTTTTTCCTTCGTTTTCTTCTTCGATCCGGCAAAGGGCAAAGCCTTCTTCTTCTCCGATAACACTCTTAATCATGTTTGCGCGGTCATTAAACGGCGTATCCACTTTCTTCCACACAGTTGAGGGGGAGAGTAAAAAAAGCACTAAATCAGCGCCTATTTGCGCTTTAGCGCTTCTTACTATTTGGAGATGGCCATTATGCAGCGGATCAAAGCTACCCGGAAAGACGATTATTTTCATACTGGGAACTTTATTTTAATATCTTTCGGGTTTTTACGGTATAAAACAAAGGTTCTTCCCTTTACTTCAATTAAGTCAGCGTTAGCAAGGCGAGCAACATTAAGGGCGAGTTCATCAATATCGCCCGTAACGGACGTTAAAACACTAATTTTAATGAGTTCACGGGCCGAGAGGGCGTCATCAAAGAGTTTTTTGTGGCTTTCAGTAATTTCATTTTTGCCAATTTGGAATAAAGATTTTTCTTTTTGCGCTAAACCTTTTAAAAAGCGGATATTTTTTTTAGTTAACATTTTATTTAAATCTTACTTTCATTGTAGCTAATCGCCACTCCCCGTGGGGCATAGATACGAATTACGCGGTTAACACCTTTGAAACTGACAAAGCCAAGGCCGTTCCAGCTCACATCGTATTTTTTATCGTCTTCAGTCGTAAATTCAAAAGCGTCTAAGTCAGTCGTCGAAGTAACAAGCGCTGAGATTGGGCTTGTTTTCCGGGTACTAAGCAGCGAATTAAACACTTTATCAGCGTTTTTAACTTGACTGCGGGTTAGTTTAACGTCCGCCGCAAAGTAAAAGGTAAAGGATGTATTCCCGCCTTTAACAAAGTCAAGCCGGGCAACCCCACCAATTAAAATTGATTGTTGCGCTGCTAATTGGTAAGTAACGGGTTTGATTTCAAAGCGGGGGACAATAATTTTCACTACTTCTTTTTCAGCAAGGCCTAAGAGTGAATTATTAATCGAAATTCCTGGTGTGTCGTAAATTGTTGCTTTTTCAGTAACGGGTATTTCTTGGACGGCAAGCGTAGTATTTGGATAAATGCTCGTTGTAATATAGCGGCTTGTCTCATTTCTAAAGTTTTTTAAGAGCGTTTTAATTAAACTGGATTTTCCACTGCTGACAGCGCCAATGAAATAAATGTCACGGGCATCATCTAAATCGTAAATTATGTCGATAATTTCATTAATATTGTAGTTTTTGATGCTACTAGCAACGATAACGTCTTTTACGGCTAGTCCTTCATCTTTAATTTTCCGGGCAACATATTCTCTAATTTTTTCTTCATTCGTGCTTTTTGGTAGTAAGTCGATCTTATTAGCAATGAGGACGATATCAAGACCAGAGAGGGCTTTATTAATTTCATGATTAAAACTAGATTCGAAGTTAAATACGTCCACGACATAGAAAATTAAGGCTTTTTTCTTCTTAATATCGGCAATTAACTTCATAAAATCAACACTGACGATTGGTTCTGCTAATTTGTCAGCGCTATAATGATGGGTTTTAAAACAACGTTGGCAAAGAAAAATTTCATTGTTTTCTAAAAACTTTTCCGGAATATAACCCGCTGCTTCTTCATTCGTTGACTGGAGAAAAGCTCCACAGCCGTAACATCTTTTGACTCTTACTAAGTTATCTACCATTTCCATCCCACTCCTTTAATAAGTTCTTTTTCACTAAGCGGCGCCTTAAGTAAGTATCAAGGCCGCGATTAAACTTCGTAATCCAAAGATCACGTTCAACTAACTTCTCGGTCAATATTATTTTAACACCTAAACTATTTGCGCAAAAGACATCAGTTAAAATTTGGTCACCAATCATCATTAATGAATCAAGAGCCACTCCTTCTTTTTTCAAAAACTTACGAATTTTGAACACTAAAGGTTTACGGGCGCCACTAATAAAGGTTAGACCAACTGCATCGGCAAACTTTTTAACGCGTTTACCACTATTATTAGAAACAATATAGAGTTTTAGTCCTTCTCCTTGTAAAGCGGCTAAATAAGTTAATGTTTCTGCGCTTGGTAGTGCTTGATCGTGACTAGCGAGCGTATTATCTAAATCAATCAGAAGTGTTTTAACCCCAATTGATTTAAAAAAGGCTGGGTTAATAGCGTAGATACTGTGGGCGTGATATGTTGGTGTAAATTTCTTCATATTTATTACATATTATTTTACCATGTTTAGAACTGGTTAACTATACCCGAATGCACAAATTTTCTTGAAAACCACTGCTTTTTTTAGGTGTTTTACATTTAAAAAGATGAAATTGATGTTATCATTTTTGTATATGGAAGAAACTAAACGTCCGATTCGAAATGTCTTAATCCTCGCTGCACTCATGATTGCGGGCTTTTTTCAACCGTTCATTGGCCTCGGCGGAATGGTGCTTTTACTCTTTAATAGTGCGGAAAATCAATTAGCGTTTACCAAAGAAGAAAAAACGATGGCAATTATAGGCGCCACCGTTCTTGGAATCTTTTTTATTCTTAATATAATTCATGGGATCGTTTATCCAGCGGAAATGCCGGAAACGAGCAGTGAACTTCTTCGCTCTTTAATCCTCATCTAATAAATCAAAAATTGACATTTGTTCGTATCCGTCTTCGACTGGATCAACTTTAACGGCTTCTGCTTTAATAACTGGCGCATAAGCTTTAGTTTTTTCGTCAATTTTTAAGATGTTTAAGATGTAAAGTCCGCTGATGAGTTCAGTGTCGGCGAGTTCATTAACATTCTTTTTGGCGTACTTATCAATTGGTGTTGGTGACATATCCGTTAAAACAAGCGGTAAAATAGTATTAAGTGAGGTTAAAACATTAAGTTTAAGTTCGTCAACGGACTTTGGATAACTAAAGACCGATTTAATAATATGCGGGTCACTTTTAAAAACTTTCATGACGTGTTGGAGCCGTCCAAGACGGGCAGTCGAGGCAAAGTAGCTATGGTCAAGAAGTCTTACATGGCCTTCTGCAGTCACAATCCCAGTTCTTGTCTTTGTTTCCGGGTCAACACTAATGAGGCCTACTACTTGGTCACTCTTTCCTTTAGAAATCGCTTTAACACCACTTGCTTTAAGGGAAATTACGGTTATTTCGTTTTCGTTAAAGAAAGAGGCCGCGCCACTCTTCGTGACCACAAGCACGTCACTATTGCCGCTTGTAAGGACAACGTCAGCAAGGGTATCGCCCGCAATTAAGCGAATTGCAGTTAGGGGACGGGAATAGCGTTGGGCAACAAAATCACTAACAACACTCCGTTTAATCATGCCGTTCGCGGTCACTAGGGTAAAGTAGAGATCTTCACGGAACGACTTAACATTAAAGGCCTTAATAAGTTTCTCTTCGGGGTTAAGTTGACAAATATAGTTAACATGCTTTCCTTCGTCTTTCCATTTTCCTTCACTAATTTCGTAAATTGGGATAAAGAGGAAATTACCAAGGTTAGTAAAGACAATGAGGAAATCTTTAGTGTTTACTTCTGCGCTTGCAATGAGTAAGTCGCTACTTTTAATGCCAGGAAGCGAATCGTCGCCACTGCTTTTGTAAGATTTTAAACTACTCCGTTTAATGTACCCGTCACGTGTTAAGGCAAGCATCACATCTTCATCGGCAATTAAGTCACGTTTATTAATTTGAATAACTTCGCCCTTAGTTTCAATCGCGGTTCTTCTAGCGTCACCAAACCGTTTACTAATATCACGCAAGTCACGAATAATTAAGTTATTTAAGCTCTTTTCACTACTTAAAATGTCTTCTAATTCACTAATAGTTTTAACAACACTTTGCCGTTCATTATTTAAAACGGTAATATCGGTATTACTTAATTTGTAAAGTTGAAGCATTACAATCGCTTCAGCTTGTTCTTCACTAAAGTCAAATGCCTTAATGATATTAAGCTTCGCACTACTCTTGTCGGTGCTACTGCGGATGATTGCAATAATTTCACTTAAAACACTAATAGCTTTAATAAGACCATCAATAATGTGTAATCTTTTTTGCAGTTTAACGAGGTCAAAGCGGGAGCGGCGGGTAATAATCTCGACTTGATGAGCAATATAGATGTTAATTAAGTCGAGAATATTTAAGGTTTTCGGCCGGTTATCCGCAATTGCGACCATATTAGCGTTATAGCCAGTCCGTAGTTGGGTCCGATTTAATAAGTATTCAAGAATAATATCAGCGTTAGCTTCTTTTTTAAGTTCAACGACAATCCGCAGTCCTTGCCGGTCACTTTCGTCCCGTACTTCAAGGATACCGTCGACATTATGGTTTTGTTCAATTAAACCAATTTCGCGTAAGATTGTACTTTTATTAGCTTGATAAGGAATTTCACTAATAACAATACTTTGGCCGTTTTTATCTTTTTCAATATTCGTTTTAGCTTCGACTTCGACTCTTCCCCGTCCTGTCTCGTAAATCGCATCTAATCCTTCACCTTTAAAGATGATGCCGCCGGTCGGAAAGTCTGGTCCTAAGATAAATTGCCGAATATCACTAACGGTTGCCCGTTTATGATTAATTGTATAAATGATTGCTTCCACTACTTCGTTTAAGTTGTGGGGTGGGATTTCAGTTGCAACCCCGACCGCAATACCTTGTGAACCGTTAATTAGTAGGTTTGGAAAGCGACTCGGGAGGACACTAGGCTCAAAACTAGAGTCATCAAAGGTTAAAGCGTGATCAACCGTATCTTTTTCAATGTCACGCACGAGTTCAGCGCTTAATTCATTAAGCCGTGACTCAGTATAACGATAAGCCGCGGGTGAATCCCCGTCAATACTCCCGTTATTTCCTTGAAAATCAAT
>CAYJAE010000015.1:0-6139 GCA_964368105.1 uncultured Staphylococcaceae bacterium
TAAAAATATTGCCAAATTTATAAGGGGCAATGTAGAGCCCTTCAATAAAAGCTTCGTTATTAGAAAAAGAAACAAAGGTATCTTTAAGCGACGTTCCACTTTGGCGAATCGACTTAATTTCCGTGCCCGTTAAAACAATCCCAACTTCCAAGAAGTCGCTTAAAAAGTAATCGTAACTTGCTTTTCGATTTTCAGTAATAACCGGATTTGTTTCTTTTTGTTTAGCCACTTAGTTTAATCTTCCATTAAAAATTTCAAGACATCATTATACACTTGTTCTTTATTTGTTTCATTAAGAATTTCGTGACGCATTTTAATATAGAGTTTATGACTGACATTGGTAAAGCCAAGTTTTTCGTACATCTTAACAAGTTTTAAGACGCCTTTACCGTGTGCGCCAACGGGATCGTCTTCCCCAGCAATAATTAAAAGTGGGAGTGCGCGGTTAACTTTACTATATTTTTTCTTACTGTAAAGTCTGCTTGTTCCTTTAAGTAATTCGCGGTAAAAACCGTTTGAGGACGGACCGCCATCAAGTGGCGACTCAAGATAAGCTGAGACGTTATCCTTATTGTAACTAATCCAATCCGAGGGAGTTTCAGCGTTTTTAACACTTTTCGCATAGCTGCCAATTGAGAGGGATGGGAGTAATTTTCCGTGTTCATTCCAATTTTTCTTATTAACAATTAAAGAAGAAACCATATTCCCTAAACCAAATAAAATACTTGGTCCGTTTGAGCCGCATATCACAGCTTTCGCAGCAATTTCGGGGTATTTTTGGACAAATCGTTGGGTAAGAAAGGATCCCATTGAATGACCAAAAATATATAAAGGCTTTTTATCTTGGATAATACTACTTGCTACTTCACCTAAAATATCAACGAATTTTTCAAAAGAGTCGAATGGTACTCTTCCTTTTACTTCTCCACCCATAACAATGTTTTCCCCTTGACCAAAATAGTCAACGGCGTAAACATCAAAATTGTGGGAATTGAGCACTGCGGCAAAGTCAGAGTAGCGAAGGGCATGCTCTTCCATACCAGTTAGGATTAAGACGTGCGCATTTACTTTAATGGTAGGCCAAAAAGCCCCATAACGGACTGCGCCACTTTTCAGATGAAACGATTTTTGAAATTTTCCCATATTTACCTCACTTTCATAATTATTTTATCATTATTACGACAAAATGATTATAAAATGACGTATTACTTAATATTAATTAAATAATATTAACACTGTTTTAGTTTAAAAAAACCGCTCCTATCTTTGGTAACGGTTATTTAATTACTGTTTAGAAGAAACGTCTATTTATTTTTAATAGCTTTTTCAAAGCGGTAGGCGTCGCGACACGCTTCTTTGATTGTGTGGGTGGGAACATAACCTAATTCTTCTTTTGCTTTACTAATATCAGCGAAGCTTGTAGCGATGTCACCACTGCGACGCGGCTTAATTACGTAAGGAACCTTCACTTTATTAGCGACTTCATAAGCTTTCACTAACTGTAAGACACTTGTTCCTTGTCCTGTTCCTAAATTGTAGTAATTATAGGCAATCGGGAAACTAAAGGCTTTTAAAGCTAAAAGATGGCCATTTGCTAAGTCCATTACATGGATATAATCACGCACTCCCGTTCCGTCAATAGTGGGGTAATCATTACCAAATACACTTAATTCGCTGAGTTTTCCACTAGCAACCTTACTAATAAAGGGCATTAAGTTATTCGGAATATCGTTTGGTGATTCTCCTAGTAACCGTGAAGGATGCGCGCCAATCGGATTGAAGTAGCGAAGACTTACTGCTTTAAAACCCGCGTTTGCGTTTACAAAGTCACGAAGAATTTGTTCGATAAAGAGTTTAGTTGTGCCGTATGGATTAGTCGTGTTTCCAAGCGGATCTTCTTCTTTAATTGGCATCTCTTCGGGTGTGCCGTAGACGGTAGCACTGCTAGAGAAGATAATGTTTTTAACGTCATACTCTTTCATTAATTCTAAAAGACTTAAGGTTGAATCTAAATTATTACGATAATATAAAAGTGGTTTAAGGACACTCTCGCCAACCGCCTTTAATCCAGCAAAGTGGATGACTGCGTCAAACTTATGTTCTTTAAAAACTTTTTCTAAAGCTTTCTTATTTGCGACATCAATTTCGTAAAAAGCGGGTTTAACGCCGCATATCTTCTTTATTTTGTTTATAACGTTCTTTTGTGAATTTACTAAATTATCAACAACAACTATTTCGTGACCAGCTTTTATTGCTTCAACCACTGTATGTGAACCAATAAACCCTGTTCCGCCTGTGACTAATATTTTCATAATCTACTTAATCGCTTCTCCCAATTCCTTCGCTTTAACAAGTTCTTCACGCGCTTCAATTTCGCCACGTTCACCAACGCCTGGAACTGTTAAAATATCAAATTCAGGAATACCTAATTGCCGCACTAATTCTTTGAATTCATGAATAATTCCGACAAAAGTATCTTCTTTATCTTCACTTGCCACGGCAAGGAGAATCGCTTTAGTAAATTTTAAATTGCGTTTTCTTTGCGGTAGAGTATAAGCATATAAATTATCTATAAAAAGTTTTATTGCGCCACTAAAGCCACCAAAATAGACTGGGGAACAGAGCACTAAAACATCAGAGACATGTAAATAAGGCGCTAAGGTATTGAAATCATCTTCAATTAAACTTGGTTTTCCTTTTCGCCACGCATTTTCTTTATCTCGAAATGGAGAAAAATTACGGTTTGAAGCTTCGACTTTTTGGACTGCGTTATCACCAACCCGCGCTCCTTTAATAAAAGAAGTTGCTAATACTGCTGAGTTGCCTGTTTTTCGAACGCTTCCGGTAACAACTAATATATTTTTTGCCATAGTTCCTCCAATATTAATTATAGCACGTTTTGGAAGGTAGGCGGCGAAAAAAGGTGCGAGTTATGCGCCCTTCATTACGGCTATCATTAATAATTTTATTACCTAGTTAGCTTTTTCTTACCACTTATTACGGTGTAAAACTGAATTATTGTTCGCTTCATTAGGAGCTTTAAACTCATCTTTATGGCCAAAGATTATAAAGCCGTAAATACTAAAGTGCTCAGGTATATTTAACTCTTTCTTCATAAGGAGGTTTTGTTCACTGTTTGCTCCACTTATCCAACAGCCGCCTAAACCAGGGAAACTTTCAATTGCAAGGAGTAAACTCGCGATTAAGCCACTACAATTGTTGTTAGCTAAAAATTCATTACTTTCGACGTTATCATCATTTAAAACAATCATTACATATGGAGCTCTCGCAAATTGGCCACCCCGAACATGGAGATTACTAATAACACTAATCTTTTCTGGTTCACTTAAAAGCAGAGTGTGCAGTGGTTTACGGTTTCCGGCTGTGGGCGAGACATTCGTAACACTTAAAATCTTATTTAATACTTCTTCTTGAATTTCAAGCGGTTTAAAACGGCGAATACTCCGTCTTTTATAAAGAACATTTAAAACTTCGTTATCAGTAACAACTTTTTCTTCCGCCTCTTCTTCAATAAACTTTGCAATCAAATCTTTTCGTGTCACAATCCCAATAAAAAAGTTACGGTCGTCTAATATTGGAATAAAGTTTTGCCCGAGGGAGGTTTTAATTAACTCTTCAATTGGAGCAAGCACACCAACCGGGGAATAGTCTCGGTTCCGTTTTACTTCTTTAATTCGGGAAGTTTTTGCACTATCAAACCCGTGCTTTTCTAAGTGCCAAAGTAAGTCACCCGCGGTAATTGTTCCAACAAAATATCCGTCTTCATCTAGAAGCGGAACACTGCTGTAACGCGTTGCCCGCAAAATATTTAAACCTTCGATAATAGTTTCGTTACTCGTTAAAAAGCAAACATCTTTTTTCGGTATTAATAACATTAATATATTCATGTTTTCAGACCTCTTTTCTTTTTATTATAACTTATTAGTGGCTTTTTGAGGCAAAATGTCCTTTCACACTTCGTTAAACAACACCCATTTTTTTAAGATTCGAGCATGGCGCTAATCTGCTTTTATGCCGTTTCTTCTCATTCAACCTATTAATTTTTCTTCCTTTTGGGCTTTCTTGCTATTTTGCTATGGCAAAAGAAAAACGAATGTAGTAAGATAGAGGTATAAAAAACTATATAGATAGGAGACTCTTATGGCTATTTTTATTCGTGATGATTATAACGAAATGTCAAAAGCCGCGGCGAAGCAAATCGCCAAACAAATTAAAGAAAAACCAAACTCAGTGATTGGACTTGCTACTGGTTTTACCCCCATTGGCACTTACCGAGAACTGGTAAGAATGCATAAAGAAGAAGGTTTAAGTTTCAAAGACGTCACAGCGTTTACGCTTTATGAATTTTTAGGCGAAGGCTTTGATGTTATTAAACCTTATGGATTAGACAAATCAAGCGCTAGATATATGCATGAAGAATTTTTCAAACATATTGATATAAACAAGAAAAATATTCATTACTTCAATGGCTTTACCACCAACCCAAGTAAAACTTGCGCAGAATACGAAAAGAAAATCGCTGATTGCGGCGGAATTGACCTGCAACTCCTTGGTATTGGTCGTGACGGCCACTGGGGCTATAACGAACCAGGCTCAAGTCTAGGCAGTCGCAGTCACGTCGTGGCTTTAACTCGACAAACAATTGACGATAATTACGAAGACTTCTACCGCAAAGTCGGACTTACCAAAGACGAAATGCCGCACTTTGCTTTAACAATGGGCGTCGGGACTATTCTTGACGCAAAGAAACTTATCCTCGTCGCCAGTGGAACAAAGAAAGCCGAAATTATTAAGCAAGCCTTAGAAGGCCCAATTACTTCGCGTGTTACTTCAAGTGCGATTCAATTTTATACCGGTGAAGCTACGATCATTTTAGACGCTGAAGCCGCTAGCTTACTTGAAAACATCGAACACATTAAACATACTGAAGAAATGTCAAAAAAATACGGCTTCCGCGCCGAATAAATATTACTTAAAATAGTTTAGAAACGACTCCTTAAACAGGAGTCTTTTTTTCAATGAGTTTTCCGTATCCTTTTTCATGCGAAAGTTTCATGAAATAAAGAAGCGGTAAGACATAAGTAAAGGAAGCAAGAATGCCTTCTGATTTAAACAAAAGCATCGCAAGTGATTCGGTGTTACTGCGCGCTAAAAAGATAACTAAAGCGAGAGTTAAATAAAAGGCGATTGGTCGATTAGTTTTTGCTCGTCTAAAGACAATAATGAGACTTCCAAAAATAATTAGTAAATAAAGACCAAGTCCAACAGAGCCGAAGGTGTGGAGTACTTCAACAAACCCGTTATGGTAGTCACCAAAGCCAACGCCGCTGATGCCGTTAATTTCTTGACTCATCCGATCAAAATAAAAGTACCGAGATAAATGCGGTCCGTCCCCAAATAATAGCGTTAACGGACTTGCTTTAACTAAGGTCCAAGCATACATCCAAAGCTTAATACGCGCATCCATCGTTCTTGAACCCGCAGCAAATATTTCGTCTGGCAAATATTTAACTAAGAAATCAGAAAGCGGATTTCCGGCAAAAGCGGGGAGAAATCTAAAGAGGGCAAGGAGAACAATAAACTGCGTGCTAAAAATAAATTCAATCGTGAAGAGAACAAACCTTTTGCGAACCAAAAGGCGCACAAGGTGATAATAGTAAATTGTTAAGACTAAGAAGACACTGATCAAAACGTTAGTTTTCGAAAAAGTAAAAAGAATTGCCAGCGCAAAAGGAACTTGCAAAATTATATAAAAGAACCGATAGAATTTCTTTTGATTAGAAAAATAAAGGAATGCCGAGAGTATTTGTGCATTTAAAAGAAATGAAGCATACGGATTACGATTATTAAAGAAACTCGCCGGAACTGGTTGCGAGGTCCTAAAACCATTTTCAAAAATCCCAACATAAGTACTCCACTCGGTCTTTAAACTATAAGCAATTGCAAAAAGACCAATAACAACAATGACAATGACTAAAGCTTTCAAAACAGCGGAGAAATTCTTGTGGTTTGGCAAGATTAAAATAATAAAGAAAAGGAACGCTATATTAATGAAAAGCGTCAAAATAGCGGTAATTCGCCGCCGTAAAGGGAGAGTTAAGAGAACTTGATGAACTGT